>CANJPG010000008.1 GCA_947476065.1 Fidelibacterota bacterium
ATCGACGACCCGCAATTCATGGGCGCCGTGGTGCACTTCGGCGCCGATAAAATTGCCTGGTTGAAGGGCACGCCATCCCGCCCGATCGATCCGGCCGCCGACAATTGTGAAGGTGTACCCCATTTCACGCCAGCCGTTGCCCGCAACCCGGAAACCATATTTCAGGTGGACGGCGGCTTTAACGTGGTCTGCGGCGGGTACGGCTGGGGACCGGGGGCGGTGATCCGCCCGGTCGATGCTGGAACGGTCGCGCTCTATTGGTACGAGAACGGCGTTTTGACGCTCAAACGAGACAAATAAATGAAAAGAGAGAAATGGCGCGCCCGGAAGGACTCGAACCTCCAGCCTTCTGATTCGTAGTCAGATGCTCTATCCAATTGAGCTACGGGCGCATCTCAGGGCCGCATCATAAGAAATCCGGCCCTTTGAACCCACAAATCTGAAAAAGCGGCACGAATTCCGCCATTTCCCGGTTCGCGGGGAGGCCTGGGATACTAAGATCGTCAGAGGGATGCAAGGAAAACAATTGGAAATCCTTGGGGCCCTTGGGCCGCGGGAGTCGTCTGGCGACTTGTTCTTGCGGAAACCATTGAGTAAAGTCGGTGTACGACTGGGGTGTTCCTAAATTTGGGAGTGTCGCCAAGCCTTTGGGGGCGAATTCTAAGGCTTGTTTTCGGGGCAGACCGGAATGACGCGCGCGAAATCGCCCTGTCCGATCCGGTAGTGGGAATGTGAGTGTAAGGATGCAGTTTCAGGGGCTCTCCAAGCAATACCGGGGACAAGGCGTGGGGATTCAAGAAATGCCGCGTCGCAGCGCAATAAGCACGCGCCGCAGCGCATTAAACTTCGGTAAGCCAATAACCATCGCCGCTCTGGCCGCTGTTCTCAGCGCCTGTTCGGCCGTGGGTGGCATGGGCCTGTCTGGCGCCAATGCCGCCGAGCCCAAGCCCGTGCAAATGGCCGCCGAGGTTCAGAGCGGGCCGGTTGCACCGACCACCAGCAAATTTGGCCCGACCGCCGTCGGCCAAAAAGCCGCCCAGCTGCGTTCGGACTTCGAAAAGCTCAAGACCAATACCCAGACCCGCGCGGCCCAGCTGGAAACGATCCGCACCCAGACTGTGGCCAATGTGAATTCCTACCACACCCGCGTCGGCGCGATCCGCTCGCGCCTGCAGATGGGCTCGACCCCGGGCAACCCGGAACTCCTGGCCGAGTGGAGCCAGGCCCAGACTCAGCTGACCCAGATCGACGCCGATATCGCCACCTTGAACACGCTGTCGGCCCAGGTTTCGGGCGACGCCGGCACCTCGGCCTTCATTCTTGAGAACATCCGCGCCGCCTACAACCTGTCGGGCGCGCTGGAAGAAGATCATCGCCAGCTCCGCATCCTCGAAGACGAAGTCAACCAGAACGCCATCGTCATCGACCGCGCGCTGCTCAGCCTCAACAACGAGATCAACCGCCAGGCCGTCTATGTCACCAACGAGCGCACCTCGCTGGTGCAGTTGGCCTCGGACATCAACACCGGACAGTCCTATGCCGCCGGCTCGTCTTCCGCGCGCCGTGTCGCCGCGGCCGCACCCCGCGCCGTCGCGTCGGTGACACCGGCGTCCTTCGCCGATAAGCGCCCGCTGGTCGTCATCCGCTTCGATAAACCGGATGTTGTTTATGAGCCCGCGCTTTACCAGGCGCTGAGCCGCGCCCTCGAACGCCGCCCCGATGCGACCTTTGATCTGGTCGCGGTGTCGCCCAACGAAGCCGGCCAGGCAGCCGCGCGTCGTGACGCCGATGCCGTGTTCAAGTCCATGACCAGCATGGGTCTGCCGGCGGAACGCGTCGCCATGGCGGCGATGGCTGCCCCAGCCGTAACGACACCGGAAGTGCACATCTACGTGCACTAAGCCGGCGCGCTTTCGGATCAGGCGGCTTTTTCTAAATAGTGACGTTATCAATCAGGCGTGCACGGCCCATGTGCGCGGCGGCCAGCACGCGTCCGGGCTCGCCGGCTTTGAGAGGCTGCAGGGTTTCCGCGTGGCGCGCTTCAACGTAATCGATGGTGCCGAAGCCGGCTTGGCCGATCGCATCGCGCGCGACGGCGAGGGCCGCCGCAATATCCCCGCCTTTTGCAATCTGGGCTGCGGCGGCGGTGATCGCTTTATATAGTGCTGGCGCCCGGGCGCGTTCGTCGGCGCTGAGATAGGCGTTGCGCGACGACATCGCCAGGCCATCGGCTTCGCGCACGGTCGGCACACCGATGATGTCCACCGGGATATTCAAATCCGCCACCAGCCGGCGGATGATCATCAGCTGCTGATAGTCCTTCTCGCCGAACAGCGCGATATCGGGCAGCACCTGCAACAAGAGCTTAGTCACCACCGTCGCAACACCATCGAAGTGACCCGGACGATGGGCGCCGTCGAGAACATCGCTGAGGCCGGTGATGCCTACATTGGTCGCAAATCCCGGCGGATATATCGCCGGCACGTCGGGCGCGAACAGCACGTGCACGCCGGCAGCCACCAGCATTTCAAAGTCTTCGGTTTCGCGCCGCGGATAAGCCGCGAAGTCCTCGCGCGGTCCGAACTGCTTGGGGTTGACGAAGATCGTCGCAACCACGCGATCGGCCATTTTCTGCGCGCGGTCCATGAGAGTCAGATGACCCTTGTGCAGCGCGCCCATGGTGGGCACCAGCGCAACCGACAGGCCTTCGCGCCGCCAAGCCTGGATGCGTCGGCGAAGACTATCGACGTCGCGCACGGCGACCATTGCTCCTGCGTATGCACTTGCCATGGCGCGGCTATTTTTTCGGTTTTGCGGGTTTGTTCTTTTTGTCGGCGACGAAGCAATGCTCCATCGTCGGGAAACGGCCGGCACGCACATCTGCGGCATAGGCCGCGACGGCATTGCTCACATCGCGGCCGACTTCGGCGTAACGTTTGACGAACTTCGGCTTGAACTGATCGAAGACACCGGTGACGTCATCAACGACGAGAACCTGGCCATCGCATGCCGGCGACGCGCCGATGCCGATGGTCGGCACCGACACGGCTTTGGTGATCGCGCGGGCCAAAGGCTCCAGCGTTTTTTCGATGACCAGCGCAAAGGCCCCGGCCGCGACAACGGCCTTGGCGTCGGCGGTGATTTTCTGGGCTTCGGCAGCAGTGCGCCCTTGCGCGCGGTAGCCGCCGAACCTGTTCACCGACTGCGGCGTCAGGCCGACATGGCCGACGACGGGAATCCCACGGGCGACGAGAAAGGTAATGGTCTCGGCCATTTCCACGCCGCCTTCGAGCTTCACCGCGGCGCAGCCGGTTTCGGCCATCACGCGCGCCGCCCCGCGGTAGGCGTCGGCGGGCGAGGCCTGGTACGAGGCAAAGGGCATGTCGACGATGACACAAGCTCGCGACGATGCCCGCACCACGGCTCGGCCATGGGCGATCATCATGTCGAGGGTTACCGTCAGCGTTGAGTCCATGCCGTAGACGGTCATACCCAAGGAGTCGCCCACCAGAATTGCGTCCACATGCGCATCCATGGCGCGGGCCGTCGGCGCCGAATAGGCCGTCAGCCACACCATCGGCTCGCCACCTTTGCGGGCCGCTAGATCACGCGTAGTCAGCCTCGAAACTTTGGCCTTTGGTTCTGTGCTCATGGGATAAGGTTTAGCTTAGATTTGCATAGGCCGGAAGGCTAGTCGCGGGCGCGGTAATACCACATCACGGCGCCGATAGCCGCGACCAGCACGATCATGCCGATAATTTCAGACAGGCCCACGTGATTTTCCGCCGCTCTATATATGGCGCAGTGTCATAGCGGAAGGCGCACGACAAAGCACGTGCCCTCTGGCGATGTCGACAGCAGCGTGATGTCGCCGCCTTGCACACGCAAAAGCTCGCGCGCGATCGGCAGGCCCAGCCCGAATCCGCCCGCCCGCGTCGAGCCGGCAAAGGGCACGAAAAGATTGTCGCGGGCCTTCTGCAGAAGACCTGTGCCCGTGTCGGTCACATGGATTGTTTGGTAGCCGCCTTCTTCCATGGCCGTCAGCGTAATGCAGGCGGCCCCGGCTTCGTCGGCGTTGCGCAGAAGGTTTTCAAAGGCCCGGTGCAGGAGGTCGAGATCGCCCGCGAACACCGTATCGGCGCGGGCGTCTATTGTGATGACACTGTTTTTCAGGATCGGTTGGATAGACTGTTTGAGGTCGGCCAGCAATACCGCCACCTGCAGCGGTTGTTTGTGAACCTGCGGCAGGCCTTCCTTGGCGAAGCGCAATGTCGAGGCCGACAGCTGCACGGCGCGGTCGAGAGCGCGCACCATGCCGGCGGTCAGGCGTTTGACTTCCGGGTCGGGCATGGCCTCGAGGCGCTCGGACTCCAGCATCGCCGTCGCCAGGAGATTCTTGAGGTCGTGGGAAATCTTGGTCACCGCCGTGCCCACGCCGGCCAGGCGTTCTTTTTGCAAGAGCGCGGTGCGCAGTTCCTGCTGCATGGCCGCAAGCGTGCGCTCGGCGACGCCGACTTCGTCACGGCGCGCCGAAGGATGGATGACGCTGCGCGGGTCTTCCGGCGCTTTCTGGAAACCCGTCATGCTGGCGGTGATGCGGCGCAGAGGCAGCACCGCCAGCCATTGCAGCGTGGCGTAGACCAGGACCGCCGAGACGACCGAGATGATCACGCTGATGAGAAGAATACGGCCCGCATAGGCCCATAGCTCGCTACGCAAGGGGCGCTCGTCGAACACCGCGTCAACAAGCACCGCCGGATTGGACGGACTGAGGCCGGTGACCATGACGGCATAGGTGTCCCGGCGCAGCATGGTCTTGAAGGCATCGACCACCAGATCCCAGAACATGTCGCGGCGCAGGTCGTAGGCATAAGGAATACGCGACGGAATTGCGGGGCCGAAGGTGCGCGTGGGCAAACCAGGGCGCTGCACCGACATGCCGAGGATACGGCCTTGGGACAGCAAATTATCGCGCAGCAACGGATCGATCTGGCCGGTCTTGACGGCGGCGACGTCGAGGGCCGTCAGCACCAGATGCGCCGTGGCCAGTTTGTCGTTGAGGTAGTTGACGCGGTAGTGGGCCACGCTCGGCATAAAGAAGACGATTTCGGCCATCATCACGAAGGCAATGGTGAACCACAGGAGCCGGGCCGACAGGCTGGACGTTTTCGAGTCGCGCTGCGGGGCGGCCACGACACTGTCCGCACGCGCCGCGTCCAGGCCGGCCTCGTCTAACCTCAGATCCGTACGCGCATCGTCCATGGCGCCAGTTTACCTGGGCCAGGGGCGAATCGGTACGACCGTCCGCCGGTTACGCCCTCCCAGGCCCCAAAATCGCTCGCTGGCACAGGGCCGAAACCGGACTTGGGCCGTTAACAGTTGATAAATAATTGATATAATTGAATATTATCGTGCGCTTCGGGCAAATTTCGCTGCGCCGGAGCATTGACTTTGCCCCCCCTCGCCCGTATACACCGCCGGCACATCGCGCCGGGTCTTCCGGTGCGGGTGTTTTTTCTCTTTGATTAACTGGAGTTGGTGACGTGAAACGCACCTATCAGCCGAGCAAACTCGTGCGCAAGCGCCGTCACGGCTTCCGTTCCCGTATGGCAACCGTTGGCGGCCGCAAGGTCATTGCCAACCGTCGCGCCAAAGGCCGTAAGCGCTTGTCGGCCTAACGTCGATCTCCGCCGACTTCTCCGGCGGATGACGACGCTGAAGGGCCGATGCCTCATCGGATGGAACGCCATGGCCTGGGACACGGAGCAAGCCTTACAAAAGCTGCCGGGTTCTGGAACGCCCCAAGAGCGTCAAAAAGCTGGCCGTCGCTGGACTACGCTCAGGACGCGGGCGGACTTTCTGCGCCTGGGTGCTAGCGGCGCGCGCCGGTCGACCCCAGGCTTCACCGTTCAAACCGCGCCCCGTAATGTTGAGGCCCACGTCTTGCGGGTGGGCTTCACCGCCAGCCGTAAGGTCGGCAACGCGGTCGCCCGCAACCGCGTGAAACGCCGCCTGCGGGCGTTGGTCGATAAAGTCATGCCGGAAGCCGCCGATCCGGCCCAGGACTATGTTTTCATCGGCCGACCCGAGACCCTGACGCGCGACTTTACCGTGCTCGAGCAGGAGCTGCGCCAGGCCCTCAAGAAGCTCGCCGAGAAGAAGCCCGCCCAAGCGAACCCGGTGAGCCGGACCTGATGCAGGCCTTGTTTCGTATTCCGGCGCTGATCCTCGGCGCCTTGATCCGGCTCTATCAGCTGTTCATCGCGCCGCTGCTCGGACCGCGTTGCCGCTTTTATCCGAGCTGTTCGCATTATGCCGCCGAGGCCATCGGCGCGCACGGGGCGCTCAAGGGCTGCTGGCTCACGATCCGGCGCATCCTGCGCTGTCACCCGTGGACAGCCGGGGGTTTTGACCCCGTGCCCGAGACGTTTTCGCTTAACTTGACGGGACTGGCCAAGGCCCATAGGTCTTGCTGCCCGCAAACTCCTCCCACCTCAAAGTAACAGTACCGCAGACCGTTCATGGACAGCCGCAACACCATCGTCGCCATCATCCTGTCGATCGCCATCCTGCTGGGCTGGGAGCTGTTCTTCTCGCCCAAGGCGCCGCCGCCGGGCGAACAGACCGCCGACGCGCCCGCCACCAACGCCGTGCCGCCGAAACCGGGCGATGCACCGGGTGTCTCGGCGCCCGCTGCGATGGCGCCGGCAACCGATACAACACCCGCCGCACCCGCCCGGCGCGTGCGCATCACCACACCCCATGTGCATGGCTCGCTGTCGCTGACCGGCGGCCGCTTCGACGACATCACCCTGGCCAACTACCGCGAGACTCTGGATACCGCCAGCCCCGAGATCGTGCTGCTGGCTCCGCAAGACACGCCGCATCCTTACTACTCCGAATGGGGCTGGATCGCCTCCGACAGCACCGTCGCCCTTCCCGGCCCGACCACCGATTGGGCTGCCACTCCCGATGCGGTGCTGACCGAAACCACGCCGCTGGTGCTGACTTGGGACAATGGTCAGGGACTGGTGTTCACGCGCACCATCCGCGCCGACAAGGAATACCTGTTCACCGTTGAGCAATCCGTCGCCAATGGCGGCGACAAGCCGGTCACGCTCTACCCCTATAGTCTTGTCGTGAGATTCGACGTGCACGAAAGCAAAGGCATGGGCATGGCCTTTGAGGGCCCCATCGGCGCCTTCAACGACGCCTCCAAAGAGGTCAGCTACAAGGACCTGAAAAAGAAAAGCAGCGACACCGCCGAGTCTGTCGGCGGCTGGATCGGCTTTTCGGACAAATACTGGCTGGCCGCCGTCGCCTTTGATCCCACCGTGAAAGTCACCGGCACCTACCGCCATGCCGACGCCGGTGGCCGCGACCGTTTCCAGACCGACCTGCGCGCCGATCCCATCACGGCCCAGCCCGGTGAAACCAAGTCCATCAAGGGCTATCTGTTCTCGGGCGCCAAGGAACTTGAGCTGCTGGACGCCTATTCCAAGGATCCGGGTCTGATGCGCTTCGACCGCGCCATCGACTTCGGATGGTATTGGTTCCTGACCATTCCGTTCTTCAAGCTGCTGCGCTGGCTGCACAGCGTCATCGGCAACTTCGGCATCGCGATTCTGGCCTTCTCGACCATCGTGCGCATCCTGATGTTCCCGATCGCCAACAAGCAGTTCAGCACGATGAACAAGATGAAGCGCCTGCAGCCCGAGATGAAACGCCTGCAGGAGCGTCACGCCAACGACCGCCCCAAGCTCAATCAGGAGCTGATGGAGCTTTATAAGCGCGAGAAAGCCAATCCCTTGGCCGGCTGCCTGCCCATCGTGATTCAGATCCCCGTGTTCTATGCGCTTTATAAAGTGCTTTCGGTAACCATCGAGATGCGCCACGCGCCGTTCTACGGCTGGGTGCACGATCTGTCGGCGCCCGATCCCACCAGCGTGCTCAACCTGTTCGGCTTGCTGCCTTACGACATTCCCTCGTTCCTGACCTTCGCGAGCATCGGCGCATGGCCCTTGATCATGGGCGTGACCATGTTCATGCAGCAGCGCCTAAGCCCGCAGCCGGCGGATCCCATGCAGGCGCGCATCATGATGCTGATGCCCGTGGTGATCACATTCGTCCTGGCGCCCTATGCGGCCGGTCTGGTGATCTACTGGGCCTGGAGCAATACCCTCGGCATTCTTCAACAGTGGGTGCTGCTGAAGCGCGGTGAACGCGCCGAAGCTAAAGCCAAGACCACTTGATGGCCGAAGTTGAGCTCAATCCAGTCTTCAAGCCTGAGGTCATCGAGGCCGGACGGCTGCTGTTTGCCCAGGAAGGCACCTTCTTGCGCGGCGTGCTCAAGCTCGAGGAAATGCCCGATGCGGATATTCCCGAGATCACCTTTGCCGGGCGCTCCAATGTCGGCAAATCGAGCCTGATCAACGCGCTCACCGGGCGCAAGGCGCTGGCGCGCGTTTCGGTCACGCCGGGGCGCACCCAGGAAATCAACTTCTTCCACCTGGCCCACCGGCTGATGCTGTCTGACTTGCCCGGCTATGGCTTCGCCCAGGCGCCCAAGGACAAAGTCGCCTCCTGGACCAATTTCATCAAACTCTACCTCAAGGGCCGCCCGACGCTGCGCCGCGCCCTGGTGCTGGTCGACAGCCGCCATGGTCTCAAAGAGGTCGACCGCACGATCATGAAGCTGATGGACGATTCGGCCGTGAACTATCAGATCATCATGACCAAGGCAGATAAAGTGAAGCCGGGGCCGCTCATGGCCGCCCGGGAGGCCATCGCCCTGGAGCTCAAAGAGCATGTCGCCGCACACCCTGATATATTGGTAACCAGCGCTGCCGAGGGTTTTGGCCTCGCCGAGGTGCGAGCCGCCTTGTCAGAGATGGCCTTGCCAGAGTAGGAAAAGTCACTCACCGTCCTTCACTCATTCGCCGAGAGATCAAGTGGCCGACAAGACCGACAACGACATCTGGCTCGAGAAAGCCGGCATCCTGGCCGAGGCGCTGCCGTTTATGCGCGAACACTCGGGCGAAACGGTCTGTGTGAAATACGGCGGCCACGCCATGGGCGACGAGAAAGTCGCTGACAGCTTTGCCCGCGACATCGTGCTGCTCAAGCAGGTAGGCATCAATCCCATCGTCGTACACGGCGGCGGCCCCCAGATCGGCGCCATGCTCGACCGCCTCAAGATCAAAAGCGAGTTCATCGACGGCCTGCGCGTCACCGACGCCGCCACGGTTGAAATCGTCGAGATGGTGCTGTCGGGCTCCATCAACAAGCAGATCGTGTCCGCCATCAACAAGGCCGGCGGCTTCGCGGTCGGCATGTCGGGCAAGGACGGCAATCTGATCAAGGCGCGGAAATTGCGCCGCTCGAAGAAAGACCCGGGCTCGAACATCGAAAAAATCCTCGACCTGGGTTTTGTCGGCGAGCCGGCCGAGATCAATCCGCATATTCTCGATACCTTCGAAGAATCCGACATCATCCCGGTCATCGCCCCCATCGGCATCGGTCCGAACGGCGAAACCTTCAACATCAACGCCGACACCGTCGCCGGCGCCATCGCCGGCGCGGCGGGGGCTGCGCGTCTGTTGATGCTCACCGACGTGGCGGGAGTGCTGGATGATACCGGCCGCCTGATCAAGGAAATGACCGTCGAGCGCGCCAAGACCCTCATTCAGTCGGGCACCATTTCCGGCGGGATGATCCCGAAGGTCGAGACCTGCCTGGAAGCGGTCGAGCTGGGCGTCGAGGGCGCCGTCATCATCGATGGCCGTGTGCCGCACGCGGTATTGCTCGAGCTGTTCACGCCGTCGGGTGCGGGCACGCTGATCCGTGCCCGATAGGGCATTGAACCAGATCGAGGACTGGGTCTTCGATCTCGACAACACGCTTTACCCGGCCAGCGCACATCTGTTTCCGCAGATCGATAAACGCATGAAAGCGTTCATTGTCGATCTCTTGAGAATTCCGCCGGACGAGGCCTTCAAGCTCCAGAAGCACTACTACTGGACTTACGGCACCACCCTGCGCGGGCTGATGCTCAACCACCACATCGAACCCGATGATTTTTTAGACTACGTGCACGACATCGACCATTCAGTGCTGGCGCCCGACCTGCGCCTGGATGCCGTGCTCGCGCGCCTGCCGGGCCGCAAATTCATCTACACCAACGGCTCCGAACGTCACGCGGTCAACGTCATTGAACGCTTGGGCATCACGCGGCATTTCGCGGGCATCTTCGATATCAAGGCCAGTAGCTACATTCCCAAGCCGGAACCGGCGCCTTACGGCGAACTCGTGGCGCGCCACGGCATTGCCCCGGCCCGGGCGATCATGTTTGAAGACATCCACCGTAATCTCAAGCCGGCGGCCGATCTCGGCATGACTACGGTCTGGGTGCAACATCCGGAGAGCCCGGCCAGGGCGGACGAGGACACGAGCCACTGTCATTTCCTGACGGATGATCTGATCGCTTGGCTGGAAGAACGGGCCAAGGCGCGCGCCTAGCCGATCGGCGAGGCTTTGCCTTCGGCGATATCCTTGAACATCTCGAGCTGCCACTCGAGTTCGGCTTCGGTCGAGTCGAAGCCACCGCCGGCGCGCGGTTTTATCACGGCATCGGGCGTGACGCGCGCGACCTTCAGTTGCAGCTGTGCGGCATCCTCGGCGCTGAAATCGGCGGCCCAGGCGACCGCCAGCATGCCTTTGGCGCTGGCAGTGCGAATCACTTCTGCCACGGCGCCGGTCGGCAGATCGGCCAGACGCGCGAGCGCGCTTACGATCAGCGGCGTGACACCTTCGGCGGAGGCGTTGAGGACGTATTGCGGCGTCAATTTGCCGCTTTGCGCCAGCGCCTCGGTTTGCTTTTCGGCCAGCTTCAGCACTTCCGGATGCAGAATAGCCTCGCGGTCCTCGGGCGAGAGTCCCTTACCGTCGTCGCGGCGCAGCTTCTCGCGTACGATCTTGCCCAGGGCCGCCATGGTTTCGGCATCGATGTCGGTGCGCGACGCCAGGGTCTGCAGCAGGGAGTCGGCGACGAACTCGGCGATGCGCAAGGCTGCGCGCGCATTCAGCATGGGGCGATGCACGAGAGGCTCGTGCCAGGTGCTTTGGCGGGGAGCTGCGTCGATGATCGCATCCAGGGTTTCTTCGCGGATTTGGGCGCTGGCATTCATCAGCAGGGCGGTGATGGCCTTGACGTTGCCGGTACCGACGATGGCGTTGGACACCTCCTCGCCGACATTGATGCGCCGGGAGATGGCGGCGATCTGCGCGGTCATGGGGCTCGCCTGGATCACCGCCTGCAGGTCTTCGTCGGTCAGCACCGGCGAGAATTCGAGCACGGGAGACGCGACCGCCGTCTCGGCATCCATGGCCAATGCGAAAACAATGTCGTGCGGCGCGTCGGGCAAGGTTTTCAGCGCCTCGGCCAGCGCCCGGCGCACGCGCGGCAGCTGGTCGCGCGCCAGCAGGCTCAACACTTGATGCACCGACCGCCAGGCTTTGGTCTGCTGGTCCTGGCTGAGGCCTGGCACCAGACGTCCCACGCGGTCAGCAAGGTCTGTGCGCACGTCGCCGTCCGCATCGGATGCCAGCACCAGCGAGGCCTTGACCGGCGTTGCCTGGTTAGTGGCAATGGCCCGGCGCACGGTGGTGTCGGGATCACGCGCGAGGAAATAAAGAATCTCGGGCTCTAGGTCGTCGCGGGCGGCCAGGGTGAGGCGCACGCCAGGATCCGGATGATCGAGCAGCGCGCGCGCCTGCTCATAAGTCACGCGCTGGCCGTTGATGCCGAGCATATGAACCAGTCGGTCTTTGGACGGCGTGGTCATGGCATCGGGGCTCATGGCGCGGCCTCGGCCGCCGCCTTGGGCGGCGCAGCGATGGTATACGCGCCTTTGCCGCCGCGTTTGGCCTGATACATCGCAGCGTCGGCGCGCGCGAGTAGGCCGTCCAGGTCCTCATCGGCGGTCGGTTCCCAGGCGGCGATGCCGATCGACATGCCGATGGGTTTGTCGACGGTGCCTGACAGATGGACTAGAGCCTTGATGCGCTCGAGGAACTGCGAGGCGCGGGTCTTGGCTATGGTGAGATCGGCGCCGTTCAGCCAGACGGCAAACTCGTCGCCGCCCAGGCGGGCGATGGCATCGGTCGGGCGCGTGTGCTGCACCAGGATGTCGCGAATCTGCATCAACATGTCGTCGCCGGCCTGGTGGCCTCGCATATCGTTGACGGCCTTGAAGTTGTCGAGGTCGACATACATCAGAACGCCGCTGCCTCCGTCGCGCTTCAGGCGGCCCAGGAAGCGGCGCAACGCTTCCATAAAGGCGCCGCGGTTGAGCAGTCCTGTGAGCGCATCGGTGCGCGAGATGCGCAGTACGTGTTCATGATGGGTGAATTGCTCGATGGTGATGCCGACCTGGTTGGCGATATCGCCGATGAGCAGGCGGTCGTCGTCGCTCCAGGTGCCGCGCTCCACGGGGCGCCACAGCACCACGGCGCCGTTGGAATCGCCTTGATAGCGCGCGGGTGCGGCCAGGACCTGGCGCTCGCCCAGCAGAAGTTCCACGGCACCGGCTCCCCCAGCAATGGTGCTGAGCACCGAGGCGGCCTGGGCCGGTTCAAGATCTCCGTAGCGCGCGGCCCATTGGAAGCCCGGCGTCGATCCAATCGCCGACGCCGTGCCGACTTCAATCGGCATGCTGCGGAAGATGTGGCAATGCTCGGCGCCCAGCCCCTTGGCCAGGGCTTCGGCGGCAACGCCCAGCATGGCTTCGGGATCAACTTCGTCGCGGAAAGCGCGCACGATGCGCGTAAGCACGCGTTCGCGGTTCCGGACACGGGTGAGGGTGGCTTCGCGGTCGCGGGTTTCGGTGACATCGCGGCAGACACCGCGCGCGCCCATCCATGTCCCATCCTTGGACATTAGCGGCATGGCCGAGACCACGACGCAGGCCGAGCGGCCGTCAGCGCGCCGCAGCCAGACTTCTTCGCTTTCGATGCGCCGGCGCGCGAGGAACGGCACCTCGCCGTTGACGATATGATCGCCGACCATCAGCGCCGCCGGCTCCAGCGCCATCAGGCCGTCGGCGCTGTAGCCCAGCGCGCCGCGCGGGGGCACGAAGGTGAAGCGCTGATCGGGCCCGGTTTCGAAGGCGAAGTCGGTCGAGATGTCGATAAAGTCTTTGTAGCGACGGCGGCTGTCGACCAGCGCCAGGCGCAAACTTGTATCCAGCGTCAGATCGCGCACGAACAGCAGCGTGCCGCGGCCCTGATCGAGGGGCACCAATGTGACCTGAAGGTTTTGCAGACGCTCGGCCGCCCCCACGTCGACCATGTCGACCAGGGCGCGCTCGGCGATTCTGGATTTTGCCGCAGCGGCCACAAAGCGGGCGATATCTTCAGGCGCGAGGCGTGCAGCGAATTCCTTGGCTACCGGATTGGCCGGTTCGATCCGGCCATCGACGGTGACGCAAAAGACCGCTTCTTCATATCGCTGGAGGGCAGCCGCAGATACGCCCAGCGGCGAGGCCACCCCGGTCGTTTCCGATGCGGGAGATGGAGTTGACGGTGATGAACCGGCGCGATCGAGCGCCATAGTAAGCCCCCGCTCAAAATCAGCGGCCCTGTTCTGGAACCTCTGGTTGTTACCTCCACGGCGCCGGGGAGGTTTCGAGTAAAATTGATGTTACAGCGCTGGGCCGCGCTTGGCCAAGTATCCCTTTGCCGGTCCCCGCGCTGGTTTAGGTAACACCGCCGGCTCGCCCGGTTGACTCACCCCCTTAAGCGGCTATGTTCTGGCCCACATTTATGGAACCGGCGTCTAGGTCTGGAATATCACATGGAAATCAATAGCTTAGTGTCTTCGGTCGAGGCCGCGTGGGACGCTCGGGAGAGCCTTGGCCCGCAGAGCACGGGGGTTGCCCGCGATGCGGTGACCACCGCGCTCAACATGCTCGACTCCGGCACCCTCAGGGTCGCCGAAAAGAAAGACGGCGCTTGGACGGTAAACCAATGGCTGAAGAAGGCGGTACTGCTGTCCTTTCGCCTCAACGACATGACACCCATCACCGGCGCGCCGGACGGTGCATCGTGGTGGGACAAGGTCCCGTCCAAATTCCACGGCTGGGGCGCGCCCGAGTTCAAGAAGGCCGGCTTTCGCGCCGTGCCAGGCAGCGTCGTGCGCCGTTCGGCCTACATCGCGCCCGGCGTCGTTCTGATGCCTAGCTTCGTCAACGTCGGCGCCTTCGTCGATACCGGCACCATGGTTGATACCTGGGCGACGGTCGGCAGTTGCGCCCAAATCGGCAAGAACGTGCACATCTCGGGCGGCACCGGCATCGGCGGCGTGCTCGAGCCGCTGCAGGCAGGCCCCGTCATCATCGAGGACAACTGCTTTATCGGCGCGCGTTCGGAAGTCGCCGAGGGCGTGATCGTCGAGGAAGGCGCGGTGCTGTCCATGGGCGTGTTCATCGGCGCCTCGACCAAGATCATCGACCGCAGCACCGGCGAAGTCTTCATGGGCCGCGTGCCCTCGCACAGCGTGGTCGTGCCGGGATCTCTGCCGGGCAAGGCCCTGCCCGACGGCTCGCCGGGTCCGGGCCTATCCTGCGCTGTCATCGTCAAGCGCGTCGATGCCAAGACCCGCTCTAAGGTTTCCATCAACGAATTGTTGCGCGACTAAGCCAGACATGAGTTCCGCTGCTCTCACCGATGCCCTTCCGCTTGCGCAAGCGCTGATCCAGCGCCCGAGCGTGACGCCCCGCGACGAGGGCGCTCTCGATGTATTGGAGACAGCCCTCAAGAGTCTTGGCTTTGTTTGCGAGCGTATGCGCTTCGAGGGCGGCGGCGACGCCATCGACAATCTCTATGCCCGCCTCGGTACCGCATCTCCCAATTTCTGTTTTGCCGGACACACCGACGTCGTGCCCGTGGGCAACGGCTGGACGGTTGAACCTTTCGCAGGCCAAGTCATCGACGGCAATCTCTATGGCCGGGGTGCGGCCGACATGAAAGGCGCCATCGCCGCTTTTGTGGCCGGCGTAGCGCGCTTCCTGAAAGACGGCAAACCCAAGGGCTCGATCAGCCTGTTGATCACCGGCGATGAAGAGGGCGATGCCGTCAACGGCACCGTGAAGATGCTCGAACGTCTGGCCGGGCGCGGAGAGACCCTTGATGTCTGCGTCGTCGGCGAACCCACCAATCCCACCAAGCTTGGCGAGATGATCAAGATCGGCCGGCGCGGCAGCCTGACGGCGAAATTGACGGTGCACGGCACGCAGGGCCATTCCGCTTATCCGCATCTGTCGGACAATCCCATCCCACGTTTGATGCAGATGCTGACCGCCATCACGGCCAAGCCTTTGGACGAGGGCACGGCCCATTTCCAGTCATCTACCCTGGCCCTGACCACCATCGATGTCGGCAACCCGGCGACCAATGTGACGCCGGCTGCCGCCCATGCGGGCTTCAACATCCGTTTCAACGACCTGCATACCGGCGCCTCGCTCGGCACCTGGCTACGTGAGACCTTTGACGCCATCGCCAAGGATCACTACGACCTGGCGATCAAGATCTCGGGCGAGTCTTTCCTGACGCCCCCGGGCGGCCTCAGCGATCTGGTTGCCGATGCTGTGAAGGCGGTCACCGGCCTGACGCCGGAGCTGTCCACCACCGGCGGCACCTCCGATGCGCGCTTCATCAAGAATGCCTGCCCGGTCTGCGAATTCGGCATGGTCGGGGTCAGCATGCATAAAGCCGACGAACATTGCGCCGTCGCCGACCTTGAGAACCTGAGCGCGATCTATCACAAGATTCTCGCGCGCTATTTCGGCGCCGCGGCGTGATGTCCCCCCTTAAGAAGGGCCGCCGATGATCTCCGCCCAGCAGGTGGCCGGCGCCCTCACCGGCCTCGGCAAACTCTATCGGTTTGATCACCAGGCCTGGGATGACTTCAACAAGACTCCGCAAGGGTTCTGGCAGGCTTTCATTGTTGCCGTGCTGCTCGCACCCTTGGGTCTCGGCCACCGCTTGCTGCAGTTCAACGCCGAAACTCAAAGCCTCGACTTTGTGCCCTTCGCCATTGTCGAAGGACTGTCCTACATCGTCACCTGGGTGCTATTTCCTTTTGCGATGCTCTACATCGCGCGGCTGCTGAATCGCACACCGCGTTATTTCGCCTACATGGTGCCCTACATCTGGATGCAGCTGCCCATTGGCTTCTTGCTCTTCGCGGTCCAGTTGCTCACCGACACGCAGCTGCTGCCCATTGAGGTTCTGGAGGTCGTGAACATGCTGGTGTTCATCGCCTTTGCCGTCTACGGCACCTACGTCGCCGGCATCGGCCTACAGGTGGCGACGGGAACCGCCCTCAGCCTGGTGGTGCTCGACTACGTGCTGGGCCTTCTGGCCGACCAGATCATCTCGCAGATCTAGGAGTATTTAACGTGCGTCAGATAGAGCCCTTCGGGTGGCGCCGTCGGGCCCGCGATTGAACGGTCGCGGGCCTCCAGCACGCGCTTCACATCGGCCCGGGTCCATTTGCCGTCGCCGACAAACTTCAAGGTGCCGACGAAGTTGCGCACTTGGTGGTGCAGGAACGACCGGGCGCGCACCCGTATGGCGATCAGTTCGCCATCCTGCGTCACGGCGATCTCATCGAGTGTTTTGACCGGCGAATCCGCCTGGCATTCGGCGGCGCGGAAACTTGAAAAGTCGTGCCGGCCCACAAGCGCCTGCGCCGCATCATGCATGGCGGAGGCATCCAGTGGGTTGGCCACCCACCAGGCGTGATTGATCTCGAGCACCGCCGGCGCGCGGCGATTGACAATGCGATAGACATAGCCGCGCTCGATGGCCGAGAACCGCGCATGGAAGTCATCACTGACTTTCTCGGCCTTCAACACGGCGATGGGATGCGGGCGCAAGTGCGCGTTCAAGGCATTGGCGACAACTTCGGCGCGATCGTCGCGCGGCAGATCCACGTGGGCCACCTGGCCCAAAGCATGCACACCAGCATCGGTGCGGCCGGCGCCCTGTACCAGCCCGTCGATCTGGCAATAGCCACGCACGGCGGCCTCGAGTGCGGCCTGCACCGAGAGCCCGTTGTCCTGGCGCTGCCAGCCGACAAAAGGCGTGCCGTCATATTCGATCGTCAGTTTGAAACGGGGCATTTGGACTGGATCAGACCACTTCGCTGACCGCACGTCCGGCGGTTTGACCACCGTGGGCCGCCACCCAATCCTCCGACAGCATCGCCCAGCGTTCATGGTCGCGCCAAAGGCCGCCGACCTTGAGGAAGGCTTTCGAAAAGCCCTCCTTCTGGAATCCCAGTCGTTGCACCAAAGCCAGCGAGGCCGCGTTGTCGGGCTGGATGTTGGCTTCCAGGCGGTGCATGTCGAGCATGGTGAAAGCCTGGTCGAGCACCAGGGCCAGAGCCTCGGTCATATAGCCGCGCCCGCCGTAGGCGCCCGCCGCGTAGTAGCCCAGCGACGCCGAGCGGAAGCCGCCCATGATCGGGTCGTTGATGTTGATCACCCCCACCAGCGAGTCATCTTCGCAGCGCCCGACGAAAAAGCCGTGGGCATAGCCGTTTTCCAGCCGATCGAGATAGGCGCGAAAATGCTTGAGGTCGATGGGCGGATAGACCCACGGACGGTGGTAGTTCATGCTGCCCGTGGTCAGCGTGAGGAAATCCTCCGCCGCATGCTTGGTGGGCGTGAACAGGTAGACCGCTTCGCCGCGCGAAATGGATTTTCGCCGCCGTCCGAACATATGGCTCCCCTTGTCCTCTGCCCCGCAGTTTAGGCGAGCACGGTTCCCGTCGGCAATGAATAGCCACGCAAAAAGACTTGGGCTTCCATCGGGGCTTTGCCCGCCCGCTGCACCGACAGAAGGCGTATGGCGCCCTCGCCGCAAGCGATTGTCAGGCGATCATCAAGGAGCGTGGCCGGCGCCCCTCTGCCCACAGCCAACTCCACCCCCAGCACTTTAATGCGCTCGGCCCCATGGGCAAACCAGGCGCCCGGGAAGGGCGATAGGCCGTGGATGTGGCGCAGCACGGCCCGGGCCGGGCGGTTGAAGTCAATATGCGCCTCGGCCTTGTCGATCTTCGGCGCAATCACCATGCCGGCTGCAGGCTGCGGCGTGGGCGTGAGCGTGCCGTGTTCGAGACCGCGCAGGGCGTCGAGGATCAGCGCGCCGCCCATGGCGGCCAGTGTGTCGTGCAACGTACCGGCGGTGGTGCTGTCGGTGATGGGCGTCTCGGCTTTCAGCAGCATGGCGCCGGTATCAAGGCCCGCATCCATCTGCATGATGGTGACACCGCTGACCGCATCGCCGGCCATGATGGCGCGCTGGATGGGTGCGGCCCCGCGCCAGCGCGGCAGCAGCGAGGCATGAATGTTGATACAGCCCAGGCGCGGCGCATCGAGCACCGCCTGGGGCAGGATCAGCCCGTAGGCCGCAACGACGGCAACATCGGCCTCAAGCGCGGCGAAGGCCGCTTGCGCGTCGTCTTTCTTCAAGCTTTTGGGAGAGTGCACTGGAATGCCGAGTTTCTCGGCATAAAGCTGCACTGGGCTGGGGCGGTCCTGCTGGCCGCGGCCAGCAGGGCGAGGTGGCTGGGTGTAGACCGCGATGACGTCGTGCTGCTCGCGCAGGCGTTCGAAAGCGCTGACGGCAAAGTCCGGCGTTCCCATGAAGATGAGGCGCATCGCAAGCTTACGCCGTTTCGAGGGCGTGACGCTTGGCGGAGGTCTGCAGTTTTTTCTGCTTGGTCAGACGGCGCATGATCATGTTGCGCTTGAGGTTCGAGATGTGATCGACGAACAGTGTACCGTTCAGATGATCCATCTCGTGCTGGATGACCACCGACAGCAGGCCATCTGCCTCAATGGTGCGGATCTCGTTGTGCTCGTCGAGATAGCGCACCTTGATCTTGTCGGGACGGATGACCTCTTCGTATTCGTCGGGTAGCGACAGGCAGCCCTCTTCGTGGGGCTTGGTCTCGTCCGACGACCAGATGATCTCGGGGTTGGCCATTTTCATCGGCGCGGGTGGCGCACCCTCGCGGGCGGGGTCGACGACGATGATGCGCTTGAGCACGCCCACCTGGGGCGCGGCGAGGCCAACGCCGGGCGCCTCGTACATGGTCTCGAGCATATCCGTCATCAGCTTGGCGGTGGCGGCGTCGACGCGTTCGACCGTCTCCGCCTTTTTCTTTAGGCGGGGATCGGGAGCGACGATGATCTCTAAAAGCGCCATGCCGAATGAACCTTGCAGTGTACGGCGTTGAAATAAGCTGCCGGGCCCCGCGGGTCAACGCACAACTAAGGGACCGATTTCACGTTATATTCCAACACCGTCTGGCCCTTGGCCGGCACGTCCAGAAGCCATTCCGTGCTGCCAGCGGTGGGGTTCTTGTGGGGCTGGCTCTCCTTGGTGATCTCCCAGGAAGCCGGCATGGGCTCAATCAGGCGTACCTTCACCGGCCGCGCCTTGGCGTTTTTCACCGTGACCTGCCAGACACTGATGTTCACCGCATCCGAGGCGTGCACAAAATTGGTCTGTTCGCGCTGGATGGCGACATCGAAATCCCGGCCTAGGGTAACGCGCACATCGCTGCCGACCGGCTTATGGCCGATGTTGGACTCGCCGACGAATTGCGCCGCGCCCTTGTCGTCCATGCCATAGACGCGAATGACGCCGGCGGGCAACGGCACGCCCAGCTTCGAGGCCGTGTCATTCTTGAACGTCAGCTCGATGGAGGCTTTGACCTCGGGGATCTGGCCGCGCATGGGGCTGGCGTAGTAGTAGGGCTGGTCGTTGCGCACGACGAGTTCACGGGTTACGGCGATGCCTTGGCCGCTCAGCAGGGCCAACTGCTTGGTCTGCTTATCGGCGACCGTCGTCGGCTTGGCGATGGTGTAGATGTGGCTGCCGTCAAGCTCGCCTGCCGCCACGCCATCAGCCATGGGTGCCGCGGGGGCCGCCATGGCGCGCATCTCCTTGGCCATGGGGCGGGGCGCATAGACGCGGTTGATATCGCCGGCCACCAGCTTGAGCCGGGCGTCGGTGAAATCCACGCCGCTGGTATTGGTCAGCGTCGCCCAGGCGGTCAGGTCCATGCGCGCCGCATCGGTGTCGTAATTCATCACATAATCGGCGCGCCAGCTGAGGCCGCCGGTGAGGTAGCTGAACTCGGCGTCGGTGTCCTTATTGGCGGCACCCGTGACGTTCAGCAGAAGCGTCGGCGTGGCGCGCAGACCCGGCGGCAGGTTGTCGAATACGATACGGCCATGCAGGCCGGTGTGAATCTTGCCGTCGATCTCGAACACTGGACCGTCCGCCGACAGTACGCGCGCCTTGACGACATTCTCGCGGCCGGTGTTGAGGATGGTCGTGACGATGGAGACTTCCTTGCCGACTGATTGCTCCAGCAGCGCCTGGGGATTGATGGTGTTGAAATTGAAATTCTGTTCGGTGATCTTGATCGCGTCACCCTTGACCACATCGAGCAGCGCCGTTTCCGGCTGCATGTGGGCCGAGACGCCGGTGAAAGCCAGTTGGGCCACCGCCGCGGGCAGCTTGAAGCTGCGCTTCTCGCGCACCAGGGCCAGGTCGCTGTTGTAAACCGTGATGTCGGCGCCGCCGGTGCCGGGCGGCACGTTCACTTCGGCGGCGCGTACGGTTGAAACCGTTATGAACATAGTGGCAGCGAGCAGCGGAGCAATCTTGTTCATATGACTTCCATTGGTATCGATTGGTCTTTTCATTTAATCTCGGGATCATGGCACGGATAGGGCGCCAGCGGCAAAAAGTGGGCAATAAATGAGCGTAGGGGAAATCGTTCTGGTCGGCGCGGCGGTGATTGTGGCCGTCGCGGCATTGCTGGTCGCCCTGAAAGCCATGCGTCCGCAGCAGGGCGTGGACCGCCTTGCCCAGGTCGCTGAAACCGCCACGCGGTTGGCCGATGCGCAAACCCAATTGACCGGCCGCCTCAGCCAGATGGCGGAAAGCCAGGCCGCGGCCCAGGCACGCACCGCCGAGCAGCTCCAGAACCAGGAGCGCGTGGTGACCAAGATGCTGGAGGAACGCCTGGCCGACGTCACGCGCCGCATCGGCGAAAATCTGGAAAAGACCAGCGAGAAGAACTCTCAGACCATGGGCCTTCTGCAGGAAAGATTGGCCGTCATCGACGCCGCGCAGAAGAACATCACCGAATTGTCGGCCGAGGTGGTCAGCCTCCAGGACATCCTGTCCAACAAGCAGGTGCGCGGCGCCATCGGCCAGACCCAGATGGAAGATCTGGTGCGCAACATGCTGCCGCCGGGCGCCTTCAACTTCCAGGTGACGCTGTCCAACGGCAAACGCGCCGACTGCGTCATCCGCCTGCCCAATCCGCCGGGCCTGATCGCAGTCGACTCAAAGTATCCGCACGAGGCCTTCATGCGCATGATCGCCGCGGCCGACGAACGCGAGCTGGCCCTGGCCGAGACTGCCTTTCGCAGCGACGTCATCAAGCACATTAAAGACATCGCCGAGAAGTACATCATCCCCGGCGAGACCGCGGACTCTGCCATCATGTTCGTGCCGGCGGAATCGGTCTTTGCCGAACTGCACGACCGCTTTCCGATGATCGTCGAGGAAGGCTTTCGGCGTCGGGTTTACATCGTCTCGCCGACGACGCTGATGGCCACGCTCAATACCGTGCGCGCCATCCTGAAGGACGCCCGCATGCGCGAGCAGGCCCACGTCATCCAGACGGAAATCGGAAAAATGATGGAGGACGTTGTGCGCCTCGACAAACGCGTCGGCCAGCTGTCGACCCATTTCGCCCAGACCCAGAAGGACGTCGAGGAAATCCGCACCTCGACGACCAAGATCGTCCGGCGGGGTGCGGCCATCGAGAATATCCAACTGGAAGCGCCGGCCAAGCCCGGCCAGCTGCCCCTTGCCGGGCTCTTGGCTGATGATGAAGCTGCGGAGACACAAACGCCGCGGCTTCAGTGAGCCGCGGCGTCTAAATCAAATCCAGAAACTTAGTAGCGCGAGGCCTTAGTAGCTTGAGCGCGGGCTCGGACGCGGCGCGCGATCGGCCACCTGTTCGACAGCGGCCGGCACTTCGACCGTTACTGTATTAGAGCGTCCTGACTGGCCGGGGAAATCCTTAAGCACCGCATCCAGCATGTACGGCATCACCGGCTCAATCTGGCCGTTGGTGCCGGTGCTGACGGCGCGGGCTTCAAACACGCGCTGCTTGGGGCCCGAGGTATAGGTCGCGCCGCGATAGAGATCGAGTTCGATG
This sequence comes from Fidelibacterota bacterium, assembly GCA_947476065.1. Taxonomy (GTDB): domain Bacteria; phylum Pseudomonadota; class Alphaproteobacteria; order Rhodospirillales; family Rhodospirillaceae; genus SHVO01. Next base: position 22,319 of record CANJPG010000008.1, read on the forward strand.
CGGCGGGTAAACATCTGGCGGGTGTCGGTGGTCGGATAATCCCAGAACGGATCGTAGCCGCCGCCGAAGCCGTAACCGAAGGGACGGCGATAGTTGCTGTAACCAAAGCCGAAGGCGAAATTGCCGCCGCTGGTGCGCACATCGGGCGACGGCCCCCGCACGTCATAGTCCAGCGTCGCGATATAATCGGCGCCGGTCGGCGTCGGGCCACTGTACTGACGCATGCCGAGGGCGCTGAGGCGCGCATTGATCAGATCGCCGAACTGGCGGAAGGCAATGCTCTGCTCCTGATCGGGGCTTACGGCCACAATGGCGAAAGTCTTGCCGGCGAAGCTCTCGCCCGACGGCGCCAGCGTATGAAACCGCGTGACGTCGGAGACGACATATCTCGGGCTGGCGCAGGCGCCGAGCGCCAGCAGCATGGCCGCGGCTGCAACAATACGCTTCATCTTTCTATCCTCCTGGAACGCAAGCAAAGGGGCTCGCCTAAAACGAGGTATCCCGTGATTACCCAGTATAACGCTCAAAAGCGTTTTAGGGTCCGTAATTGCTAAGCGGCAATTGTGGCCGAGGCGTGGCATCGCCGCTTTAAACAGGCCGGCGCGCCCGTAAGGCTGCGGAAATAGTGCCATCATCCAGATAGTCAAGTTCGCCGCCGATGGGCATGCCGTGGGCAAGTCCCGAGACGATTGTGTCAGTGCCCTGCAGGCGCTCAGCAATGTAATGGGCGGTGGTCTGGCCATCGACGGTGGCACTTAACGCCATGATGATTTCGCGCACCTCGGACCGGCCGGCGCGGGCGATCAGGCGGTCCAGTTTCAAATCAGAGGGACCAATCCCGTCGAGCGGCGAGAGCAATCCACCGGTCACGTGATAGCGTCCACGAAATGCTGCCGTGCGCTCGAGCGCCCAAAGATCGGCGACATCTTCGACCACGCAGATCAGGCTTTGATCGCGCCGCGGATCGGCGCAAATCGAACATGGGTCCTGACTGTCGTAATTGCCGCAGGCCGCGCAGATTTTCACGGCCTGTGCCGCAGCCCCCAAGGTTTGCACCAAGGGATCAAGCAAGGTTTCCCGGCGTTTGATCAGGGCCAGCGCAATGCGCCGCGCCGAGCGCGGACCCAGGCCTGGCAGCTTGGAGAGCTGACGGATCAGCGCCTCGATTTCAATGCCGGCCATGGATGTCGGATTAGAACGGCAGCTTGAGGCCTGGCGGTAGCGGCAGCCCGCCCGTCAACTTGCTCATCTCGCCCTGGCTCATCTCATCAACCTTGGACTTCGCATCGTTGAGGGCGACCACGATCAAATCTTCCAGCACATCGGTCTCGGCCGGGTTGACCACCGAAGGGTCGATCTTGAGAGTCTTCACGGTGCCCTTGCCGTTGACGGTCACCTGCACCGTGCCGCCGCCGGAAGCGCCGACGATCTCGATGTCCACGAGCTTTTCCTGCATTTCGGCCATGCGCGCCTGCATGTCCTGCACCTGCTTCATCATTTGCCCGAGGTTCTTCATCACGCACTCCTGAACTTAGTTTTATGTATCGTCCGCGCGGCGCACGGTTTCGATGATCGCGCCGGGGAAAGCTTCGAGGATGGACTTCACCACGGGATCGGCCTTGGCCTGTTCCATCTCCTGATCGTGCAGCGTCGGCGCACCGGCGGCGTTGACCACGCTCACGACCCAGCGCTGGCCGGTCCATTGGGTCAACAGCTTACCGACCTGTCCCGACAGATCCTTGGGTGCCAACTTGCCCGGATTGAATTCGATCAGCCCGATGTCAAAGCGCACCAGATGCACATGGCGCTTGAGATGATCCGCCAGCACGATTTCGCGTTTATCCGCGAATAGATCGACAATTGCGGCGAAGGTTTGCGGGGCCGGGAGTTCGACCGGCTTTGTCTGCGCGAGCTGCGCGGTGGGTTGTGAAACCGCTTCAGCCGAGGGCATGGCGCTACCGCGCGCCACTGCGCGGGCGCCGCCGTTGCTGCCGCCGGAAGGCGCCGCGGCGGAGGCCGACGGACGCGCCGATGCGCCGCCACTTTCGAGCGATTTGATGACATCGGCCGGGCTCGGCAGTTCCGCCGCATAGGCCATGCGCACCAGCACCATCTCGACGGCCTGGAGAGGCATCGGCGCGGCGCGGGCTTCGGAAAGGCCCTTCAGCAGCATCTGCCATGAGCGTGTCAACACCGGCATGCCAAGCTTGCCGGCCATGGCCACGCCGCGCGTGCGTTCGGTCTCGGCCAGGGCTGGATCATTGGCGCCGTCGGGGGCGACCTTCATGCGCGTCAGCCAATGCACGAGCTCGAGCAGGTCCTGCAAAATCACCACCGGGCTGGCCCCGGCGGCATATTGATCGGCCAGCAGATCGAGGGCTTTCTTGACGTCGCCGCTCATCACGGCGTCGAACAGATCGAACACCAGCGCGCGGTCGGCAAGGCCCAACATGTCGCGCACGGCGGTCTCGGTGACCTTCTTGCCGGCACTTTGCGAAATCGCCTGGTCCAGGATCGACAGGCCATCGCGCGCCGAGCCGTCGGCCGCGCGCGCGATCAAGGCCAAGGCACCCTCTTCAACGGTCGCACCCTCGGTCTTGCTGATCTGTGCGAAAAGCTTATGCAGGTCGGCGCTTTCGATGCGGCGCAGGTCGAAGCGCTGGCAGCGCGAAAGCACGGTCACCGGCACCTTGCGGATTTCGGTGGTGGCGAAAATGAACTTCACATGCTCCGGCGGCTCTTCCAGCGTCTTCAACAGCGCGTTGAAGGCCTTCTCGGACAGCATGTGCACTTCGTCGACGATGTAGATCTTGTAGCGCGCCGAGGTCGGGCGATAGCGCACGCCGTCCAACAGTTCGCGGATATCGTCGATGCCGGTGCGGCTGGCGGCGTCCATTTCCAGCACGTCGACATGGCGATCCTCGGCGATGGCGGTGCAATTGGCGCAGACGCCGCAAGGCTCGGGCGTCGGTCCGCCCTTGCCGTCGGGGCCGATGCAATTGAGGGCCCGGGCGATGAGGCGTGCCGTGGTGGTTTTGCCGACACCGCGTACACCGGTCAGCATGTAGCCCTGGGCGATGCGGCCCGAGGTGATGGCATTGGTCAGCGTGCGGACCAGGGCGTCCTGGCCGATGAGCTGGGCGAAAGTCGTGGGGCGGTATTTGCGGGCGAGAACCCGGTAGGCATCGGCGCCCGAATCTTTATGAGTATCTTTATCAACCTGTCTATCGGTCACGGGGCAGGCTGATCCATGATGAAGAGGCGGGGCCCACTTAGAAGCCGAAAGCGGGAAGGTGAGAGACTGGACAGCGACCCGCACCGAAACTCGTTACGGCTGCTTCCTTCCGGACCTGACCGGGTTGGCGAGGGGTACGTCCACCGCCAGCCTCTCGGGGGCCACTATATCAGATGTTCTCAGGCGCGAAGCAAGGCCCCTAGCGAAGTCACGCGATGCGCCTTAACTACCTGGAGGTGTGGGCTTTTTTGCAGTTGCAAGACGGCCGGCAAGCGGTCAAAAAACCGGCACTTTTCCCCTTTTTCCGGCAATGGGCGCATATAGTATTGAGCGCGATGAACACCCCCTCCTCAATCCGGCGCCCCAAACCCCTGGTCCTTTGCATATTGGACGGCTGGGGATACCGCGCCGAAAAGACCGACAATGCCATCGCCCTGGCCCGAGTCCCGACCTGGGACCGCCTGCTGGCGACTTCGCCCCACGCTCTCCTCGAGACCAGCGGTTTGGACGTGGGCCTGCCCGACGGCCAGATGGGCAACTCCGAAGTCGGCCATATGAACATCGGCGGCGGGCGCGTCATGAGCCAGGACCTGCCGCGCATCGACATCGCGGTGGAGAATCACAGCATCGCCAAAATTCCGGCGCTGACGGATTTCATGGCCGCCCTGAAGACGAGCGGCGGCGCGGCGCACATACTCGGATTGATTTCGCCTGGGGGTGTGCACTCTCATCAGGATCATGTCGTAGCCCTCGCGCGCATCCTCGATGGCGCGGGCGTGCCGGTGCGCATCCACGCCTTCCTCGACGGCCGCGATACGCCGCCGCAATCGGCTTATGGCTTCATGGAAAAATTCCTCGCTGATCTGGCAGCGCTGCAGAACGTGCAGGTCGCCACCGTCGGCGGGCGTTATTACGGCATGGACCGCGACAAGCGCTGGGAGCGCGTTGAGAAAACCTACGCCGCCATCACGGACGGTAAAGGCGCCGCAGCACCCGATGCACTGACCGCCATCAAGGCCTCCTACGACGCCAAACTTACCGACGAATTCATGCTGCCCACCGTCATCGGCAGTTACGCCGGCATCAAGGACGGCGACGGCGTAATGATGGCCAACTTCCGCGCCGATCGCGCGCGAGAGATTCTCTCGGCACTCCTCGATCCCGCCTTCAACGGCTTCGTGCGCCCGCGCGCGATCAAATTTGCCGGCGCCATCGGCCTAACGGAATATTCGGCGGCGCATAATGCCTTCATGACCGTAATGTTCCCCGCCGAGCAGGCTTCAAACATGTTGGGCGAGATCATCAGCCGTGCAGGCCTCACGCAACTGCGCATCGCAGAGACCGAAAAATATGCGCACGTGACATTCTTCTTCAACGGCGGGCTGGAAAAAGGATTTCCCGGCGAAAGCCGCATCATGGTGCCGAGCCCCAAGGTCGCCACCTATGACCTGCAGCCGGAAATGTCGGCCAAAGAAGTCACCGACAACATCGTCGAAAGCATTGAAAAGGCCCGTTTTGACGTGATTGTCGTCAACTATGCCAACGGCGACATGGTCGGACACACTGGCATTTTACCCGCCGCCATCAAGGCGGCCGAAACCATCGATGCCTGCCTCGCACGCCTGGAAGCGGCGGTGAAAAAGTCGGGTGGCGTCCTGTTGATCTCGGCCGACCACGGCAATCTCGAGATGATGCGCGATCCCAAGTCCCACGAGCCGCACACCCAGCATACCGTGGGCGAAGTGCCGGTCATTCTCGTTAATGCCAAGGATGTCGATCAACTGCGTGACGGCCGCCTTGCGGACCTCGCGCCGACGGTGCTCGAACTCTTGGGTCTGGCGCAGCCCAGCGAGATGACGGGCCAATCGCTTTTGCACCCGCGCGCACTTGAAACCATCGGTCGCCGTGCCACGGCCTGACCACGCACTCATTGTTTTCGCGGCGCTGATGACAGCGCAGCTTGCGATTGCTCAAGACACACCCGATCCGACCAAACTGCAAGCGCTTGAAAAACAGCTCGAGAAGAGCCAAGCGGAACGCCAGCGTCTCGAATCCCAGGCCGTCACGTCTGCCAGAGATTTGGAAACCATCCGCTCCGACATGATTGCGACCGCCAAGGAGATCCAGGATCAGGAACACTCGTTGACGGTCCTCGAAGCCCGCGTCGGCGACCTCGAAGCCGAGGCCACACGCATGACCACGACCTTGGGCCGGCGCGATGCACAGATGGTCGAAGCGCTGCTGGCCATCGAGCGTCTGGCCTTGCGTCCATCCGATGCGCTGACCCTCAGCCCCTTGTCGCCGTCCGATGCGGTGCGCAGCGCAATCCTGCTTCGCGCCGCCATACCGAGCATCAAGCAGTCGTCGGCGACGTTGCAGGGTGAGCTGAAGGAACTGTACCGCGTGCGCGCCGAAATCATCGACCGCAAAGAGCAGGCGGCGTCCGGCGCCGCAGCGCTGTTGGAAAAACACAAACGTCTTGATGCCTTGTCCCGCGAGAAGGCCGACAAGCATGAAGTCCTGCTCGCCCGCGGTGAGGACGTCACCCAGCGCGTAAGCAAAATGGCCCGGGAGGCCGACGACCTGCGCGCACTGTTTGCCAAGCTGGCCGAGGAAAAAGCCCGCCGCGACGAGGAGGAGCGTAAGGCCGCGGCCTTACGCTCCGAAGAGCGCCGGCAGCAGGTCGAACGCGAGAAAGAGCAGAAACTTGCCGCCGACCAGGCCAAAGCGGCCGCGGCCCAAAAGGCCGCCAAAGAGGCGACTCCGCCACCGGCCGCCGCGCCCGAAAAGCCGTCTGATACCAAGCTCGCGGCCTTGCCGCCGTCGTCGGTACCCACGCAATCGGTCAAAACCCAACCAGCCGGTGAAGAAGCTGTAACCCGTTCATTCGCAAAGGCACGCGGCACCATGCCGTTTCCTGTGGCCGGCACCCTGGCCAGCCGCTACGGCGCAGCAGCCCAAACAGCGGGAGATGCAGGTTTATTGGCCAAAGGCATCACGATCACCGCCCGTGCCGGGGCCCAGGTGGTGGCGCCCTTTGACGGCATTGTCGCCTTTGCGGGGGTCTTCCGCGGCTATGGGCAACTCTTGATCATCGAACATAGCGAGGGATATCATACCCTTCTGGCTGGTATGGGACATATCGACGCGACAGTTGGGCAACGTGTCCTCGCCGGCGAACCGGTCGGCGTAATGGAGAACGATGGCGCACCCGCGCTGTATGTCGAGTTACGCCGCGACGGCCAACCCATTAATCCCCTTCCCTGGCTCGCTGACCGCGCAGGAAAGAACAGCGGATAAAAAATTGCGTGTCGCACATCTCAATCGGAACGGTGTCATCCCTATGCGCGTGAAACTTTTCGCCGGCGTTGCTCTCCTGGCCATCGGTCTCGGTTTAGCCGGATCTCCTGCCCCGGTGTTCGCCGCCGCAGCGACAGCCGTGAAGGACAGCGGCAAATTCTCCGAGGATACGTACAAGTATCTCGAGCTCTTCGGGGACGTCTTCGAGCGCGTGCGCAAAGATTATGTCGAAGAAGTCTCCGACCAGACGCTTCTGGAAAACGCCATCAACGGCATGCTCACCGGCCTCGATCCGCACTCCAGCTATATGCCCGCCAAGGGCAATCAGGAGATGCAGGAGCAGATGAAAGGTGAGTTCGGCGGCCTCGGCATCGAAGTCACCATGGAAGGCGGCCTGGTGAAGGTGGTCTCGCCCATCGACGACACACCCGCCTCCAAAGCCGGCGTGCAGCCTGGCGACTTCATCATCGCCATCGACGGTAAGCCGGCCATTGGTCTTACGCTCAACGAGGCCGTCGACAAGATGCGCGGGCCCCTCAACAGTTCCATCGTCATCACCCTGCGCCGCATCGGCGTCGATCCCTTCGACGTCAAGCTGACACGCGCCGTGATCAAGGTGCAGTCGGTCGCCAGCCGCGCCGAGGGCGACGTGGGCTACATCCGCATCTCGGGCTTCACCGAGCAGACTCAGACCGGCCTCGACAACGCCATCAAGAAGCTGAAGGCTTCGATCGGCCCCGAGAAGATCAAGGGCTACGTCGTGGACCTGCGCAACAACCCGGGCGGCTTGCTTGATCAGGCCGTGTCGGTGTCCGACACTTTCCTCGACCGCGGCGAAATCGTCTCCACCCGCAGCCGCCGCGCCGAAGAGACCCAGCGCTATAACGCCAAGCCGGGCGATGCCACCGACGGCAAGCCCCTCGTGGTGCTGATCAATGATGGCTCGGCCTCAGCCTCGGAAATTGTCGCCGGCGCGCTGCAGGATCATGGCCGCGCCATTCTGCTCGGCACGAAGAGCTTCGGCAAAGGCTCGGTGCAGACCGTCATCCCACTGGCGCGGGGTGAGTCCGCCATGCGCCTGACCACCGCGCGCTACTTCACGCCGAGCGGCCGTTCGATCCAGGCCAAGGGCGTTGAGCCCGATATCGAAGTGCAACCGGCCAAGGTTGAGACCATTGCCAGCAACGGCTTCCGCCGCGCCGAAGGCGACCTCAAAGGTGCGCTGAAGAATCCCGACGTGAAGGACACGCCCGCCGCGAAGACGCCGGCAGCGCCGATTACGCCGCCGGCCCCGGGCGCCAACGCCGACCCCGACAAGAAGCCCGAAGAAAAGCAGGCTGCCGCCGATCAGGACTATCAGCTGCGCCGTGCGCTCGACCTGCTGCAGGGCATTGCGCTGTATCAGCGGGCGAGCACCAACTAGGTCTCGCCTAGGCAGCGTTCAACGACGGGCACCCTTTAAGGGGGTGTTAAAGGGTGGCCCCGTACAACAGAGTCGGGGAAAACTGTGATCCGCGCGCATGATGCCGCGGGGCAAACCCGGAGGATGGCATGGGCCTCGCTGATCTCTTTCGCCGCGACACGGTGAAGGATCCCTTTGGTGGCGAAGACGGCTTCGACGGCGAATCGCGTTTCGCCGGCAAGGGCCCGAAGATCGCACTTGCCGCCAGCGGCGCCTTGTTTCTGCTGCTGGTCGGCGGCGTCACCGCCGTGGTGCTGACCGGCGAAGACGCACCTCCCCCGCCGGTGTTGGGCAGTCTAAGCGATCTGCAGGTTGTCGAAGACACCGCCGAGGCGCCCCACGAAGCTGCTCCCGCCGCGTCTGCGCCGAAAGCTCCCGTTGTCGCCGATGCGACGGCGGCAACTGATATGTCCGTGGAACGCCGCCCATGGCTCAATGCCACCCCCAGCGCGCCGGCCGACAATGCCCCGCGCCCCGGCATGACTGCCAAGCCCAGCGCGTCCGCAACACCTCCCCCGGCGCCAGCGAAAACCGCCGCCGCGACGCCGCCGCCTGTTGCGCCGGCTGCACCGTTAGCCAAGCCCGCCGGCCAGACACCGATGCCGCCGGTCAATGCAGTCATCAAGCCTACCGAGCCGCCCGCCGCCAAGCCGGCCGAGAGCAAGGTGGCGGTGATGACACCGCCGCCCGCGGCCCCAACGGCCGCCGCGAAACCGGGTGCGCCGACGTCACTGACACCGCCGGCGCCGACCGTCTCAGGCATCACCGCCTCGGGCGTCACCGCTTCTGGTGCCAAGCCTGACGTCAAGTCGGGCGCCAAGTTCATCGAGCCCATGCCGGCGGACGAAGAGGTTAACCCGGCCCGCGATATCGGCGGCATTCCGGCCCTGCGCGCCTCCGGCGAAGCGCCAGGTGCCCCGCGTCGCTTTGACGCACCCGCCGGCGATGGCCAGGCCGCCGTGGCCGGAGGCCGTCCGCGTCTGGTCGAACCGCCGCTGCCGCCGACGGATAAGGTCGCCGTGGCCGCGCCGCCGCCGCGCTATGCCAATCTCACCGACGTCAAACGCGACGCCGGCAAGGAAACTCCGCCCGCTGCGACCGCCACCAAGGTCGCGTTCATCGTCGATGGCCTGGGCCTGAGTCAGACCGCGACCGATGCCGCCATCAACAAGCTGCCGGCGGCGGTGACGCTGGCATTCAGTCCCTATGCGCGCAATCTCAAGAGCTGGATGGAAAAAGCCAAAGCCAAAGGGCACGAAGTGCTGATCGAAGTGCCGATGGAAAGCAAACAGTTCCCCGCCGACGATCCGGGCCCCTTGGGCCTGCTGACCAGCCTCGAAGCCAAAGAAAACACCGAACGCCTCGACACCATCCTCAAGGAATCCAGCAACGCCGTAGGCGTTCTGGACGTCACCGGCAGCAAGTTCCGGGAGTCGAGCGAGCACATCAATCCGGTGTTCGCCAAATTGAAGGCGTCCAATCTGTTCTACGTGCAGGGCGAGCCCGGCGTGCGCACCGGCGAAGCCACTGTACCGACGGCCATCGCCGACCTGATCATCGACGAGCGCCCCTTCCGCGCGGCAATCGACGCGCGTCTCGATTATGCCGAACGCCTGGCCAAGTATCAGGGCAGCGCGGTCGCGGCCATGTCCGCCAAGCCCGTCAGCTTCGAGCGTCTGGTACTGTGGATCGAGCAGGCCCGGAAAAAGGGCATCGTGCTCGCACCCATGTCGCAAGTCCTGATCAAGCAGTAATCGGCTTCATGAAAAAACCTTATCGTCGCGGCGTGGGCATTGTCCTCGTCAATGCCCGTGGACGCGTCTTCGTCGCTCAGCGTATCGACACCAAAGAGCTAGCCTGGCAGATGCCCCAAGGCGGCATCGACGACGGCGAAACGCCGCGCGCGGCGGCTTTGCGTGAGCTGGCGGAAGAGATCGGCACGGACAAGGCCCGCGTCATTGCCGTGACGCGCAGCTGGCTGCGCTACGATTTACCCCCGGACTTGCAGGCGAAGGTCTGGAAGGGAAAATACCGCGGCCAGGCGCAGAAGTGGTTCCTGATGCGCTTCACCGGCGTTGATGCCGATATCAATCTCGACACCGATCATCCCGAATTCTCGGCCTGGAAATGGCTGCCCTTCACCCACCTGCCCCGCGTCATCGTCGGCTTCAAGCGCGAGATCTACAAGCAGGTGGTGGCGGCTTTTAAAGATAAAGTTGGCGCCCTCAAGAAACCGCCTGCAAAAAAATCGGGGCGCAAAACCAAAGCAATTCCCCTAAAATCCCGGCGACGCTAATCGTCTTCATGCGGGGGACCAGCATGACCAAACGCAGAATCCTCATGCTTCTGACCACCCTTGCGTTCGCGCCCTCTGCGGATGCGGCGGATACCGTCATCAAAGTGCCCTACGGCATCACCAGGATGCCGCTTTTGCCCAACGGCTTGATGGGCGCGGTCGCGCTGGCGTGGCGAGATAATTACAACGCGCACGGATTTGCCGTATTGACGATCTACGCCGAGAAGGTCACCACCGAAGATCAGCCCTATCCCCTTCTGCTTGTCCCGACCTTCGACGGCGGAAAGGAGAGACTTGAGATCACCGCGGGCGGCGGCGCCGACTGCCGCCTGCATGACTTCAGGCTGGTGCGCGGCGACGGCGGTGATGTCCAACTGATCACGGCCGAACGCGACTTGGTCAAGAGTTTTGCCGACGACGAGAAGGTCACCTTCAAATATTTTGATTTTAAGCAAAACACCGAACACGAGCCGGGAAACCCGCAGTACTACTTTGCGTCGACAAAGAGTGTTCCCGCGAAACAGAAGTATTGCGACGTCAACGAGGCCTTCCAGGCCGAACTCGGCCTCGGGCCCTATCAGAATAAATAGCCGATTTAAGCGCGTGCCAGCTGCGGGCGGAACTTGCGGCCGCGGAACCAAATCACTAGCCACAGCACTCTTGCTAGCAGCTTGGCCGCCAGACCTTCGGGCGCAAGGCCCGCCGCCTGGGCGAACATGACACTCGCACGACGGACGTGGCGTTCCTGATAGAAACCAAAAGCCCGCTCGCCATAGCCGGCATTGGCCGTGGCCCGGTCGTAGGGCGCGCGCACGGCATTGCCGGCATGAAAGGCCGAGGCAATCTCGTCGTCGTCGGCTTCTTTGAAGCGCGTGAAGGCCACGCGCAAGCGGTCCCACTTGGAAAAGGATTCGATGCCGGCGTAGCGCTCCATATGCGACTGGAACAGCTTGAAGTGCCGGAACTCGTCGGCGGCGATGTTCTTGCATATCTGTTTCAACACCGGCTCATCCACCGCATCGCGGATGGCGGAGTAGAACGAACTGGTGCCGGTCTCGACCACACAGCGCGCGCACAGCTCGGCGATGCGCGAGCCGCGCACGGAGGATGTCGCGTCCACCGGGATGCGGTACATAGCGGTGAAGTCGGCGAAACTTTTGTCAAAGTCGAAGCTGGGATCGGCGAGCGCTGCCCAGCGGCCCAAGGCCATGCCGTGCTGTTCTTCTTCCGCCGCCCAACGGTTGGCCACATCGCAGAAGGCGGGATCGTCGCTGAACACGTTGCAGAGGTAACGGCCATAGTCGGCGCCGTTGCGCTCAACCATGGCGGCGGTCTTGATGACCTTCACAACGTCGGGCGACACCTTCGCGGCGTCGAAGCGCTGCCAGTCGATATCGTTGAGGGTCCAGCTTTGCATAGCGATCCGCCGCTCTTTCGCGAAGCCCACCTAACGGCTGTCAGGCCATGAGGTTCCTATAGCCGAATCGGCCCATTAACAAAACTATCATGTTCGTAAGGGCTTAGCTTGCCCGTTGGCGAAGCGAGACCTAGCCGACCGAGATCTGAGCCATAAATTCGGCGGCGGCAATCGCGCCGGCGGCCTTTTTGCGCTCGTCTTCGCCGCCGGCCTGGTCGAGCAGGGCCTTGGCGCGCGCCAGACGCTCGGCGGCATAGGCGGCCGTCAACGTCGCCTGCGGAATGGCTTCGTCCACCAGCACCGTGCAGGTTTGCGGGGTGACCTCGGCGAAACCGCCGGTGACGAAGAAACGCTCTTTCACCGCGCCGGCCTCATAAACCTCGACGAAGCCGGGCTTGAGGGTGGACAGCGTGGGCGCGTGCTGGGGCAGCACGCCGAACACGCCTTCGGTGCCGGGCACGAGTACCATTTCCACCTGCTCGGAGAGCAGGAGGCGTTCCGGCGAAACCAGTTCCAACTTCAGCGTATCGGCCATCGTGGTGTCCTATTAGGCCGCAGCGGCCATCTTCTTACCTTTTTCGATCGCCTGCTCGATGGTGCCGACCATGTAGAAGGCCTGCTCGGGCAGATGATCGTATTCGCCGGCGACGATGCCTTTGAAGCCCTTGATGGTGTCGGCGAGCTGCACGAACACGCCGGGGCTGCCGGTGAAGATTTCGGCCACGTGGAAGGGCTGCGACAGGAAGCGCTGGATCTTGCGCGCGCGGGCGACGACGAGTTTGTCTTCTTCGGACAACTCGTCCATGCCCAGGATGGCGATGATGTCCTGCAGCGACTTGTAGGTCTGCAGAACGCGCTGGACGCCGCGGGCGACGTTGTAGTGCTCTTCGCCGACGACCAGCGGGTCAAGGGCGCGGCTGGTGGAGTCGAGCGGATCGACGGCGGGATAGATGCCGAGCTCGGCGATGGAACGCGACAGCGTCGTGGTCGCATCCAAGTGCGCGAAGGAGGTCGCGGGCGCCGGATCGGTCAAGTCGTCGGCGGGCACGTAAATCGCCTGGACCGAGGTGATCGAACCCTTCTTGGTCGAGGTGATGCGTTCCTGCAAGCCGCCCATGTCCGTGGCCAGCGTCGGCTGATAACCGACGGCCGACGGAATGCGTCCCAGCAGCGCCGACACTTCGGAGCCGGCCTGGGTGAAGCGGAAGATGTTGTCGACGAAGAACAGCACGTCCTTGCCTTCGACGTCGCGGAAATATTCGGCCTGGGTCAGACCCGAGAGCGCCACGCGGGCGCGCGCACCCGGCGGCTCGTTCATCTGGCCATACACTAGCGACACGCGGCTGTTGTTGCCCTTCAGGTCGATAATCCCGGACTCGATCATCTCGTGATAGAGGTCGTTGCCTTCGCGGGTACGTTCGCCCACGCCGGCGAACACCGAGTAACCGCCGTGGCCCTTGGCGATGTTGTTGATCAGTTCCTGAATCAGCACGGTCTTTCCGACGCCCGCGCCGCCGAACAGGCCGACCTTACCGCCCTTGACGTAAGGCGCCAGCAGGTCGACGACCTTGATGCCGGTGATGAGAATTTGCGATTCCGTCGACTGTTCGACGAAGGCCGGGGCAGAGCGATGGATGGGCAGTGTGTGAGTGGAGTCGATGGGCCCGCGTTCATCGACCGGCTCGCCGATGACGTTCATGATGCGCCCGAGCGCACCGGGGCCCACGGGCACGCGGATTGAGGTGCCGGTGTCGGTGGCCTTGTGGCCGCGCACCAGGCCGTCTGTCGAGTCCATGGCGATGCAGCGCACGGTGGATTCACCGATGTGCTGGGCGACTTCGAGCACCAGGCGCTTGCCGTTATGCTCGACATCCAGCGCGTTCAAGATCGCCGGCAGGTCGCCGTCGAATTTCACGTCCACGACCGCGCCCAGGATCTGGGAAATCGCACCGACGTTGTTCTTGGCCATCGTTTTAGCTCCTATCCGTGTTCGTCTGTTCCAGCGGCCCTTAAAGGGCTTCGGCGCCGGAGATGATTTCAATCAGTTCTTTGGTGATCATCGCCTGACGGCTGCGGTTGTACTTCATCGTCAGGGCATTGATCATTTCGCCAGCGTTGCGCGTCGCGCTGTCCATCGCCGTCATCTTGGCGCCCTGTTCGGACGCGGCATTTTCGAGCATGGCGCGGAAGACCTGGATCGCCAGGTTGCGCGGCAGGAGTTCGCCGAGGATCTCCTGATCCGATGGCTCGTAGTCGTAAACCACATCCGCATTGCCGGCAGCAGCGCTCGCCGGCACCGGGAACGGAATGATCTGCTGGCGGGTCACGACCTGGGTCATGGCCGACTTGAAGCGGGCATAGACCATGGTCGCCACGTCGAACTGTCCGGTGACGAACAGTTCGGTGATCATCGAGGCCACGACGTTGGCTTCGCTAAAAACCACGACCTTGCGGCCGAAATCCGAGAAGGCGTTGACGATGTTGTCTTTGTATTCACGGCGCAAGGCTTCATGGCCCTTGCGGCCGACGCAAAGGATTTTGACGGTCTTACCCTTTTCCAACAGCTCGCGGATGAGCACGCGGCTCGCGCGGATGATGTTGGAATTGAAACCGCCGCACAGGCCGCGGTTGGCGGTCATAACGACGACCAGATGCACGTCGTCCTTTCCGGTGCCCGCCAGCATCGGCACGGCACCCGCGCGGCCAGCAGCGCCGCCCGCGAGATTGCCCAGCATGCGTTCCATGCGTTCGGCGTAGGGACGCGCGGCTTCGGCCGCATCCTGGGCACGGCGCAGCTTCGACGCAGCCACCATTTTCATGGCGGAGGTGATCTTCTTCGTCGATTGCACCGACGTTATGCGGACACGTAGGTCCTTAAGACTTGGCATGGGTCAAACCCACTCCTGAACGCGGTACTTAAGCGAAAGACGCCGTGAAATCGTCGAGGAAGCTTTTCAGCTTCGCCTGCAGGGCGTCGCTGAGGGCCTTCTCGGTGCGAATTGCGGCGAGGATGTCCGGCGCGCGTTCGCGCATGGCACCCAGCATGGACTTCTCGAAGCGGCCGATGTCGCGCACGGCGATTTTGTCGAGATAGCCTTTAGTGCCGGCAAAAATCGCCGCGACCTGCTCTTCAACCGGCACCGGCTGGTACTGGGGCTGCTTGAGCAGTTCGGTCAGGCGCTCACCGCGCGCGAGCAGCTTTTGCGTCGCCGGATCCAGGTCCGCAGCGAACTGCGCGAAGGCGCGCATTTCACGGTACTGGGCCAGTTCGAGTTTGATCGAACCCGCGACCTGCTTCATGGCTTTGATCTGCGCGGCGGAGCCGACGCGGCTGACCGAGATGCCGACGTTCAGCGCGGGGCGAATGCCCTGATAGAACAAGCTCGTTTCCAAGAAGATCTGGCCGTCGGTGATCGAAATCACGTTCGTGGGAATGTAGGCCGAGACGTCGTTGGCCTGAGTCTCAACCACGGGAAGTGCTGTGAGCGAGCCCGAGCCGTTGGCTTCGTTGAGCTTCGCGGCGCGTTCCAGCAAACGGGAGTGCAGATAGAACACGTCGCCGGGATAGGCTTCGCGGCCCGGCGGACGGCGCAGAAGCAGCGACATCTGGCGGTAGGCGACGGCCTGCTTGGACAAATCGTCATAGAAAATGACGGCATGCATGCCGTTGTCGCGGAAGTATTCGCCCATGGCGCAGCCGGTGTAGGGCGCCATGAACTGCATCGGCGCCGGATCGGAGGCGGTGGCGGCGACGATGATGGTGTATTCGAGCGCGCCGTAGTCGGCCAAGGTCTTCATGACCTGGGCAACGGTCGAGCGCTTCTGGCCGACGGCGACGTAGATGCAGAACATCTTGTCTTTGTCGCTGGTGGCGGCGTCGTTAATTTTCTTCTGGTTGATGATGGTGTCGAGGATGACGGCGGTTTTGCCGGTCTGACGGTCACCGATGATCAGTTCGCGCTGGCCGCGGCCGACGGGGATCAGCGAATCAATCGCCTTCAGGCCGGTCTGCACGGGCTCGTGCACCGAGCGGCGCGGAATGATGCCCGGAGCCTTCAGTTCGGCGAGGCGGCGTTCGGTGGTGCCGAGGTCGCCCTTGCCGTCGATGGCGTTACCAAGACCGTCCATGACGCGGCCCAGCAGCGCCTTGCCGACGGGAACGTCGACGATGGTGCCGGTGCGCTTAACGGTGTCGCCTTCTTTGATGGTCGAGTCATCGCCGAAGATCACGATACCGACGTTGTCGGTTTCAAGATTGAGCGCCATGCCTTTGATGCCGCCCGGGAACTCGACCATTTCGCCGGCCTGGACGTTGTCGAGGCCGTGCACACGGGCGATACCGTCACCGACGGCCAGCACCTGGCCGACTTCGGCGGACTCAGCTTCAGTGCCAAAGTTGGCGATCTGCTGCTTGAGGATTGCGGAGATTTCTGCGGCGCGGATTTCCATTTATCCGACCCCTTTCATGGCGAGCTTCAGACGTTGAAGTTTTGATTTCAGGGAACTGTCCACCATGCGCGAGCCTACCTTGACGATCAGGCCGCCCAGAATGGACGGGTCAACTTTGGAGACGATGTCGACGTTGCGGCCGACGGATTTCTTGAGAGCGGCGATCAGCGACGTGGTTTGCGCATCGGTGAGCGGGGCGGCGCTGGTGACCTGCGCCGTCGCCTGACCGCGGCGATCGGCGAGAATCGCGCGGAAACCGGCGATGGCGCCGGGCAATGCGGAAAGACGGCGGTTGGACGCCAAAAGGCCCAGAAATTTGTGGCTGATGGGCGAAAGCTGGGCTTTATCGGCCACGGCCGCAATGGCTTTGCTTTGGTCGGCGCGGGAAATCACCGGGCTCTTGATGAAACGACGGAAATCGTCGCTTTCATCTACCATTTTCTGCAAATTTGAGAGATCGCTGGCGACGGCGTCGAGCGCGCCTTTTTCGTCAGCCAAGTCGTATAGCGCCGATGCGTATCGCGCGCTTACGCCACTGACATTCAGATTGTCCGCTGGCACCTGGAAAACGCCCCTTAAGCCTTACCCGTGAGATCAATCTAAGTGATTGATTTGGCGTGCGATTTTTTGATTGTTACAACCGGGACCGCAGCGCCGGCGGGTTGGTACCATACCGGCTTTGGCGTTGCAACAGACTCACGTCAGGGCTGGTATGCGCCGGCGGGGCTAATAGAAGCTATAGGGGTCGACATCCACCTGGATTCGCACCGACGACGGCGCCTTGATTCCGCCCAGCCAGGCCTGCACCAGGGGCTGGGGGGCGATATCGCGGCGGGTTTTGAGCAGGAGGCGGTGGCGATGGCGTCCCCTGAGCAAAGCCATGAAGGCCGGGGCCGGGCCCAGCACCTCGATGCCGTCGCCCTGGGGGGCCTTGGCTGCCAGCCCGCGCCCAGTGGCGATGACCGCCCCCTCGTCCGGACCCGACAGAATAAGGGCGGTCAGCCGTCCAAAGGGGGGCATGTCGAGGGCCTGGCGGGCGTCGATCTCGCTGTCGATGAAACCGTCGTCGTCGCCGGACACCATGGCCTGCAGCACCGGATGGGCGGGATCGTGGGTCTGCAGGAATACCCGGCCTGGCCGTTCGGCGCGGCCGGCGCGGCCTGCGACCTGATGCAAAAGCTGGTGGGTGCGTTCGGCGGCGCGCAGGTCCCAGCCCGAAAGCCCCAAGTCGGCATCAACGACGCCGACAAATGTCAGGCCGGGAAAATGGTGACCTTTGGCCAACACCTGCGTGCCGACAACGATGTCAATGCGGCGCGCAAGAATGTCGTCGATCAATTCGGCCACGGCAGAGGGCCGCTCGAGCATGTCGCTCGAGACCACGCGCACACGCGCGTCGGGCCAGCGTGCAACTGCTTCCTCGGCGACGCGTTCGATGCCCGGACCGCAGGGCACGAATGAATCCGCGGCCCCACAGGATGAACAAGTCTCCGGCAGCCGCGCGCTAAAGCCGCAATGGTGGCACTGCAGTTTGCGTGTCAGCCGGTGCTCCACCAGCCAAGCGCTGCAACGCGGGCAGTTCAGGCGGTGGCCGCAGCTGCGGCACAACGTCAAAGGCGCGTAGCCGCGACGATTCAAGAACAATAGTGTCTGATCGCCGCTGGCCAGCGTCTGATCCACTGCCTTCACCAGGGGCGGCGCGAGCCAAGCCCGGCCCCAGCGGCCTTTCTCGGGCGGGTGGGCTTTCATATCGACCACGCCGATGCGCGGCATGCTGGCGGTGCCGAAGCGTTTGGGCAGCTGCACCTCGGCGTAGCGGTGATTGCGCACGTTGATCACGGTCTCGAGTGACGGCGTTGCCGAGGCCAGAATGATCGGGATGCTGCCCTCTTTGGCCCGCACCACCGCCATATCGCGGGCGTGATAGATGACGCCGTCTTCCTGCTTGAAGGCGGAATCGTGTTCTTCATCGACGACGACGAGGCCTAGATTTGTGAACGGCAGAAACAGGGCCGAGCGCGCGCCGACAACAACCTGCGCGGCGCCCGTAGCCGCGCCATGCCAGGTTTCGCGGCGCGCTTTATAGGTGAGGTCCGAGTGCCATTCAGCCGGCTCGGCGCCGAAGCGCTCTTGAAAGCGTGCGAGACTTTGGGCCGTCAGCGCGATTTCCGGCACCAGCACCAGCACTTGTTTGCCGGCGCGCAATGTGGCTGCCACGGCCTCGAGATAGACTTCGGTCTTTCCCGACCCCGTCACGCCGTCCAGCAAGGTCACCGAAAATCCAGCACCCACTTTGCTGCGCAGCGACGCCGCCGCCGCTTCCTGGTCGGCCTCCAAGGTCGGCTGATGAAAGTCGGGCTGTGACAGCGTGAAAGGCGAGGCCGGCATCGCTTCGACAATGGCAAGGGCGCCCTTGGTAATGAGATCGCGAATTACGCCCGCGCCGACGCCGGACTCGCGTGACAAGGCGGCGGCCGATTCAAACGGCCCTTTCTGCGCGACGATGGCCAGCACAGTGGCGCGGGCCGGGGTTTCCTTCACGCCGCAGGCGATCAACGACAGCCCGGAGACCGCCACAGCCGTCGGCGCCTTCTGCTGCGGCCAGCGGCGCGCCGGGTTCAGCGTCATGCGCAAGACGGCCCCGGTCGGCTGCAGCGTATAGCCCGCCACCCAGTCGATGAATTTGCGCAACACCTCAGGTAAACTTGGCAGGTCCAGCCTGTGGACAACTTCGCGCAGTTTGGCCTCCGCTATATCCCCAAGGCCCGGACCCCAGACCACGCCGACTTCAAAACGTCGCGCGAGGGGCACTTCAACAATATCGCCGACTTCTAATGTCAGTCCTTCCGGCACCAGATAGTCGTAGGCCGTCTCAACCGGTAGCGGCAGCAGCACGGCCACGCGCGAGCCCGCCGTAAAGGTCGTGGGTATTTCGCTAGGCGTGGATTGGGCCGAGGTCATGGTCTACACTCTTTGCCGAAGCGCACGCGCAACGCAACAGTGGCCATATAGGGACGACCGACGACCATGAAATTCTTCATCGACACCGCCGATATCAAGGAGATCAAAGACCTGGCCGCCACGGGCATGGTGGATGGCGTGACCACTAATCCCTCGCTGGCGGCGAAGTCGGGCAAGAAATTCGTCGATCTGATCGCCGAGATCTGCGCCATCGTTCCGGGCCCGGTGAGCGCCGAGGTCACCGCGCTCGATTTCGACACCATGATGAAAGAAGCCGCTGTCCTCAGAAAGATTGCGAAGAACGTCACCATCAAAGTGCCACTGACACCGGACGGGTTGAAAACCTGCAAGGCGCTCTCGGATGACGGGACCATGGTCAACGTCACGCTGTGCTTCTCGCCCGCCCAGGCGCTGTTGGCCGCCAAAGCAGGTGCGTCCTTCATCTCGCCCTTCGTAGGAAGGCTCGATGATGTCGGCCAGGACGGCATGGAGTTGATTGATGATATTTGCACCATCTATGGGAATTACGGGTTCAACACCGAGGTATTGGTGGCTTCGATCCGTCACCCCATGCATATAGTGGAAGCGGCGAAGATCGGCGCTCATGTGGCGACGATGCCGCCCGCGACCCTACGCCAGCTGTTCAACCATCCGTTAACCGACAAAGGGTTAAAAGCATTCATGGATGATTGGGCGAAGACCGGGCAATCGATTCTCTAGCCCGGCCAAAACGGCCTCGAATGGGGCCAGGACGGGGAAGATGGCTGATAACTTTAAAGCTGGGTCCAACAAGGACATCGGCGTCGGACCCAAGATCGATTTGCGCGAGGCGGATGTCATCGCCTATCTGCGCCGCAATCCCCGCGTGCTGCTTAACAACCCCGACCTGTTGACGATCATCGCCCCCGAGACGCGCTTCGAGACCGACACGGTCGTCGTGGACATGCAGCGCTTTGTTGTGGATCGCCTGCGCCGTCAGGTCGACGACCTGAAAGCTTCTAGTGCCAGCCTGGTCTCCACCACGCGCTCCAACATGTCGCTGGTCGAGCGCACCATGGAATGCGCGCTGGCCCTGCTGTATGCCCGCGACTTCACCGAACTGGCCCAGGTTCTGCAAGACGACCTGCCGGTGCATCTGGGCGTCGATGCCGTTGCCGTGGGCTTTGAAACCGATTCCCTCCCGGTGGAAGCCGGCGACATCATCAAAGCGCTCCCGGTCGGCAGCGTCGATGCACTGGTCGGCGCCGACATCACCACGCGCATCCGCGTCGAGACCGAAGGCGATCCGACCCTCTACGGCAGCGCGGCGGGCCTCGTGCGTTCGGATGCTCTCGTCGCATTGCCGGATGGCGAGGGATTGCCCGCCGGAATCTTTGCCGTCGGCTGCCGCAATCCCGGGCACTTCGACGAAGGCCAGGGCACCGAGCTGATCGCATTCCTCGGGCACGTCACCCGATACGCCGTGGGGCGTTGGTGGACGCTGAAACTGTAACCCCCGACAAGACACGCGCTATTTCCTACGCCGCGCGTGGTGACCTCCCGCCTGCTATTGCCGATTGGCGCGAATGGCTGACCTCCGAACGCCGCGCCTCCGCCCACACCGCCGACGCCTATGGCCGCGACCTTTCGGTCTTTCTGACCTTCCTCACCGATCATCTGGGCACGGAAGCGGATACGTCTGATCTCGCCGATCTGAAGCCCGCCGACTTCCGCAGCTATCTCGCCCATCGCGCGGGTCTTGGGATAGCGCGCAGCTCCATCGCCCGGGGCATGTCCACTTTGCGTAACTTCTTCCGCTTCCTCGACCGCACCGGCCGCGTACACAACCCGGCCGTCGCCGCGGTGAAAACGCCGCGCCTGCCGAAGACCGTGCCGAAGGCTCTGGATGAAAACGACGCCATGGCCGCCATCTCCACCGCCGGCGAGATGCAGGATGAGCCGTGGCTCGCCGCCCGCGACACAGCTCTGCTGATGTTGTTGTACGGCTGCGGTCTGCGTATCGGCGAAGCCTTGTCGCTCACGTGCGCCGAATCACCCGACAGCGACACCATGCGCGTTGTCGGCAAAGGCCGCAAAGAACGCATCGTGCCCGTGCTCGCCGTGGTGCGCGAAGCCATCGATGCCTACCGCAAAATCTGTCCCTACGCGCCGCTGCCAGACTCGCCGCTGTTCGTGGGCGCGCGCGGCAAAGGCCTCAACCCCGGCGTGGTGCAGCGCCAAGTCCGCCGCTTGCGTGCGCTCTTGGGTCTCGCGGAAACCGCAACGCCCCACGCCTTGCGTCACAGCTTCGCTACCCATCTACTTGCCGAAGGCGGCGACTTGCGCACTATTCAGGAATTATTGGGCCACGCGTCTCTCTCGACGACGCAGCGCTACACCGTTGTCGATGCCGCGCACCTCGCCCGCGTTTACAACGGCGCTCACCCCCGCGCGAAAATAGCGCGCTAGCCCCAGGGGCCCTTCCGCCAGCCTGACTCCGGCACCGACCCGCGCCGTGGTCTGCGTTCCACCGCGAAGGCCCGCGTATGGGCCGGCTCGAAAACCTGCACGCCGCGTTGCCTGAAGAAGAACACCAGCACCGCCCCGGCGATGAACCCGCCGATATGCGCCATGAAGGCAACCCCCGGTGCGCCGGCGCTGGCGGCCGCCGAACTCATCAGCTGACCGGCAAACCAGAAGCCGAGCACGATGAAAGCCGGGATGTTGAGCGAGAAGAACAGAAAGACGATGACGCGAATATTCGCCCGCGGATGCAGGATCAGGTAGGCCCCCAGGACTCCGGCGATGGCGCCCGAGGCGCCGATCATCGGCACGTCCGACGTCGGCGCCGAGAAACACTGCGTCAGGGCGGCAGCCACACCGCAGACCAGATAAAAGGCCAGGTAGCGCTTGTGCCCGAGTGAGGCTTCGATGTTGTCGCCGAATATCCACAGGTAGAGCATGTTGCCGAGGAAGTGCATCCAGCCGCCATGGAGGAACATGGAGGTGAAAATGGTCACAACGGCCGGGGCGTCGCCCGGGTTGGATTGTACAGTGCCGAACAGGTGCCCGGGGGTCAGGCCATAGGCCGCTACCGCGGCGTCGCCGTTCTCGCCCTGGGACAATTGCCACAAAAATGCCGCCGCACAGGCGATAATCAGCCCATAGTTCACGAAAGGCGTGATGGTGTGCGGATTGTCGTCGCGGATCGGCAGAAACATGCGGACTCTTTGCTAGAAAACGCGTTGATCTTCCAGGCCGGGGACTTTAACAGAAACAGGTCCCCGACTTCCGGGGGAATATAGTGGATGTGTAGCGGCGTGCGGGGAGGACGGGTGAGGATCAGGCTGGCATTTATCGCTGTGTGCATGATGGTATACGCCGGCCTATTGCTGCCGGCCGTCGGCTTTGCGGCGGCGGCTCCCGAAGCGCCGCTGACCTATCCCGACTCCGATACCGAAAAGCCCTGCAGCACGCCGGGCGAAAGCCCGGAATGTGCCGCTAAGACCTTCTGGCTGTGCACTGAGAAATCCGTGGCCACTTGCAAGCTGGCCGGCCTTACGGTCCAGCCCGACGGCGCCCAGCATAAAGAAGACGGTACCGTAGCCAGTGAGGCCTGGGTGAAGCCATGGACCTGGACCTGGACGTCGCTGCTCAATGTGACCCATGCCGATTATACGGTCTGGCAGATCGAGGGCCTGCGCGAGGTCACGCAGCCCCGTTTACGCGGCGTGCCAGGAAGCCGGCGTCCCCTCACCGGCAGCCACGAACTGATGATCAAGATGGTCAACGCCGGTGGCGACGAGGAAAAGGAAAGCGTGTTCCTGATCCAGAAGAAGGGTATCTGGAGCGCCACCGGATTCGCTAAATGGCGCAATGGCGAGATCATCAATGCCTGCGAGAAGCGCAAGCTCGGTTCCCTGGCGTGCCGCTACGGCATTCCAAACCTCGCACCGTGGGATCTGACGCCCCCGGCGCCGCCGGCCGCGCGGCCCTAAACCTGCCCTAGCAGCTTGGCCACGTGAGCCAAACGGGCCAAAGCCACCTCCTCCATCTGCGGCGTCATCCTGAAACCGTCATCGATGCCTTTGCTTTGCCACGTGGCTTTTGAATTGGCGAACTTCTCCCGCTGGCGATCAAGCGCGTTGCCGTCTGATACAAACTGCTCGCAAGTTTCGACGTCGAGCTTTTTATGTTTGACCAGCCGGCGTAGGCAGGCGCGGTATAGCGTGTCTTCGGTGCGGTAGGTGGTGAAATCGGGCTCCTCGGCAAAGCCCTGGATCATCTCGTGCCAAACGCGCCGCACACAGAAATTGATCGGGCAGCTTTCATCTAGCGACGGCGGCCAGTCCGGGTGCATGGGCATGTCGATCTTCAGGCGGGTGAAAACGTATCCCAGCGTGTCGTCGCCCAGTAACGCCTGGAGACAGGCATGAATATGATTCGGAAAGAACACGTCATCGGCATCGAGGAAAAACAAAAACCCACCGCTTGATTGCCGCACGCCTTCGTTGCGTGAAAAGCCCGGACCGCGATTGACGGCGTTGCGGATCAGGCGCACCCGGCTGCCGGCCGCGCCCACCACATCGGCGGTCGCGTCCGTCGAGCAATCATCGACGACGATGATTTCTATATCTGCGGCGAGTCCCGCCGCGATACAAAACTGTCTGGCGGCAACGGCGCTCGCTACGGTGCGGGCGATTGTCTTAGCCGCGTTATAGGCCGGGATAATGACGTTGGCGGTCGGCGTGCGGGCGCGCATGCCCGCGTTCAGATATGTAGCGCGCGTTTATCGACGGCCAGGGCCGCTTCCTTGACGGTCTCGGCCAATTGCGGATGGGCATGGCAGGTGCGCGCGATATCCTCGCTCGAGGCGCCGAATTCCATCGCCACCGCCACTTCCATGATCAGGTCGCCGGCGGCCGGCCCGACGATATGGCAGCCGAGCACGCGGTCGGTGGTAGCGTCGGCCAATATTTTGGCAAAGCCATCCGTGTCACCATTGGCGCGCGCGCGGCCATTGGCGGTGAAGGGAAACTTGCCGACCTTGTAGGCGACGCCCGCGTCCTTCAATTGCTCTTCGGTTTTGCCGATGCCGGCGACTTCCGGCCAAGTGTAGACCACGCCGGCGATGGCATCGTAGTTGATGTGGGCCGCATGTCCCGCCAGGATTTCGGCGCAGGCCACACCTTCTTCTTCGGCCTTGTGCGCCAGCATCTGGCCGCCGATGACATCCCCGATGGCAAATATGCCTTCGACGTTTGTCTGCAAATTCTCGTCTACTTCGACAAAGCCGCGGTTGGAAACTTTGACGCCGACCGTATCAAGGCCAGCGCCCGCGATGTAGGGACGCCGCCCGATGGCGACCAGAACAATTTCGGCGTTGATCGTCTGGGCCGCGCCGCCCTTGGCCGGCTCGATGTTGACGGCAACGCCGTCCTTGCCCGGCTTTGCAGCCGTAACCTTGTGGCCCAGCTTGAATTTCATGCCCTGCTTTTCAAGGATGCGCTGCATCTGCTTGCGCACTTCGCCGTCCATGGGCGGCAGGATGACATCGAGGAACTCGACGACGGTGACGTCGGTGCCCAAGCGGCGCCAGACCGAGCCCATCTCGAGGCCGATGACGCCCGCACCGATGATGACCATGCTCTTGGGCACCTTCGACAACACCAGGGCGCCGGTGGAGGACACAATCTGCTTCTCATCGATGGTCACGCCCGGCAGCGGCGTGACGTCGGAACCGGTGGCGATGACGACATATTTCGTCGTGTAGGTAGTTTCCTTGCCGTCCAGGTCTTTCACGACGATTTCGTGGGCCTCGCGCTGGGCCTTGGCGACGCGGCCCCAGCCTTTGAGATAGGCGACCTTGTTTTTCTTCAAAAGAAATTCGATACCGGTGGTGTTCTGCTTCACCACGTCATCTTTGCGCGCGAGCATTGTGGCCAGATCAATCTCGACTTTGCCGACGAGAATGCCGTGATCCGCGAAAGCGTGATTTGCTTCATCCACGAGATGCGAAGACTGCAGAAGAGCCTTTGAAGGAATGCAGCCGACGTTAGTGCAGGTGCCGCCCAAGGCGCCGCGGCCTTCGATAACGGCAGCTTTAAGGCCCAACTGCGCAGCACGGATAGCGCAGACGTAACCGCCCGGGCCGCCGCCGATGACAATGACGTCGAAGTTATCGGCCATGGAGGTAGTCCTTCACGAGTTGAGCTGTTCCGGCGGAATGTCCCGCCGCGTCGCGCCGATGTAGATGAATCTGGCTTCGTGCTGAAGTTCGTAGACCTGCTTGAAGTAGCGCCCGAATTGCTCCTGCCACCAAGCCTTGGGTTGGACGATCAGATGGGCATTGCGTCCATCGGCTAGAATTTTGCTTGCAGGGCTTGTCGCCACCAGCATGTACACACACTTGGCGCCGGTGGCTGCCATGCTGCGCAGCACGTCGTCGAGGTGGTCGGGCTCCACATGCTCCATGACGTCAAGCGCCGCCACAATGTCCACCGGCACTTCGGGGATCGTGTCCTTACCGGGGATGGCCGGGTCGTATTCCAAAACGGTCAGTTCGGGTGCGGCCGCTTCAACCGCCGGCTTAAGCGTGCCTTTACCGCACCCGTAGTCGAGGATCACCTTCAGGCCGTTCTGGCGTGCTAATTGCACGATTTTAGGCGCGCTGGTCGCTCCCTTGGCGCCGTAATCCTTGCGCTCGACATGCAATTGTCGATTGAGGGCTTGGTATTCAGGGGAGAGGAGCGGCGCCATTGACGAGACGGATCCGCCTCAGGTCTCGATCAAGAGGCGGCTGGGATCTTCGATGGCTTCCTTGACGCGCACCAGGAACGTCACCGCCTCGCGGCCGTCGACGATGCGGTGGTCGTAGGACAGGGCGAGGTACATGATCGGGCGGGAGACGATACTGCCGTCATCCAGCACCACGGCTCGCTGCTTGATGTTGTGCATGCCCAGGATGCCCGACTGCGGTGCATTGAGGATCGGCGTCGACAGCATCGAGCCGTAGATGCCGCCGTTGGTAATGGTGAAGGTGCCCCCGCTCATGTCTTCGATGGTCAACTTGCCGTCGCGGGCTTTGCGGCCGAGGCCGGAAATCTCGGCTTCGATTTCCGCATAGGACTTGGTATCGCAGTCGCGCACGACCGGCACTACCAAGCCCTGCGGCGTGCCGACGGCAACGCCGACGTCGTAGTAATTTTTGTAGACCAGTTCATCGCCTTGGATTTCGGCATTGAGCGCGGGCAATTCTTTGAGCGCATTGACGCAGGCCTTCACGAAGAAGGACATGAAGCCCATCTTCACGCCGTGTTTCTTCTCGAAGGACTCTTTGAACTTATTGCGCAGGCCCATCACCGCCGACATGTCGGCTTCGTTGAAGGTGGTCAGCATGGCCGCGGTGTTCTGGGCTTCCTTCAGGCGTTCGGCGATTTTCTTGCGCAGACGCGTCATCTTGACGCGTTCCTCGCGCGGACCGCGGTCGGGCACGCTGGCCTTGGTGGCGCGTTCACCGCCGCCGGCGATGTAGATCAGCACGTCGGCCTTGGTCAGGCGGCCGCTTTTACCCGAAGCCGGGATTTTCTTGGGGTCGAGGCCGTGCTCGTCCACCAGATGGCGCACGGCGGGCGCTAGCGGATAGTCGGAGGCCAGCGAGACTGGGGCCGCGGCCGGTTTTGCCGCTGGCGGTGCGGCCGGCTTCGGCGCGGGCGGCGGCGCAGGCGCGGCAGCTGGCTTTGGCGCTTCAGCTTTGGCAGCAGGCGCCGGAGCAGCGGCGGCTTTCGGGGCATCGGCTTTTTTGGCGGGCGCGGCAGCACCGGCGGCACCAATGGTGCCAAGGATCGCGCCTACGCCGACCTCAGCGCCGGCATCGGCGATGATCTCACCCAAGGTGCCCGCCGCCTCGGCACGCACTTCGACCGTGACCTTGTCGGTCTCCAATTCCACCAGCGGCTCATCGACGGCGACAGCGTCGCCGACTTTCTTGAACCACTTGGCCACCGTCGCCTCGCTGACGGATTCGCCCAAGGTAGGCACTTTGATTTCGGTCGACATGGCGTCCTCAATTCAAAAAGGCGTCCGTTTTCCGGACATTGTTGGTATATGTCCCGCGCGCTTGCGCGGCACGAAAAGCTACTCAGCCGCGAGCTTGCCGATCTTGGACAGACGGCGGAAGGGCTGCGGAATCTGTTCGAGCGGCGTATTGAGCGCCCATTCGCACAGCTGGTTCTGCTCGCGCACATGGATCTTCATCAGGCCCGTGGCCGGCGAGGCCGCCGGCGGACGGCCGGCGTAGACCGGACGCTTGGCTTTGATATCGACACCATCGAGCGCGTATTCCAGGCGGCGGTCGACGAAGGTCCAGGAGCCCATGTTGGCGGGTTCTTCCTGGCACCAGACAACCTCAGCGTTTTTGTATTTGGCGAATTCGCGCGCTAACGTCTCTTTCGGCCACGGATAAATCTGCTCGACGCGCACGATGGCGACGTCGTCGATGCCCTTGTCTTCGCGGGCCTGCAAGAGGTCGTAATAGACCTTGCCCGTACATACGACGACGCGGCGCACTTTCGCGGGCGCCGCGATCTTTCCGGACTCGCCGTAGACGCGCTGGAAGCAGGAGTTCTCGACCATCTCTTCGAGCGTCGAGACGCAACGCTTGTGCCGCAGCAGCGATTTCGGCGTCATGATGACCAGCGGCTTCCTGAAATTGCGGCGGATCTGGCGGCGCAGGGCGTGGAAGTAGTTGGCCGGAGTGGTAAGGTTGCAGATCTGCCAGTTGTCCTGTGCGGACAGCTGCAGGAACCGTTCCATGCGCGCCGAGGAATGTTCGGGGCCCTGGCCTTCGAAGCCGTGCGGCATTAGCATGACGAGGCCGCACAGACGCAGCCACTTGCTTTCGCCTGAGTTGATGAACTGGTCGATGATCATCTGGGCGCCGTTGCCGAAGTCGCCAAACTGCGCTTCCCAGATCGTCAGCGTATTTGGGTCGGCGAGGCTGTATCCGTATTCGAACCCGAGGATCGAGAGTTCCGACAGCGGGCTGTCGATGACTTCGAACTTCGCCTGTTTGCCCGGGCGCACGTTGTTGAGATAGACGTAACGCTGTTCTGTGTTCTGATCGACCAGCACCGATTGGCGCTGCGAGAACGTGCCGCGGCCGCAATCCTGGCCCGACAAACGCACGGCATTGCCTTCGACCGCCAGCGTGCCATAGGCGAGCGCTTCAGCCGTCGCCCAGTCGATGTCCTTGCCGGTGTCGATAGCTTCTTTTTTCGCCTTCAGCTGACGCGTGATCTTCGCATTGACCGCCCAGCCGTCGGGCGTCTTGCAGATCGCAGCCCCCACTTCCTTCAGCAGATCAAGGGGGGCTCCGCTCTTGTCGTCGCGGAATTCCTCTTCCTCGCCCATTTGCGCGAGGCCCTTCCAGGCGCCCTCAAGCCAGTCGGCCTTGTTGGGCTTGAAGCTGGCCGCCGATTCGAAATCGGCTTCCATCATGTGCATGAATTTGGCCATCATCAGATCGGCCTCTTCCTGCGAATAGAGGCCTTCCTTGACCAGCTTCTGGGCATAGATCGTGCGCACGCTCGCGTGGCCTTCGATCGCCTTGTACATCAGAGGCTGGGTGAATTTCGGCTCGTCGCCTTCGTTGTGGCCGAAGCGGCGGTAGCAGACCATGTCGAGCACGACGTCGCCGCCGAACTCCTGGCGGAACTCCATGGCCAGACGCGCGCAATAGACCACGGCCTCGGGGTCGTCGGCGTTGACGTGGAAGATCGGCGCTTCAACCATTTTGGCGATGTCGGTGCAGTAAAGGCCCGAGCGGCTGTACTGCGGCGTGGTGGTGAAGCCGATCTGGTTATTGATGACGAAGTGTAGCGTGCCGCCGGTCGTATAGCCTTTGATCTGCGAGAAGCCGAAACATTCGGCGATGATGCCCTGGCCCGCGAAAGCCGCGTCGCCGTGGATCAACAGGCCCATGACCTGCTTGCGGCCGGTGTCGCCCAGCTGCTCTTGCTTGGCGCGCACTTTGCCGAGCACGACGGGGTCGACCACTTCGAGATGCGAGGGATTGGCGGTCAGTGACAGGTGCACGACGTTGCCGTCGAAATCACGATCCGCTGACGTGCCCAGGTGATACTTCACGTCGCCCGAGCCTTCGACGCTTTCGGGGTTCGGCGAGTTGCCCTGGAACTCCGAGAACAGCGCGCTGAATGGCTTGTGCATGACGTTGACCAGCACGTTCAGACGCCCGCGGTGGGCCATGCCGATGACGATCTGCTTCAGACCCAATTGACCGCCGCGCTTGATGATTTGTTCCAATGCGGGGATGGCAGATTCACCGCCGTCGAGGCCAAAGCGCTTGGTGCCGGTGTATTTGATGCCGAGGAATTTCTCGAAACCTTCGGCCTCGGTCAGGCGCTCGAGAATGGCCTTCTTGCCGTAGTCGGAGAACGACGGCTCCAGACGGTCTTTTTCGAAACGGCGTACCAGCCAGTCGCGCTGCTTGGGCGACTGGATGTGATTGAACTCGACGCCGATGGTGCCGCAGTAGGTCTGATTGCAGACATCAAGAATCTGCTGCAGCGTCGAGTGCTCCATGCCCATGACGCCGCCGAGGTGAATCTCGCGGCCCAAGTCGGCCGCGGTGAATCCATGCGTGCGGTAGTCGAGCTCGGGATGGTCTTCCGACTTGGTATTGGCCAGCGGATCGAGTTTCGCAATCTGGTGTCCGCGCGCGCGATAGGCGCGGATCATCTGCAAGGCGTGAATGGAATCTTCGGTCTGCTTCAGCAGCGCGGCTTTGTCGCCGCTCGCGGGTGCCGCGGCGCCGTTAGTCTTGTCGCCTTTGCCTTTCGCAGGCTTCGCAGCGTCCGGATCGGCGACACCGATGACGCCCGCATCGGACGGCGCCCAGCTCGCACCCTCGATGTCCTTGAGCAGTGCGGCTTCATCGTCCGCCATATCGCGGAAAAAAGCCGCCCAACTTGCGTCGACGGCGGCTGGGTTCTTTAGAAAGGTGGCGTAAAGCTCGGCGATGAAGGTGGCGTTAGCGCCAGTAAGGAATGAGGCGTCCACAGGTGAGGTCCTTAAGGTACCGAATTGAGGTCCCAGAAACAGGCGCCCGGCGGACCCGGTAAGGGGCCAACGACACAAGGCAGCCAACGAAGCTTAGTAATAGACGAATATCCCGTTTCGGACAACGACTTAGACGACAATGCTGCCCACCGGAAACGACCGGACAACCAGCGGAATACGAAGCAGCCCCCGTATTGCGGGAAAATTTTGGCGACTTATACGCTTGATCGGATTTCGCTGATAATTGCGTTATTTGTCAGATACTTAGCGCCTAATTAATACCATAGGCGGCGGGGTCCGCGGGGTAGCCGAAAAGAGCCGCATCGCGGGCAACCAACCCTCCGACGACGGCAAATGTCTCGGGCGTGTAAAGATCGGCCCACGGAGCGTGATAGCTCTGGTTGAAGTGATCGAGCTCCAGAGTGGTGATGCCAAGCCGGGCCGTGACGGCGGCGAAGTCGGCCATCAGCGATTCGTAGCGGCCGATGAACGTGACGGCCATGTCGCCGGCCTCATCGACCACGAACGGATGCTGCAGCCCAACCCAGTGGGCGCCGTCGGAAGCCGCAAGGATGCGCTTCACGTAGCTGGAAAAATCGCCCGCGGCCTCGGCCTGTTTGTGGCCAGCGACCTGAGGATTGATGAGGCGATAGTGAAACCACGATACCGCCACGTCCCAAGGATTGCGGACGAAAGCGAAGGAATAATAGCCGTCGTAGGTTTCACGGCCCAGCGCCGCGATGAAGTGCTTGGCCGCCGCGTGTTCGCCGAGGTCGGCTGTTGCCGGCGGCAACTTTGCTTTTTCGGCATGGGCGTGCCGGATGGCGGGCCCCGCGCCGCGCACGGGATAAAACACATCGTGCAGCGAAAGCGCCGCGTTGAGGGACGTGCCTGCGGCCTTGGGAACGTGGATGAAGATGAAGCGTTTGTCTTGTGACAGAATCATGGGGCGAGGATCATCTCGCGCCGGATCAGCGGTCGCCGAAGGTGAAAGCCCAGGTGACCAGGATCGAGTTCACACCCGGGTTCTTGCGATACGTATTGGCGTTGGAGATGTGATAGATGCCAACACCCAGACGGCCTGAGTCGGTGACGGCGTAGCTGGCATTCAGCCCGACGTGAAACAGGCGCTCGCCGCCGAGGAACAATCCTTTGCCTTGGCGATAATAGCCGATACCGCCTTCGGGTACGATTTCCCAACGGCCTCCATCCCAGACCATCGGTGCGGCGAGACCGGCATAGACAAAAGCCGAACCGCCCGTGTTGGCGGTGACACCCAGAAGCGGCTTGAAGCCGCGAAACCAATCCTTGGTGCCGAGGAAGCCCCAGGCGAAGCGATATTCGGCACGGCCTTCCACTTCATCGGGCTTGCTCGCTACACCGAAGCCGAAGGGCCCGACGCCGACGGTAAGCTGCGCATCATCTTTTGCAACAGCTGGCGTTGCGAAACCAAGCGGGGCGCAAACCGCCGCGGCCAACACTATGAGAGCCGCGGCAATCTGTCGTTTGAACATCATCGTCACCTGAATGAAGCGGACAGGAATGAAGGGCTGTTAGCCCTTCATCGCCTTGACCATGGTCGAGCCGAGTGATGCCGGCGAGTCCGCGATCAAGAACCCTGCGCTCTTCATGGCTTCAAACTTAGCAGCCGCCGTGCCTTTGCCGCCCGAGATGATAGCGCCGGCATGGCCCATGCGACGTCCCGGCGGTGCAGTGGCACCGGCAACGAAGCCGACGATGGGTTTTTTCTTCTTGGCGGCTTTGTAGAATGCAGCGGCGTCTTCTTCGGCGGTGCCGCCGATTTCGCCGATCATGATGATGCCTTTGGTCTCGTCATCATTCAGGAACAGATCGAGGCAGTCGATGAAGTTGGTGCCGTTGACGGGGTCGCCGCCGATGCCGATGCAGGTGGTCTGGCCCAGACCAGCAGCCGTCGTCTGTGCGACGGCTTCGTAGGTCAGCGTGCCGGACCGCGAGACGATGCCGATGGTGCCGCGCAGATGGATGTGACCGGGCATGATGCCGATCTTGCATTCACCTGGCGTAATGACGCCGGGGCAGTTCGGACCGACAAGGCGGGTCTTCGAGCCCTGCAGCGCGCGCTTGACCTTGACCATGTCCAGCACCGGGATGCCTTCGGTAATGCACACCGCCAAAGGAATTTCGGCGTCGATGGCTTCCAGGATCGCATCGGCCGCGAACGGCGGGGGCACGTAGATCACCGTTGCATCGCAGCCAGTTTTCTTCTTGGCGTCGGCGACAGTGTCGAACACCGGCAGATCGAGGTGCGTCGTGCCGCCCTTGCCGGGAGTCACGCCGCCGACCATCTGCGTGCCGTAGGCGATGGCTTGTTCGGAATGGAACGTTCCCTGGCTTCCGGTGAAGCCCTGGCAGATGACTTTGGTATTTTTATTGATCAGAACGGCCATTTACGCAGCCTCCTTAACGGCCTTGACGACTTTTTGAGCCGCATCGGCGAGGTTGTCCGCGGAAATGATCGGCAGGCCGGAATCGGCCATAATCTTCTTTCCCAGTTCTACGTTGGTGCCTTCGAGGCGCACCACGAGAGGCACATTCAAGCTGATCTCGCGCGCGGCCGAAACCACGCCTTCGGCGATGACATCGCAACGCATGATGCCGCCGAAGATGTTGACGAGAATGCCTTCGACGTTCGGATCGGAGAGGATGATCTTGAAGGCGCGGGTAACGCGTTCTTTGGTCGCGCCGCCGCCGACGTCTAGGAAGTTTGCGGGGGCAGCTCCATACAGCTGGATGATATCCATGGTCGCCATGGCCAGACCGGCGCCGTTGACCATGCAACCGATCGAGCCATCGAGCTTGATATAGTTTAGGTCGTGCTTGGAGGCTTCGAGTTCCATCGGATCTTCTTCGTCTTCGTCGCGCAGTTCGACGATTTCAGGATGACGATAGAGCGCGTTGGTATCGAAGTTCATCTTGGCGTCCAGCGGCAGGACGTCGCCTTCACCGGTGACCACCAGCGGATTGATTTCCAGCATCGAGGCGTCGGTGTCGAGGAAAGCGCGGTACAACGAAGTCAGCAGCTTGGTGCAGGATTTGACCTGGTTATCCTTGAGGCCCAGCGCGAAGGCGATCTTGCGGCAGTGGAAACCCTGGATGCCGGTGGCCGGATCGATGCTCTGGAAGATGATCTTTTCCGGCGTGTCGTGGGCAACGTCTTCGATGTTCACGCCGCCTTCGGTCGAAGCCATGATGGTGACGCGCGAGGTACCACGGTCCACCAGGAACGCGAGGTAGAGTTCGCGCGCGATGTTGCAGCCGGATTCGATGTAGACGCGCTTGACCTTCTTGCCTTCCGGGCCCGACTGGTGCGTGACCAGCGTATTCCCGATCATCTGCTTGGCGTTCTCTTTCACGTCGGCGACGGATTTGACGACGCGCACGCCGCCTTTGCCGCCCGCAGCCGCTTCCTTGAAGGTGCCTTTGCCGCGGCCGCCGGCGTGGATCTGCGATTTGACCACATAGACGCTGGTCTTGAGGCCTTGCGCGACTTTCTCGGCTTCTTCGGCGGTGTAAGCCACGCCACCGTCGAGCACGGGAACGCCGTACTTCTTCAGCAGCTGCTTCGCCTGGTACTCATGAATATTCATTGACGTTCCGTTTGTTACTTATCCGAATGCTGAATGGCCGGCTTACTTGCCGACCCCCGCTATTTACCAAGCGTCTTGTCGATGCCCTTGCAGGCCGCAACGAGGCCGCGCACGGCGTTGACCGAGTTATCGAACATCTTCTGCTCGGCCTTGTTCAGCGTGATTTCGACAACACGTTCGACACCGCCGGCGCCGATCACCACCGGCACGCCGACATAAAGGTCTTTCTCGCCGTATTGGCCGTCGATGTAGGCCGCACACGGCAGAACGCGCTTTTTGTCCTTGAGGTAGGCTTCGGCCATCAGGATGCCCGAGGCCGCTGGCGCGTAGTAGGCCGAGCCGGTCTTAAGCAGACCGACGATCTCAGCGCCGCCGTCACGGGTACGCTGCACAATCTTGTCGAGCTTCTCCTGGGTGGTCCAACCCATCTTCACGAGGTCGGGCAGCGGAATGCCGGCGACGGTCGAATAGCGCACGAGGGGCACCATGGTGTCGCCGTGGCCGCCGAGAACAAAGGCGGTGACGTCTTCCGGCGAGACCTTGAATTCTTCGGCCAGGAAGTGGCGGAAGCGCGCCGAGTCCAGCACGCCGGCCATGCCGACGACTTTATTGTGGGGCAGGCCGGAGTATTCGCGCAAAGCCCAGACCATCGCGTCCAACGGATTGGTGATGCAGATGACGAAGGCGTTCTTGGCGTGTTTCTTGATGCCGGCGCCGACCTGGCTCATCACTTTCAGATTGATGCCGAGCAGGTCGTCGCGGCTCATGCCCGGCTTACGGGGCACGCCGGCGGTGACGATTACGACGTCCGCGCCCTTGATGGCGGAGTAATCGTTGGCGCCGGAGTAAGAGCTGTTAACACCTTCGACCGGTGTAGACTGGGCGATATCAAGCGCTTTGCCCTGGGGAACGCCCTCGGCGATGTCGAACATGACAACGTCGCCCAGTTCCTTCAATCCGATGAGATGAGCGAGGGTTCCGCCGATATTGCCAGAACCGATCAGCGCGATCTTACTGCGAGCCATGATGTCCCCATTTTGTGAATTCTTGCGGGTGCGGCGGCCGGCCCAAGAGTGAAATATCGTTAGCGAAAGCAGGGCCGAAGGCGACCGCGAATTGCGGTGCCGTCGTAGCGCGAAAGCCCCAGCAGAGCAAGCATGGGTGCGAGGCGATTTTTTGCTCAAGATGATGGGCGGGGCCCCGGTTCCAGAGGGGGCCAGAGGCTGCTTTTCTCAGTATCTTTAGTGAACTAAGCTTTTCCCAGGGACGGGCCGGGGCGGCGCATCTGGGAAGGGCTGTTATGTCGTCGGCGAAGTGGCAAAAGACGGCCCTTATGCCCCTGTTTTGGGGCTTTTTCACCGTTGCGAGCCCAGCTAGAGCGCAAACTTCAGCCGCCCCGCCCCCGCAAACCGGCGCGCAAATGCCGGATTCCGCCTTATGGACCGGCGCCGAGGCCCCCGCAGAGCTGAACCAAGCCTGTACGGGGCCCGGTAGCACCCCCTTGT
This sequence comes from Fidelibacterota bacterium, assembly GCA_947476065.1. Lineage (GTDB taxonomy): Bacteria > Pseudomonadota > Alphaproteobacteria > Rhodospirillales > Rhodospirillaceae > SHVO01. The sequence continues at coordinate 57,631 of CANJPG010000008.1, forward strand.
GTGCCTTAAAGACCTATCTCGCCTGCATTCTGTATGACGCACCGGCGCTCTGCGCCGCGGTCGGCCTCGATGACGTGCCCGAGCGCTACCCCGGTCCCGACACCTTGGACAGCGAGGTTCTCGCGACACCCTGGTTCTTGCCCTTCGAGCGTCTGATGCCCGAAGGTTTTGCCCTGCACCTCTATAATGGCGGCCAGGTGCCGGGGGCCCGCTTTCAGACGGTGCGGCTCGCGGGCGAAACCGCGACCTTTGCCCCCATCACGGCTTACAAGGATGGCGCTTACGAGTTGGTCCTCGATATCCCTGAGCCCTACGTGAAGGGTCTGGTCTACCGGCTTTCAACCTTCTTTCGCCAAATCGGGGGCCAGTGGCGCCTGATTGCTTGGTCCAGCAGCCGCGCTAAGGCCTGCGACGCCGATTTCGGCACCGCCTCCTGGGCACCCTGCCGCTGGTTCATCAAGGACCTGCAGCACCGCAACGTCCTGGCCCCCGATATGAAGCAGATCTGGGCCTCGCCCAAGCAGCCGGGCCGCGACGACTACCCCCACCCCGGCCTGGAACTGATGATGGGCCTGCCCAATCAAGCCGTGGTCGCCCCCTTCGCCGGCACCATCGTCCGGCGCAGCCTGAAATATCCCGATGTGCCGCTGTACGACTGGGTGGTGATCGAAGGCGAGGGGCGCCAGTCCAACATGACGGTCAAGCTGGCCATGGTCGACCGCACCGGCCCCGGACCCGGCGCCCGTGTCGATGCCGCCGCGGCCCTTGGTCAACCGCAATGGGTCGAGAGCGAACATCCCGGCGCCGGACGGTTTGTACATATTGAATTGCTGCGCAACCGCATGCAGATCGATCCGAGGACGGTGATGCGCGAGCGCAAAGCGCAGGAGCTCCAGAAGTGAATTTCACCAAACACGCCGTGGTGATCGGCGCCGCCTTGGGATTTGCAGCCTGCGCATCAATGCCGGTGGAACCTAGAGTCCCCACGACGCTGCCTGACCTGACGTCGTTCATGCTTATGCGCACGGACGGCGGCGCGCACCCGACGACGCGCGTTTCCGTGACAGAAGCCGCCGCGGTGCTCGCCGGCTACGACGTGATCTTCATCGGCGAGGCCCACGAACATCCCGGAAATCACCTGGCCGAGATGGCGCTGTTCCGCGCGATCTATGACCGCGCGCCGCGCCTCAGCCTGTCGATGGAGCAGTTCGAACGCGACGTGCAGCCCGACGTGGATGATTACCTCGCCGGCAAGATCGGCGAGAACCCCTTCACGTCAAAGGCGCGCACCTGGGCCAACTACACCACCAGCTATCGCCCGCTGGTAGAGTTCGCCAAGGATCACAAATTGCCGGTCATCGCCGCCAATGCGCCCGAGAAAGTCATCCGCTGCGTCGGCCGCGAAGGCGAAGCGTTCTTCACGCGCATGAAGCCTGAAGAGCGCGGCTGGGCCGCCGCCCAGCTGAATACGCAGGATGGTCCCTATAAGGATAAATTCATGGGCTTTGTCGGCGGCGACGAAGGCCACGGCGGCGATGGTTCAAAAGACAAGTCGGCGCCCCGCAAGCCCCCCAGCGAACAGCAGATCCGCAGCTTCGCCGCGCAGGTAACCCGCGACGACACCATGGCCGAGTCCATCGCGCTGCATCTGCAGAAAAACCCGGGCCGCAAAGTCGTGCAGATCAACGGCTCATTCCACAGCGATGGATTCTTAGGCACCGTCGAGCGGCTGAAGCTGCGCATGCCGAATTTGAAGATCGCCGTGGTCAACCCGGACTTCGCTGACGATCCACTGCATCCCAAGGTCAGCGACAAGGAAGCCAAGGCCGGAACGTTCACGCTGCTCCTGCGCGAACTGCCGGACTTCTACGCCAACGACGAGGAGATGGCGGCAGCCATCAAAAAACAGATCGCCGCGCGTGATCGCAATAAGTGCGAGCTCTGACGCTTACTCCACGTGCCGCTGCTTGATGTAGTCCGCCGCCTGCATTTCGATGAGGCGTGACGCAGTGCGGTGGAACTCAAAACCGCCTTCGTTCCCGCTGTAAAGTTCCGTCGGCGGCACCGCTGCTGAACAGACCAGGGCCGTGCGGTGCTCATACAGCGCGTCAATGAGAGTGACAAAACGCCGCGCGGAATCCTTCTTCTCCTCGGTCATCTGCGGGATGTCCTTGAGGATCACCGTCGAGAACTGGGCGGCGATGGCGAGATAGTCGCTGGGTCCCAGCGGTTGTTCGCAGAGATCGCTGAAATCGAACCGCGCCACCTCGCGGGCCGCCGCCGGCACTGTGATCCTGCGGCCCGGCATCTGCACAAAATCGGGGTTCGGCTCCGCATCATCGGTGAGGCGGGCCCAGGCGGCATCCAATGCGGCGTCGGCAACCTGCCCCAAAGGCGTATGATAGACCGCCTGCCCGGCAAGACGCCCCAAGCGGTAGTCCTGCGCCGATTCAAGACCCAGGATATCCAGCTTCTCCTTGATGATGGCGATGAACGGCAAAAAGCGGTCGCGCTGTAGGCCGTGTTTATAAAGATCATCCGGATGGCGGTTGGACGTCGTCACCACCACGACGCCGCGCTCGAACAGCTTCTGGAACAGTCGGCCCACCACCATGGCGTCAGCAATGTCGCGCACTTCAAGTTCATCGAGGCACAAAAGTGTCGTGTTGTCGGCGATGCCATCGGCCATGCCGGGGATCGGATCACCTTCGTCGGCATACATCGGCATCTGGCGACGGCGGTGGATTTCGAGATGGATGTCGCGCATGAAAGCGTGGAAGTGCACGCGTTCTTTCGCCGCAATTGGGGCCACGCCAAAGAACAGGTTCATCAGCATCGACTTGCCGCGCCCGACGCCGCCGTACAGGTACAGTCCCTGGGGCGGCGGGGTTTCGTCGCGGGCTTTCAGACCAAAGCGGTCCATCCAGCCGCGCTTGCCGCTTTTTGGCTGATAGCCTTTGAGGGCATTGGCCAGGCTGGTGAGCTTCTCCGCCGCCAGTTCCTGTGCGGAATCCGACTTCAGCTCGCCGGCGGCGACCAGCGCGCGGTAGCGTTGCAGAGGCGAATCAGTCATGGCGGATCATGAAAAAAGTCGTGCCGCCTCTCATAAGGGAGGCGGCACGGAACCTATAGCGCATAAAGGAGCGGGTTAGCCGTCCTTATTGATCTTCTCGATCAGGTCTTTCAGCGTCTTCTCAGACTGGTCGTTGGGGACCTGGCAGGTGCCGGCCGCCTGGTGACCGCCGCCGCCGTACTTCAGGCACAGCTCGCCGACATTGGTCTTGCTCGAGCGGTCGAAGATCGACTTGCCGATGGCAAACACAGTGTTCTGCTTCTTCAGGCCCCACATCACATGGATCGAGATGTTGGTCTGGGGATACAGGGCGTAAATCAGGAAGCGATTGCATGCCCAAATTGTCTCTTCATCGCGCAGGTCCAGGATCACCAGATTCTTGTGCACCGTTGAGCAGCGCTTGATCTGGTCCTTGGCCTTGGTTTCATGTTCGACGTAGAGATCGACGCGCTCGACGACGTCCGGCAGCATGAGGATGTCTTCGACCGACATCTGCACGCATTTGTCGATGAGCTCCATCATGAGTTGATAATTGGAAATGGTGAACTCGCGGAAGCGTCCTAAGCCGGTACGCGCGTCCATGATGAAGTTCATCAGATCCCAACCCTGAGGATTGAGGACTTCGTCCTTGTTGAACTGCGCGGCGTCGCCCTTGTCGACCGCGGCCATCAGGGAATCCGAAATGCGCGGGATCTTTTTCTTGCCGCCGTAGTAGTCGTAAACAACGCGCGCCGCCGAAGGGGCGTTCTTGTCTATGACGTGGTTGTCTTTTTTGCCGACACGAATGGTTTCGCTTTCGTGGTGGTCGAAAGCGAGGTGTACGCCCTCGACAAACGGAAGGTTGGTGGTGATGTCACGGTTGGTGATCTCGATCACCCCGTCTTGCATGTCCTTCGGGTGAACGAACTTGATCTCATCGATCATGTTCAGTTCCTTTAGAATAGCCGCGCAGACGAGACCGTCGAAATCGCTGCGCGTAACGAGCCGGTATTTCCCTGAGGACATCGAAAACTCCCCTCGACAAAAGTGCGTTCGGGCGAAAAGATAAACAGGACGGGGGGTTAAGACAACGCCCCTTCGTCGGCCCAAAGGCCGGAAGCGCCCGCCCGGATAGCGCTCAGCCTGTGGATAACATGAACGGAACGGCCCCAATGGCACTGCCGAGACGGCTTTTTACAGCGAAAACCATGGTTGGGATGGCCATGGGCCTGCCTCTGCTGCTCGCGGGTTGCGGCTCGACACCCTATGTCGATAGTCGCCGCGAGGCCGGCCAAAAGGACCCGGTGGGGCAATCTACCCCCAATATGGTTTCGATCTGCTACTCCAGCAGCGGCGCCGGCAAGGCCGAGGTCCAGAAGCTGGCCGAGTCGGAATGCGCCAAAACAGGCCGCATGGCCGTGCTGCATCACGAGGACCGCTGGGGCTGCAGCATGCTGACGCCGCGCAGAATCTTTTTTAGCTGCGTAGCTAAACCTTAAACCCAAGCGTTCTTCCTGCAGGCAAACTACCCATTGAGGGGGTTTTGATGCGGCCGCTGCGCTACGGTGCAATGGTGGCGGCGATCGTGTTCGGTGTTGACGCATTTGTCGCGCTCCAGCGGATGATGCCGGCACCCGACCTTGTCAGCCAAAGCCCGACATTTCAGGCTTACTTTGGGGCCTCCGGCCAATCATACGCCGCCTTCTCGGCCGCCATCGCCGATGAGGGCCGTGCGAGTCTGGCTGACGCGCGCAAGCCTCGAGGCCGGCCTGCCCGATCCCGGCCTCACGATACAGGCCGCAACACTCGCGCAAACCAGCGCGCAATAAAAAAGGCCGCTGAGGGAGCGGCCTTTTTTGTAGCGATGCGCGTGTCTGCTAGCCGGCGCGCTCCATCATCTTCATCTTGATGTCGCCGATGGCCTTGGCGGGGTTCAACCCCTTCGGACAGGTATTGGTGCAGTTCATGATGGTATGGCAGCGGTACAGCTTGAACGGATCTTCAAGATTGTCCAAACGCTCGCCAGTGGCTTCGTCGCGGCTGTCGTTGATCCAGCGCGCCGCCTGCAAAAGGACGGCCGGGCCCAGGTAACGGTCGCCGTTCCACCAATAGCTGGGACAGCTGGTGGTGCAGCAAAAGCACAAAATGCATTCCCACAAGCCGTCGAGCTTGGCGCGCTCTTCGGGGGACTGCAGGCGCTCGCCCGACGACGGCGGCGGGGTGTCGTTCTTCATCCACGGCTCGATCGACTCATATTGCGCGTAGATATGCGTGAGGTCGGGGACCAGATCCTTGACCACCGGCATGTGCGGCAGCGGATAGACCTTCACCGTGCCATTGCACTCGTCGATGGGCTTCAAGCAGGCCAGCGTATTGCCGCCGTCGATGTTCATCGAACATGAACCGCAGATGCCCTCGCGGCACGACCGGCGCAGCGTGAGCGTCGCATCGGTTTCGTCTTTGATCTTGAGCAGCGCGTCCAGCACCATGGGCCCGCAGGTATCCAGGTCGACGTCGTAGCTGTCGATGCGCGGATTGGCGCCCGAGTCAGGGTCGTATCTATAAATGTCGAAGCGCTTGACGTTCTTGGCGCCCGCGGGCGCCGGAAACGTCTTGCCCTTGGTGGGCTTGGAATTCTTAGGGAGTGAAAACTCAACCATCTGCGTCGTCCTTTAATACACGCGAGCTTTTGGCGGGATGTACTTCACGTCGTTGGTCAGCGTGTAGGTGTGCACCGGGCGGTAATCCAGCTTCACTTTCCAGTCATCGCCGATCCAGGCCAGCGTGTGCTTCATCCAAGTCTCGTCGTCGCGGTTCGGGAAATCCTCGTGCGCATGGGCACCGCGGCTTTCGTGACGCGCTTCGCCGCCGCTGATGGTGGCCAACGCACAAGCCATCAGGTTTTCGAGCTCCAGCGCTTCGATCAGATCGGTGTTGAAGATCAGCGAGCGGTCAGAGATTTTCAGGTCACGCAAGGACTGGGCAATCTGGCCCATCTTGTCCATGCCTTCCTTCAACGTCTTCGAGGTGCGGAACACCGCGGCGTCGTTCTGCATGGTGCGCTGCATGTTCTTGCGGATCTGCGCCGTGCTCAAGGACCCGTTGGCATTGCGGATGCGGTCGAGACGGCTGAGCGCGAGGTCGGCGGCGTTCGCAGACAACGGACGGTGCGGCATGCCCTTCTTGATGAGGTCTTTCGCGCGCAGCGCAGCCGCGCGGCCGAAGACGACGAGATCGAGCAGCGAGTTCGTGCCGAGGCGGTTGGCGCCGTGCACCGACACCGAGGCCGCTTCGCCGATGGCCATCAAGCCGGGAATGACGTTGTCGGGCTTGCCCGGCAGCGGCTGGATGGCTTCAGCCATGTAGTTGGTGGGAATGCCACCCATGTTGTAGTGCACAGTCGGCAGCACGGGGATCGGGGCCTTGGTCGCATCGACGCCGGCGAAAACTTTCGCGGTTTCGGTGATGCCCGGCAGGCGCTGGTGCAGCACTTCCGCGCCCAGGTGTTCGAGGTGGAGGAGGATGTGATCCTTCTCCGGGCCCACGCCCTGGCCGTCGCGGATTTCCATGGTCATGGCGCGGCTGACGACGTCGCGGGAGGCCAAGTCCTTGGCCGTCGGCGCGTAGCGTTCCATGAAACGCTCACCATGAGAATTGGTAAGATAGCCGCCTTCACCGCGCGCACCTTCGGTGATCAGCACGCCCGCGCCGTAGACGCCGGTCGGGTGGAACTGCACGAACTCCATGTCCTGCAGCGGCAGACCCGCGCGAGCGACCATGGCATTGCCGTCGCCGGTACAGGTGTGCGCCGAAGTGCACGAGAAGTAGGCGCGGCCGTAGCCGCCGGTGGCCATGACTGTCTGATGGGCCTTGAAGCGATGAATGGTGCCCGTCGCCATATCGAGGGCCACGACACCGCG
>CANJPG010000009.1 GCA_947476065.1 Fidelibacterota bacterium
ACTGGTCGTCCAAATCCTTCTTATAAATCTCGGCACACTCCTCGAACGGGTGGTCCCGAAGGCTTTCCCCATTCATGATCTTCAAGCGAAACTGGTCGTACAGGTCTTCAGCGAACCTGTAGGCCTGATCTAGGTCCGATGTGCCGCTGGATCGAATGACATATCCAGAGGCTTTAGGGATGCGAAGGCGGACCGAGTAATTGGAGTTATCGCCTATGTCACCACGGCGATAGAGGACGATCCGACCGTCCTTAAACTCATGCTTATCGAGGATCGATTCAGCCATCGAAAACGGCTCCTCTACGTATAACTCACGTAAAGGTACTTATTGATGGTGGTTGCCGTAAACCACTTTCAATAAGTCATTGGTATTATTGGGTAATTTGGTGGGCGCACCAGGACTCGAACCTGGGACCCGCTGATTAAGAGTCAGCTGCTCTACCAACTGAGCTATGCGCCCTGAACCCGGTTAACACCGGGATGAGGAAAGGGTCCGGAAGGGCGTCCTTATAGAGCCTATACCCCGGCATGACAAGCGATCCGCGCTGCTGCGGGAGGGCTTATTTTTTGCGGTTTTCCACAGGGTTAGGCGGTGGGCGGGACGATTAAGCGGCCGGTGGGCCAAGGCCCGGCAGATCCGGCACGCCGGTCTCCTGGCCGTAGGCCCTGGCGGCTTCTATCAGGCCTTCGCCGACGTCGTTGGGGTCGATGCCGATGCCGGCGTCCGCCAGCCAGCCTTTGACGGCGTTCTGGGGCTGCTTGGCGGGGTCGAGCATATCGACGCTGTGGCAGAAGAACTCGCAGGCGATCATGCGCCGGCCATAGCGCACGGCATGGGCGATGGCGCTGGCCTCGCCCATCACGGCGCCCATGGGCGGAATATCGATCTCGTGATAGGGCGCCTCGTGCAGGAAGCCCACGCCGCCGATGCGGTAGGAGAGCAGGTCGGCATCGTCGGCGACCGCCGGCGGCAGGCGGTTGGCATAGCGCTTCAGCATCTCGGGCAACGTAAAGGACGTGCGCCACTTCCGCGGCTCGGAGTCGATATTCACGAAAAGCTTTATTCTTTGCAGGCGACCCTTGTTCGAGGGCTTCGTCGGCTTGCCGCCGCCAAAGCCGTCGACATGCATGCCTTCGTTGATAGTTTCCGTCAGGCGCCAGGTAATGTTGCCTTCCGTCAGTGACAGATAGTGCGGCAATAATGTGCGCAACGCTTCGCGAATCTGCCAGTTACCGGAGATGACTTGATTTTGGAAATATCCGGCCAGTTGCGGCTCGGGGAACGCCTTGAGAAGGAAGTTGTTAGCATCGAAATAGTGCGTGTTCCCGTCGCGGGCAAACAGGGACTTCTCGATGCCGTCGCGCGTACCGAGTTTCTTGAACTTTGGCGGCAGACTGATGCTGTGCAGAAACTCGAGGTCGAGGGTGATGGGAAAATAGGGGAAATAGATGATATTGAGGTCTTCATAGCGGCGAGCGATTTCGTCGCCGTAGACTCGCGCGTAGTTGCTCATGAGGTTTTGCGGCTCGAGCTCGAAAATATTGTCGGGCACCGCAGGGTTTCGGCGGATGGGCACGGGCGGCGTCCTAGAAGTCGTTGAAGCCGCCGCGCACGCCCATGTGTACGTCGCGGTGGACATGGATGTTCATTAGCAGGCCTACGCACAACATCAAGGTGAGCAAGGACGTGCCGCCGTAGGAGATGAACGGCAGGGTCACGCCGACCACCGGCACCAGACCCATGACCATGGCCATGTTGATCCAGAAATACAGGAAGAAGCCGGTGGTGATGCCGATGGCCACGAGGCGGCCGAACTGATGGCGGCATCGAAACGCAATGGCGTAGCCATAGATCAGCAGAATGATGTAGAGGCTGAGCAGGACCAGCCCGCCCATCATGCCGAATTCCTCCAGCAACATGGTGCCGATGAAGTCGGTCTGGCGTTCGGGCAGGAAGTTCAAATGGCTTTGCGTGCCGGCCATGAATCCCTTGCCAAACAGTCCGCCGGAGCCCAGCGCGATTTTAGACTGCAGGATGTGATAGCCCGAGCCCAAGGGATCGCGCTCGGGATCGAGCAGCGTCAGGATGCGGTTCTGCTGGTAGTCGTGCAGAAAGGTCCAGGCGATGGGACTGGCGGCCAGGCCCGTGGCGATCACCGCAGCGAACTTCCACAGACGCACGCCAGCCATAAAAAACATGATGCCGGAGCCGGCGATGACCAGCAGCGCGGTGCCAAGGTCGGGCTGGATGATAATCAGGCCGACGGGGATGAAGACCATCGCTAAAGGGATGATCAGGCCGGCGGGGTTGCCGATCTCTTCCATGTTGACGCCATGGAAGTAGCGCGCGAGCGCCAGCACCACGGCGGGTTTCATCAACTCGGAGGGCTGCAGGTTCATGAAGCCGAGGTCGACCCAGCGCTGGGCGCCGCCGCCAACAAAGCCCTTCACCTCGACGATCATCAGCAAGACAAAGACGATGCCGTAGAAGACGTATGCATATCTAAGAAGGAGCCGCACATCGATGACCGCCACGGCCACCAGCATCACCAGACCGAGGGCAAAGCGCGCCAGCTGCGGCCAGGCCCAGGGATGCCAGGCCCCGTTGGCGGCGGAATAGAGCATCGCCAAGCCGAATGCGAAAATGCAGCAGATCCAGAACACCAAGGACCAGCTCATCTGCCAGAGCTTCTCGCCCGGGGTCATATCCCCGCGGCGCAGGCGTGCCGACATGAAACCCTGGTCGCTCATTGCGGGGTCCTTGCGCCGGCATTGGCCGGAGGCGGGGAGGCAGAGACGGGCTCGGCGGAGGCCACCTGCTCCTCGGTGCGCGGTTTGCGCGAGGGATCGAGACGCAGCACTTCTTCCATGACGTCGCGGGCGATGGGTGCCGCGAAGGCGCCGCCGCCGCCAAGGGCGTGGTCAACCACCACGGCGATGGCATAACGCGGCGCATGGGAGGGTGCGAAGGATATGAACAGGGCGTTGTCGCGCAGGTGCCATGGCACGCTTTCGGGATCGCGCTTTTGGGCTTCGCGATCGGCCGCGGTCAGCCCGCGCACGGCGGCCGTGCCGGTCTTGCCGCTAATGGTCCAGGCCTTTTTCTCGGGGTCGGTGAAGCGCAGTTTTGCCGCCATGGCGGTGGTGGTGCCCGGCGGGCCGTTGACCACGTCGAACATGCCCTGGCGCAGGATTTCCAGATGCGGCAGCGGGATATTGAGGCTCTCGAACATCGCGCTCGGGTCTTCGTCCACCGGCGCGTTGCCCTGCACGGTGGGCCGCACCAGACGCGGCTTCACGGCGACGCCGCCGTTGCCGATGCGGGCGGCCAACGTCGCCAGCTGAATCGGCGTAGCCAGCACGTCGCCCTGGCCAATGCCGACGTTGAGGTTGTCGCCTGGCGACCAGCGCTCGCCGCGGGTGGCTTTTTTCCAGGCCTCAGTCGGGATCAGGCCGGGCTTCTCGTTGGGCAGGCCGATGCCCGAGACCTGGCCCAGGCCGAACTTGCGCGCCATGGCGGCGATTTTATCGACGCCGAGGCGGCGCGCGACTTCATAAAAGTAGACGTCGCAGGACAGCGAGATCGCGCGCACCATGGCCACGCTGCCGTGCACCTTGTGGCAGTGCTTGACGTAGCTGCCGAGGTTGTAGTGGCCGTTGCAGGTCACCGTCTGTTCGGGCGAAATCACGCCGTGCTCGAGGGCGGCCAGCGTCACCACTGTCTTGAAGGTCGAGCCCGGCGAATATTGGCCCGAGAGCACTTTGTTGATCAGCGGCTTGTGATCGCTGGTGGACAGGGCTTTCCACTCTTCGGTGGTCAGGCCGCGGCTGAAGGCATTGGCATCGAAGCTGGGATTGGAGACCAGCGCCAGAAGATCGCCGGTATGCACGTCCATGACCGCGACCGAGGCACTTTCCTCGCCGAGTCTTTGACCCGTAAACGACTGGATGCGTTCGTCGATGGTAAGCACGACGTCGGCGCCCGCCTCGCCTTCCTGGCGTTCGAGCTCGCGGATGGAGCGGCCATAAGCGTTTACTTCGACCTGGCTGGTGCCGCCTTTGCCGCGGAGCGCAAGGTCGTAGACCTTCTCGACGCCGTCCTTGCCGATACGAAAGCCCGGCAGCTGCAGAAGCGGATCGCCCTTCAGATCAGCCTCGTCGACCGAGGACACGTAGCCCAGCAGATGCGCGGCGTTCTCGCCGTGAGGGTAAAAGCGCGTCAGACCTTCGTCGATGACAATGCCGGGCAAATCGGGGGCATTCACCTGGATGCGCGCCATTTCGTCCCAGGTCAGGTTTTCCTTGATGGTGATCGGCACGAAACCCCGTTTACGCCCGACTTCTTTTTTGATGCGGTCGCGTTCGTGTTCGCCGAGATCGACCAGTTTCGCCAGGGTGTCGAGCGTATCACCAACGCGGAGCGCTTGCTCCGGCACCACCAGCACGCGGAACTGCTGCTTGTTGAGCGCAAGCGGCTGGCCGAAGCGGTCGAGGATGCGCCCGCGCGGCGGCGGCAGCAGCTGGATATTGATGCGGTTGTCGTCGGACAGCATCTTGTAGCGGTCCGACTGGACGACCTGCAGGTAGTACATGCGCCCGACCAGCCTGGCGATCAACATGGCCTGCGCGCCGCCCAGCACGGCCGCACGGCGCGTGAACATTTTCGACCAGTCGCTGTCGCGCGTGATGCTCATTCGGACTGCGCCAGAAGCTTCATATGGGCTTTGGCCAGGAACCATCCGATGATGGGATACATGGCCACGGACATCAGATAGGCGGTGAACATCTGGCCGATGGGCGTGAAACCGCTGGTGGCCACGAGGCCGACGCAGATCCAACGCAGCAGCGCGGCGCCGGCGGCCACCAGGGCGAAGGCCAGCCAGATGATGCCAAAGGGCTTGTTGTTAAAAAACTTCTGCTGGTGGAAGACGACCCGCTGGCAGAGCAAGAGGATCAAGGCCCCCGAGCCCAGGGGCGTACCCGCCAGCAGGTCTTCGAGAATGCCGATGGAGAAGGTCGCGCCGTAGCCCAACAGGTCAGGGCGATAAATCGCCCAGAAATAGACAGCCATCAGCGCATACATCGGCGTCACATGCGACAGCCCCGGTATGTAGGTGGGAGTCATGGCGAACAGCATCAGGATCAGGGTCACGCCAAAGGGCACGAAGCGCCGTGCCGTGCCGTCCATACGGTGGAGGAGCGTGCCCTGCATGGCTACTTCTCCACCTTTTCCGTCTTGGGCGCTTCTGCCTTGAGGGCGGGCGGGGACTGGGCGAGGATGCCAGAGAGGCCGTAGTCGGCCACGCGCACATGCTGGATCTTATCGCGAACGACAAACGGCTCGACCTCGACCCCGCCTTCTTCGACGCGGGAGACCTGGCCGATGGGAATGCCGGGCGGGAAAGCTTCAGCGTCGCCCGAGGTGACGATTTTATCGCCGTGGGCCGCAGCGGATTTGTTGCTGAGGAACAGAAGACGCGGGCGAAGCGAATTATCGCCGGCGAGGATGGCGCGGTTGCCGGCTTCGCCGACCAGCACGGGAATACGGCTGTTGATGTCGGTGATCAGCAGTACGCGCGCCGAATAGAGTCCGGCCTGCATGACACGGCCCACCAAGCCTTCGCCGGTCAGCACCACCTGACCCTTATGCACGCCGCTTTGCTCGCCGGCAGTGATCAGGATTGATTGGGCAAAGGCGCCGCCGGTATCAGCCACCACACGCGCGGTGACGAAGGTGGCATTTGGCTCGGGCACCAGCGCAGACAGCCCGCGCAAGGACTTGTTCTCGGATTCCAGCTTCTGCGCCAGGGACTGCCACTGCAGCAGCCGGGAATTGGACTCTCGCAGTTCGGCGTTCTCCTCGCGGATGGCGGCGAGCTCGCGTAGGTTGTTGACGAAGTCTGCCACCACGGCGGCCGGTTCCGACATCACGCGCAAGACCGGCGTGACCGCATCGGTGACAGCGTCACTCGCCCGCTCAACGAGAACGGTGTCGGCTTTACCAATCAGCATGAGCGCGCCGGTCAAGCCGATAAGGGACAGATACGCAAACCGCTGCAACAGCGATTTAAGCGTCCCAAAACGGGAGATTTGTCCCGTCGGCAGTCGCACGTGCGCTTACTCCCTATCCCCGAACGGCCCCTTCTGGGGCCGCTAGCATTAAATGCCGCCTAGTACATGGTCGTCAGAACGTTCCTCAGCGCCTTCATCTCTTCGAGCGCCTTGCCCGTGCCCATGGCGACGCAGCTGAGCGGATCGTCGGCGATCGACACAGGTAATCCCGTCGCGTGACGCAGCACGAAGTCGAGGTTGTGCAGCATGGCGCCGCCGCCAGTCAGTACGATGCCCTTGTCGACGATGTCCGCCGCGAGCTCAGGCGCTGTGTGTTCGAGCGCCACTTTCACCGCATCGATGATGGCAGTGACGGGTTCGGCCAGGCTTTCGGCGATCTGGCGCTGGCTGATGACGATTTCCTTCGGCACGCCATTCATCAAATCGCGGCCCTTGATCTCCATGGTTTCGCCGTCGCCGGATTCCGGCGGGCAGGCGCAGCCGATTTCCTTCTTGATGCGCTCGGCGGAGCTTTCGCCAACGAGAAGGTTATGGTGCCTGCGGATGTAGTTGATGATGGCTTCGTCCATCATGTCGCCGCCGACGCGCACCGAGCGCGCGTAAACGATGCCGCCCAGCGAGAGCACGGCGACTTCCGTCGTGCCGCCGCCGATGTCGACCACCATGGAGCCGGTGGGCTCGGTGACGGGAAGGCCCGCACCAATCGCCGCGGCCATGGGCTCTTCGATCAGATAGACTTTGCGGGCGCCGGCAGCTTCGGCGGACTCCTGAATGGCGCGGCGTTCGACGGCCGTCGAGCCCGAGGGCACGCAGACGATGACAAGCGGGCTCGCGAAGGAGCGGCGGTTGTGCACCTTTCGGATGAAGTGCTTGATCATTTCTTCGGCCACTTCGAAGTCGGCAATGACGCCGTCACGTAAAGGACGAATGGCCTGGATGTTGCCCGGCGTTCGGCCGAGCATCTGCTTGGCCTCGTTTCCGACGGCCAGAACCTGCTTTCGGCCCTTGACCTCGGCGAGAGCGACGACAGAAGGCTCGTTGAGCACGATACCTCGGCCTTTGACATAGACCAGCGTATTCGCGGTGCCCAGATCAATGGCCATGTCGGCCGATAACCAACCCGTCAATCTTGAAAACATTTAGTCCTATCTATCCTCTGTCCAAAGTCTCGCCGTTCAACAGTCTTGCCGTGTTCCGATAAGACACCGCCCGGATGCGTCGTTACGCACCCGGGCGGGCTTTTGGCTTATGCCGATAGCGCCGCGGGCGCTGTCTTTTCCCGCTTCACCAGCAGCTTATTGAGTGCGTTGATGTAGGCGCGCGCCGATGCGACCAATGTGTCAGCATCCGCGCCCTGGCCCTGCACCGTCTTGCCGTTTTCTTCCAAGCGCACCATCACCTCGGCTTGCGCATCGGTGCCGCCGGTGACGGCGTGCACCTGATAGATCTTCAGGTGCTGCGTGTTGGTGGTGAGCTGCTTGATGGCGTTAAACAGCGCATCAACCGGCCCGTCGCCATTGGCTTTCGTGCTTTTCACGACGCCGTCGATCTCCAGTTCCAGATCAGCGCTGGGCTTGGCGACCTTGGTGCCGCAGATCACTTCGAGGGCCACGAACTTAATTCGGTCGTTTTCACGCACGACGCTGTCGTCCACCAAGGCGATGATGTCTTCGTCGAACACTTCGCGTTTCTTGTCGGCCAGATCCTTGAACCGCTTGAAGGCGTCGTTGACGGCGTTGTCGCCCAGCTTGTAGCCGAGATCTTCCAATTTTTGCCGGAACGCATGGCGGCCCGAGAGCTTGCCCATCACCAGGTTGGATTTACGCAAGCCGACGGATTCAGGCGTCATGATCTCGTAGGTACTGGCGTCCTTCAGCATACCGTCCTGGTGGATACCGGACTCGTGCGCGAAGGCATTGGCGCCGACGATGGCCTTGTTGGGCTGCACGGGAAAGCCGGTGATCGTCGACACCAGGTGCGAGGTGTGGGTGATCATCTCGGTCTTGATGCCGGTGGTATAGGGCATGTGATCCTTGCGCGTACGCAAGGCCATGACCACTTCCTCCATGGCGCAGTTGCCCGCCCGCTCGCCCAAGCCATTGATGGTGCATTCCACCTGGCGGGCGCCAGCCTGAACAGCTGCCAGCGAGTTGGCGACGGCCAGGCCCAGATCGTTATGGCAATGCACCGAGATGATGGCCTTGTCGATATTGGGCACGCGGTTGAGCAACATCTTGATCAGCGCGTTGTATTCGTCCGGCACCGTATACCCCACCGTGTCGGGGATATTGATGGTGCGGGCACCAGCCGCGATCGCGGCTTCGACGCAGCGGCAGAGGAAATCATGCTCCGAACGCGTCGCATCCTCGCCCGACCACTCGACGTCGTCGGTGTGGGTGCGCGCACGGGTGACGCTGTCGGTGACCATCTGCAAGACGGCGTCGGGTTCCATCTGCAGTTTGACTCGCATATGGAGCGGGCTTGTCGCGATGAACGTGTGGATGCGCTTGCGCTTGGCGGGCTTCAAGGCTTCGCCGGCGCGGTCGATGTCGGCCTTGGCCGCGCGGGCGAGCCCGCAGACGGTCGACTCAGTGACTTCGCGGGCAACGGCCTGCACGGCATCGAAGTCGCCTTGCGACGCAATGGGGAAGCCGGCTTCGATGATGTCCACGCCCATGGATTCCAGGGCTTTGGCGATCCGGATTTTTTCGTCGCGATTCATCGAGGCACCCGGGGACTGCTCGCCGTCCCGCATGGTGGTGTCGAAAATCAAGACGCGATTGTTGGTGCTCATGGTTCTGCTCTCACGACTGGGGGTCAAAAAAAAGATCGGTTCGTGAGCGACTCACAAATCCTGTTCCCCTGGGCGCCTGTCGCTCGACAGGTTAACGGCGCTCAGGGGCGGATAAGTCGCAGACCCCGGTCCGTAAGACGCAGTGCGACGCCCGCAATGATCCCCGCCCGCAGCAACGCCACCCGTCCGACGGACGTTGCCGTGCCGGTTGACTCGCTGACGAGGATGGTGGCGTTACCCACTTGCGTTAATCCCTTTAGCCGCGCCGCGTTTTTTGCCCACATATCAAAGGCTTAAGTAGTTTTCTCAAACGGGTTTCGCAACCCGTTCTCAACTAAACTGCCGCAGCTGCGTTAATTTGTCATGAAGGCGGGCCCAAGGGAAGGCCGGCTTGCAAAAAAATGTATGAATTTGGCGGGTTTGGGAGCGATCCGGAGAGGACCGCTCCCGTGCCACATTCGTTAACCAGGCGCTTCACAGGCGGAGGTTGAGAGCGCCGCCTGCAAGGTCTAGTTGCGGGCTTTATCCACAAGCTGGTTACGCTTCAGCCAGGGCATCATGGCGCGGAGACGCCCGCCGACTTCTTCGATCTGGTGGGCGGCCTGGTTGCGGCGAATGGCTTTGAAGCTGGGCTGTCCAGCTTTGCATTCGGCCATCCAGTCGCGCACGAAGCGGCCCTGCTGGATGTCGTCGAGGATGCGCTTCATTTCCTTCTTGGTCTCGGCGGTGATCACGCGCGGGCCCGAGGTGTAGTCGCCGTATTCGGCGGTGTTGGAGATCGAGTAGCGCATGGTGGCGAGACCGCCTTCGTACATCAGATCGACGATGAGCTTGAGTTCATGCAAGCACTCGAAGTAGGCCATCTCGGGCGCGTAGCCGGCTTCGACCAGCACTTCGAAACCCGCCTGCACCAGCGCTGACGCGCCGCCGCAGAGCACGGCCTGTTCGCCGAAGAGATCGGTTTCGCACTCTTCCTTGAACGTGGTTTCGATGATGCCGGCGCGGCCACCACCAATTGCTGACGCGTAGGAAAGGGCCAATTCCATTGCATTTCCGGAGGCATTCTGCGCGATGGCCACGAGGCAGGGCACGCCGGCGCCGCGCTGGTATTCCGAACGCACGGTGTGGCCGGGGCCCTTGGGCGCGATCATGAACACGTCGAGGTCCTTGCGCGGCTCAATGAGGCTGAAGTGAATGTTGAGGCCGTGGGCGAACGCGAGCGCCACCCCCTGCTTCATGTTCGGCGCGAGGTCTTTGGCATAAAGGTCGGCCTGCAGTTCGTCGGGCGTGAGGATCATGATCAGGTCGGCCCACTTGGCGGCTTCGGCCGGGGTCATGACCTTCAGCTTTTCGCCTTCGGCCTTGGCACGAGTGGGCGAGCCTTCCTTCAGCGCGACGGCCAAGTCTTTCACGCCGGAATCGCGCAGGTTAAGCACGTGGGCGTGGCCCTGGCTGCCGTAGCCGACGATGGCAATTTTTTTGCCTTTGATCAGGTTCACATCGGCGTCGCGATCATAATAAACACGCATTGGGCGTCCCTTTCTCTCGTTTTTCTGATGCGCCGCGGACGGCGCGTAAAAATCCAGACTTAAAATTACTTTTCGATGCCGCGGGCACCGCGCGCGATGGCGGCGACACCCGTGCGCGACACTTCGACGAGCCCGAGCGGCTTCATGAGATCGATGAAGGCATCGACCTTGTCGGTATTGCCGACGACTTCGAACACAAACGACTGCGTGCTAGAGTCCACCACATTGGCACGGAAAATATCCCCAATACGAAGGGCTTCCACACGCTTTTCGCCGACGCCGGCCACCTTGACCAGCGCCAGCTCGCGCGCGACCGACGGGCCGTCGTCGGTGAGATCGCGTACGATATGCACCGGCACCAGACGGCCCAACTGGGCCTTGATCTGGTCGATGGTCTGGTGCGTGCCGGACGTGGCGACGTTGATGCGTGACAGGCCGCGGTCGCGATCGACTTCGGACACCGTCAGGCTTTCGATGTTGTAGCCACGGCCCGCGAACAGGCCGATGACGCGCGCCAGCACGCCGGCTTCGTTGTCGACCAGCACCGAGACGACGTGGCGGTATGTCTCTTTGTCGCGCAGACGCGCGAGCGGGATCATGCCCTCGTAAAGGTTCGACGACTGCTCCTCGACGATCTTGGCGCGCTTCGAGGGAGTCTTTGTTTTAGCGGGCTTCTTCGCCATGTGATTCTTCCCGGCCGGTTTACACCAGCGCCAGGCCCTCCCCGGTGATGGCTTTGCCACTCTTCTCGTCCTGACCCAGGATCATCTCGTTGTGCGCCTTGCCCGAGGGGATCATGGGGAAACAGTTTTCCTTGGGATCGACCGAGACGTCGCAGACCACGGGACGGTCGATCGAGATCATTTCCTTGATGGTATCGTCCATCTTGGCGGGATCGGACACACGCATGCCCACACATCCAAAGGCTTCGGCGAGCTTGACGAAATCCGGCAGCGCTTCGCTGTAGCTTTCGGAATAGCGCCCGCCGTGCAGCAGCTCCTGCCACTGGCGCACCATGCCCATGTACTGGTTGTTGATGATGAAGACCTTGACCGGCAGGTGGTACTGCACCGCGGTCGAGAGCTCCTGGATGTTCATCATGATCGAGGCTTCGCCGGCGATATCGACCACGAGTGCGTCGCGGTGGGCCATCTGCACGCCGACGGCGGCGGGCAAGCCGTAGCCCATGGTGCCGAGGCCGCCCGAGGTCAGCCAATGATTGGGCTGGTCGAAGCGGTAGAACTGCGCCGCCCACATCTGATGCTGGCCCACTTCGGTGGTGATGTAGGTTTCGCGTTTCTTGGTTAGCTCGAACAGGCGCTGGATGGCGTACTGCGGCTTGATGAGCTTGCCCTTCTGCACATACTTCAGGCTGTCGCGGCTTTTCCATTCCTCGATCTGGCGCCACCAGGCCTTCAGGGCCTTCTGGTCGGCCTGATATTTTTTGGCTTTCCAGACGGCGAGCATGTCTTCGAGCGCGATTGCGCAGTCGCCGACGATGCCGAGATCGACGATGACGTTCTTGTTGATCGACGAGGCGTCGATGTCGATGTGGATCTTCTTTGAGTCGGGCGCAAAGAATTTCAGGTTGCCGGTGACGCGGTCGTCGAAGCGCGCGCCGATGTTGATCATTAGGTCGCAGCCATGCATGGCGAGGTTGGCTTCGTAGGTGCCGTGCATGCCGAGCATGCCCAGCCAGTGGTCGCCCGAGGCCGGGTAAGCGCCGAGGCCCATCAATGTGGACGTGATGGGAAAGCCGGTGAGCTTGACCAGCTCGCGCAGCAAGGCCGAGGCCTTGGGGCCCGAATTGATGATGCCGCCGCCGGTATAGAACACCGGCTTTTTGGCCGCGGCCATCATGGCCACCGCATGGGCAATGGCTGCTGAATCCGGCTTGGTCTTGGGATTGTAGGTTTTGTGCTGCTTGCGCTGCACGCCGCGCGGCGCCGTTGTGTAATGGCCCATGGCCATACACACGTCCTTTGGCAGATCGACCACCACCGGACCGGGACGGCCCGAGCGCGCGACATAGAACGCTTCGTGGATCGTCTCGGACAATTTGTTGACGTCGCGCACCAGGTAGTTGTGCTTGGTGCACGGACGCGTGATGCCGACGGTGTCGGCTTCTTGGAAAGCGTCGTTGCCGATGAGATGCGTGGGGACCTGTCCCGTCAGGCAGACGATGGGAATGGAATCCATCAGCGCGTCGGTCAAACCGGTGACGGCGTTGGTGGCACCTGGGCCCGAGGTGACGAGCACGCAACCGACTTTGCCCGTCGAACGCGCGTAGCCTTCGGCGGCATGCACCGCGCCCTGTTCATGGCGCACAAGCACGTGACGGATGCTGTTCTGTTTGAAGATCTCGTCGTAGATCGGCAGCACGGCGCCGCCCGGATAGCCGAAGATGACCTCGACGCCCTGCTCCTGCAGGGCCTTCAAGATGAGGCGCGCGCCCACAAAGAGTTCTTTGCTGGGCGTGTCGCCGTTTCGCTCGGTGGTCGCTGCTTCCGCCATGTCCGCCGTCCTTGCGCGAGTTCCTATGCGCTCAATGAAAGGCCCGCACAACAGCCACACGAAATGGCGGTTTGGGCGGGCGAACGGGCGGAAAACTAGTCGGGGGGTCTGGTCAGGTCAACAGAAAAAGACGAATATTTGAAAAGATTTCTTCCATTAAACATTCCGAAAGTTTCTTACTTAAGGTCAAATCCGCACGAAACTGATTTCGGAACCAGGTCATCTGTCGTTTTGCGTACTGCCGGGTGGCGGTTTGTACGAGGGTGACCGCGCCCGCCAAATCCTGCGCCCCGGCCAGGGTCTTGGCAAGTTCGGCCACACCCAGGGCCTTGCCGATGCCCTTGGCGAGGTCGATTCGCCGGTCGATAAGAGCCTGGACCTCGGCCAGGGCACCACCCTCGACCATGGCCTGGAACCGGGAGTCGCAGTCGGCATAGAGGGCCGCGCGGTCGGGCAGAAGGACAATACTGAAATACCGGGCGGCAATGGGCGGCGTGCCCGGTGTCTCCTGCCAGGCGCTGAGGGGCCGGCCGCTAGCCTCGACCACCTCCCAGGCCCGCAGCATGCGTTGGGTGTCGCCGGGCTTGAGACGCGCGCCGAGCACGGGATCGCGGGCCGCGAGTTTGGCGTGAAAGGCAGCATGGCCGATGTCATCGAGCAAAGCGCGGGCGCTATCGCGGACCTCGGAAGGTACGGCCGGCATGTCGCTGAGGCCTTCCATCAGCGCGCGGAAATAAAGACCGGTGCCGCCGACCAGGATAGGCACCTTGTTTTGCGCGGTGGCGGTTTCAATTTCCGCGGCAGCCTTTATCGCCCACTCGGCCGCCGAGCCGGTGTCCGCCGGGCCGAGATCACCGAAGAGTTTGTGCGGCACGCGCGCCTCATCGGCCACGGAAGGCCGTGAGGTGAGAATGCGCAGGTCCGCGTAACGCTGCTGGCTGTCGGCGTTGATAAGCACGCCGTGAAATTTTTCGGCAACGGCGAGCGCAAGCGCGGATTTGCCCGCCGCGGTCGGGCCGGCGATGACAATAACCTTGGGTGCGTTAGTCGATGACGTGACTGACAAGACCGTCGGCCAGCTTGGGCTCGAACCAGGTGGACTTGGGCGGCATGACCTGATCGGCGTCCGCGACCGCCATCAACTGCTCGAGCGTCGTGGGATGCAGCGCGAAGGCTACCTGCATCTCGCCGGAGTTGACGCGCTTCTCCAATTCCTTGAGCCCGCGAATGCCGCCCACAAAATCAATGCGCTTGTCGCGGCGCGGATCGGTAATGCCCAGCACCGGGGCGATGAGATTGTCCTGCAACAGGCTGACGTCGAGGCGCGCCACCGGATCCTGCTGCGGGATCAGCTTTTCGTGGATCGCAAGCTTGTACCAGGCGCCGCCCATATACATGCCAAAAATCGTGGGTTTCTCGGGCTTAACCTGGCCGCTGGCCGCCGAGACGTCGAAGCGCTCCTTGACCTTGGCGAGGAAAGCTTCGGGCGTGAGGCCATTCAAATCCTTGATCACGCGGTTGTAGTCGAAGATGCGCATCTGATCATGGGGGAAGGCCACACCGAGAAAATATTCTGCGCTTTCGCTTTTGCCGCGGCGCGCGGCAGCCACCCGGGACGCCGCGGCGGAACGGTGATGACCATCGGCGATGTAGAGCGCCTTCATGGCATCGACCAGTTGCGTGAGCTTAGCGATGGCGTCCGGGTCGTCCATGCGCCAGATGGTGTGCACGATGCCGTCGTCGGCGGTGACCTCGTACAAGGGCGCGGTCTTGGCAACGCCGTCGATGATGGCCTGCACCTCTTTGTCGGCCCTATAGGCCAGCAACACCGGACCGGTCTGGGCATTCAGCGCTTCGATCTGGCGGACGCGGTCGTCTTCCTTGTCGGGGCGCGTGAACTCGTGCTTGCGAATGCGGTTGATGTCGTAAGCCGCGACGGATGCGGCGGCGACAAAACCGGTTTGCACGTGGTCGCCCATCTTCAGTCGGTAGACATAGTAATGCGGCGCGGCGTCGCGCACGAGCACGCCGCCGTCGATGAGGCGCTTCAAATTCTCAACGCCTTTGGCGTAGACGGCAGGTGCGTAAGGATCGGTGCCGGCGGGCAGGTCGATCTCGGGCTTGGAGATGTGCAAGAAGCTGTTGGCCTTGCCGGCGGCGCGGGCGCGGGCCTCTTCGGTGTTGAGCACGTCGTAAGGCGGCGCCGCAACGGCGGCGGCCTGGGCGGGAACCGGACGTAAGCCCGTGAAGGGGCGGATCAATGTGGCCAAGACAGCGTCTCCCGTGGGCGAATAAGGGAAGCGGTGTTTACCTCCTGGCACGGCCCGCGGCAACGCCAACTCTTCACCAAAAAGACGTTTGCAGCCCCGTAACCTATGGTTATGTTCAGGGCGAGAGGTTCGCTTTTAGAGGGAAGTAACGATGAGCAAGAGCAAGTCGGAAATCCTCAATGATTTCCAGGAATTCATCGCCAAGCACGGCGGCAAGTATAAGGAATGGTGCGTCGGCACCGCCGAGGACGCCAAGGGCCAGCTGTTCAACGTGCACAAGTTCAAGAACGGGGCCGACAAGGGCCTCTACCGCGAAGCCGACAGCGAAATCCAGGCGGCGGGCGTAGCCGAATTCTTCACCAACCTGGGCGCCAAAGGCGACGATTCAGTGAAGCGCGGCGCGGACCAAGTCTACGCCTACAAAATCGCCCCGCACACCAAGCAGTAACGCGGTTATTTCTCGTAATTATCGGCGATGAAGCGGTTGAGCAGGCGCACGCCGTAACCGGTACCGCCGCCGGGGGCCAGGGCGGTCGGCTTTTCATTCCAGACCACACCGGCAATGTCGAGGTGCGCCCAAGGCACGTCCTTGATGAAGCGCTGCAGGAACTGCGCCGCCGTGATGGAGCCCGCGCGCGGGCCGCCGATATTCTTCATGTCGGCGATGGGCGACTTCAGATCGCGGTCGTATTCGTCGCCCATGGGCAGACGCCACAGACGTTCACTGACCGCCTGGCCGGCGGCAATCAACTTATTCGACAGCTCGTCGTTGTTGCTGAAGATGCCGGCGTAATGATCCGACAGCGCCGCAATGATGGCGCCGGTCAGCGTGGCCAGATCGACAATGGCTTTGGGCTTGAAACGCTGCTGCGCGTACCACAGTACGTCGGCCAGCACGAGGCGGCCTTCGGCGTCGGTGTTGAGCACTTCGATGGTCTGGCCCGACATGGAGGTGACCACATCGCCCGGGCGCTGGGCATTGCCGTCGGGCATATTTTCGACGAGACCGCAGAGGCCGACGACATTCACCGGCGCTTTGCGGCGCGCAAGCGCCCGCATCAGGCCGACAACCACACCGGCGCCGCCCATGTCCCATTTCATGTCCCACATGCCGGCGGGCGGCTTTAAGCTGATGCCGCCGGTGTCAAAGGTCACGCCCTTGCCGACGATGGCCAGCGGCGCGTCGGACTTATTCTTGGCGCCGTCCCAGCGCAAAACCAAAACCTGGGATTCTTTGCGCGAACCCTGGCCGACGCCGAGCAAGGCGCCCATGCCGAGCTTTTTCATGGCCGCTTCGCCGAGGGCTTCGACCTTGATGCCGTCCTTGGCCAATTCCTTGGCGCGGGCGACGAAGGATTCCGGATAGATGATATTGGGTGGCTCGGTGATGACGTCGCGGGTGAAGAACACGCCATCACACACCGCCTCGACCGCGACGTAGCGCTTCTTGGCGTCGGCCGGCGCATCGGACTGAACCTCGACCGACTTCAGTTTCGGCTTGGAATCCTTGCTCTCCTTAGTGAGGTACTTGGTGAAGCGGTAGGACTTCAGCACCATGCCGCCGGCGAAATGGGCCGCGACGGCGCCGGCCTCGAAGCCGCCACCTTCCAGCAGGACGGTGACGCCGGTGTCCTTGGACACGGCATCGTAAATCGACGCACCGATGCGCTCGGCCGCGGTGGCATCCAGGGTCTTGACGCTGCCCAAGCCCACCAGGATGACGCGGTCGAGCTTGCTGCCGGCGGGGGACACGATCACCAGGGTCTTTTCGCGCTTGCCGGTGAACTCGGCGGCCTTCATGGCGCGGCTGAGGGTACCGTGGACCTGTTTGTCCAGCTTCGCCGCCGCCGGGCCCAGCTTGCCGCCTTCTGCCACGCCGATAACGGCAGCGCCTTGTTTGGGAACGGCGATCTTGGCGAAGGTGATGTGCATGACGGCTTCCGGAACAAAAGGGTCAAAGGAGGGCGCAGCTTAACCCTACAGAGCGCGGCCCTGCCAGTGGACAAAGTGGCTTCGCGCGCTATGTTTGGCGATCACTGAAAAGGTAGAGCCGGTATGGGCAAATTCGGGGTCGGTCAAGCCATCCGCCGCGTCGAGGATCAGCGGTTCCTCACCGGCACCGGACGTTATACTGACGACATCGCCGGCGTCGGGCAGAGCTACCTTTATATGCTGCGCTCCTCCCACGCCCATGCCGATCTGGTCGCGGTCGATACAGTGGCGGCTAAGGCCGCTCCTGGCGTGCTGGGTGTTTTCACCGGCGCCGACCTCGATGCGTTGAAGGTGGGCGGATTGCCCGCCGAGGGCGTGCCCCCCGGCCCCGACGGCAAACGTCCCAAGACACCGCTGCGCCCGGTCCTGGCCAAGGGCCGCGTACGTTACGTGGGCGAGCCCATCGTCGCCATCGTTGCCGAGACACTCGCGCAAGCCAAAGACGCCGCCGAACTTGTGGAGATTGATTACAGCGATCTCGAGGTCAGCGTCAGCACCGCCGAGACCGTGACCTCGGGCGTAGAGATTCACCCCGAAGCACCCGGCAACGTTCTGGTGCATTGGCGGCTGGGCGATGAAGCCAAGGTCGCGGCAGCTTTTGCAGCGGCCCACAAGGTCGTCGCCATCGATCTGATCAACAACCGCATGAACCCGACAGCATTGGAGCCACGCGGCGCCATCGGCGAATACGACGCCGCGACCGGGCGCTACACCCTGACACAAGGCTGCCAGAACACTCACAAGCTCAGGGACTGGCTGACCAAGTGGAAGGTGCTGGACGCCACCGCCGAGCAGGTACGCGTGCTGTGCCCCGACGTCGGCGGCGGCTTCGGCATGCGCTACTTCCTGTTCAATGAACCGGTGATGTGCCTGGTGGCGGCCAAGGCCCTGGGCCGTCCGGTGAAATGGACAGCCGACCGATCCGAAAGCTTCCTCGCCGACGGGCACGGGCGCGACCAGGTCAATCACGCCGAGATGGCGCTCGATAAAGACGGCAAGTTCCTGGCTATCCGTGTGTCGTCCTTAGGCAATGTCGGCGCCTATCTATCGCAATTTGCCGCGATGGTGCAGACCATGGCCGGCTGCGGTATGCTCTGTGGCACCTACCGCATTCCCGCGGCCTGCGTGGATGTGCGGGTGGTATTCACCAATACGGCGCCGGTAGATGCCTATCGCGGCGCCGGGCGGCCCGAAGCCGCCTACATCGTCGAGCGTCTGGTGGAGAAAGCCGCGCGCGAGATTGGCCTCACTTCAGTTGAACTGCGCCGGCGCAATTTCATCCGCGCTGAAGACTTCCCTTACGAAACGCCGCTGGGTCCCGTTTACGATTCCGGCCGCTACGAAGAGCTGATGGATGCCGCCCTGAAGCGCGCCGACTATGCCGGCCTGCCTGCGCGCAAGGCCGCCGCCAAAAAGCGCGGCATGCTGCGCGGCGCGGGCATCAGTTATTACGTCGAGGCCTGCGCCGGCGGCAACGGCGAGAAGCCGCAGCTGCGCTTTGAAAAGGACGGCCGCCTGACGATCCTCATCGGCACCCAGTCCAACGGCCAGGGCCACGAGACGGCCTATGCGCAAATTGCCGCGGACGAGTTTGGCATTCCTATCGACCGCATCACCGTCAAGCAGGGCGACACCGATTTGATTCCAACCGGCAACGGCACCGGCGGTTCGCGGTCGGTGCCCATCGGCGGCAGTGCCGTGCGCGAGAACGTGATCAAGATGATCGAACACGGCAAGACGCTGGCCGCCGAGATGCTGGAGGCCGCCGCCGTGGATATCGAACTGGAGAACGGCAAGTTCGTCATCGCCGGCACCGACCGTGCGGTCGATCTCGCTGACATTATTGCCGCGTCCTATAGCGAGGCTGGGCGCGCGGCGGGTGTTGAAGCCGGCTTGTATGTCAGCGAAAGCTATACCCCCGCCGGCACGACTTTCCCTAACGGCTGCCACGTCTGCGAAGTGGATATCGAAGAAGCCACCGGCGTCATTCATTTCGTCAATTACACGATCCAAGACGATCTGGGTTACGCCCTCAATCCGCTGCTGATGACCGGACAGATTGTAGGCGGCGCGGTGCAGGGTATCGGCCAGGCGCTGTATGAGGCCGCGATCTATGACGACGCCGGCCAGCTGGTGACCGGGTCCTTCATGGACTACTGCATGCCGCGCGCGGACTCGTCGCCGGCCTTTGACTTCGCCTATACCGAGGTGCCGACGCCGCGAAACACACTGGGCATCAAGGGCGCTGGCGAAGCCGGCACCATCGGCGCGACACCGGCCGCCGTGAACGCGGTGCTGGATGCCTTGGCGCCGCTGGGCATCACGCATCTCGACATGCCGCTGACGCCGCTCAAGATCTGGCAGGCGATTGAAGCCTCCACCCTGAAAGCCGCGGAATAAATCATGACCGCCGTTGACTTCGCCCTGCTCAGCGCCTGGGCCGACCGCTTGCGGCCCGTCGCCGAAGAAGCCGGGCGCGCCACGCTGGAGGTGCGCAAACGCGGATTTGAGGTCATGGCCAAAAACGACACTTCGCCGGTCACCGAGGCCGACCAGATCGCCGAAGGGATCATCACGGCGGTATTGGAAAAACTGTCGCCGGCTTTTCATATCGTTGCCGAAGAGCGCGTCGCCGCCCATGGGCATGCGCATTTTGAGGGCAACTCGTTTTGGCTTGTCGATGCGCTGGACGGCACCAAGGAGTTCATCAAGGGCGGCGACGACTACACCGTGAATATCGCATTGGTTTTGAACGGCTCGCCGGCCCTGGGCATCGTGCACGCTCCGGTACGCGGCGAAACCTACCTCGGAGTGATAGTCGCTGCGCAGCGCCGCGCCGAAGTCTGGCGGGGCGGCGCGCCGGCAAAGATCACCGTACGTCCGCGGCCGGCGCGCGTGGTCATCACCGGCAGCAAATCCCATGAAGTGCCGGAACTGATGGACCCATTCCTGGCCAAATACGACGTCGCAGAAAAGCGCGTCATTGGCTCGTCGCTGAAGTTCTGCCTGGTGGCCGAAGGCAAGGCTGATCTGTATCCACGCTTCGGACCTACATGCGAGTGGGACACTGGAGCGGGTCACGCCGTGGTGCGCGCGGCTGGTGGTTCGGTGCATGACTTCGACGGCGTCGAACTGGCGTACAAAAAGCCCGGCTTCCTCAACGGCCGTTTCCTCGCCGAAGGCGTGTTGTGATCGTCAAGCGCGCCACTGCCGACAGCATCAAAGAAGCCGCGCGACTGCTGCGCAGCGGCGGGCTCGTCGCCTTCCCAACCGAGACGGTCTATGGCCTGGGCGCGGATGCCACCGATGGAAAAGCGGTTGCGCGCATTTTTGCCGCCAAGGGCCGGCCGTCGTTCAATCCGCTGATCGTGCATGTGGCGGAGACCGCCTGGGTCAAGCCCCTCGCCCACACCGACGCTTGGTTTGACAAGCTGGCCGCCGCGTTCTGGCCCGGGCCCCTGACGCTGGTGCTGCGCCGGCGCGCCGACTGCGCGGCGTCGCATCTGGTCTCGGCGGGGCTTGATACCATTGCCCTCAGAATGCCAGATCATGCCGTGGCGCGTGGTTTATTGCGCGCAACTGAGCGGCCGCTGGCGGCGCCCAGCGCCAATGCATCAGGCACCATCAGCCCGACGCTCGCCCAGCATGTGGCGGACTCGCTTGGCGACAAGGTGGATATGATCCTCGACGGCGGGGCCTGCAAAGTGGGTGTTGAATCGACCGTGCTTGATATTAGCGGAGAGGTTGCAGCACTCTTGCGCCCGGGTGCGGTCACCGCGGAACAAATTACCAGCGTCATCGGTCCGGTGGATCACGCCGCCGATGCGAATGTGTCGGCGCTTAAGTCGCCGGGGCAATTGGCTTCTCATTACGCGCCAGGCCTGCCGCTGCGGTTGAACGCGCGCGATGCGCGCGCGGGAGAAGCATTGTTAGGATTTGGCGTGAGCCCGGGGGCCGCGCTCAACCTCAGTGTCCGCGGCGATCTGGTCGAAGCCGCCGCTAACCTGTTTGCCATGATGCGGGCCCTGGACGACGCGCAGCGGTTCAAAGGCATGGCCGTATCACCCATTCCCGCAACGGGAATTGGCATCGCCATCAACGACCGCCTCAAACGGGCAGCCGCGCCAAAGCCTTAATGGCCCCCGTTGCGCTTGGCGCCTGCTTCCTCCATTTTAGCTGCGGTTTTTATACATAAGGTTCAGCCCCGTGCCGCTCGATCAGACTCTGCGCAACCACTTGGCCGATATCGTCGGCGCCGCCGCCTGCATCTCCGACGCCGACGCTATGGCGCCCTATGTGCACGAGGAGCGCGGCCTTTATCACGGCAAGCCGGCCCTGGTTCTGCGTCCCTCATCGACCGCGGACGTGGCCAAGATTGTCACCGCTTGCGCCGCGGCAAAAATGCCCATCATCCCGCAAGGCGGCAACACCGGCCTATGTGGGGGTGCGACGGCCCACGAGGACGCCAGCGAAGTGATCCTCAATCTCGGCCGCATGAATAAAGTGCGCGCCATCGATCCGGTGAACTTCACCATCACCGTCGAAGCCGGCTGCATCCTGGCCGACGTCCAGCGCGCCGCCGAAGAGGTGGGCTGCCTGTTTCCCTTGAGCCTGGGTGCCGAAGGCAGCTGCCAGATCGGCGGCAATCTCGCCACCAACGCCGGCGGCATCAACGTTCTGCGCTACGGCAATGCCCGCGACTTGGTGCTGGGCCTGGAAGTGGTGCTGCCTGACGGGCGCATCTGGAACGGCCTGCGCGCTTTGGGCAAGGACAACACCGGCTATGCGCTGCGCCATCTGTTTGTTGGCGCCGAAGGCACACTGGGCATCATCACTGCCGCGGTACTGAAGCTGTTCCCGCGGCCGGTTGAGCGCGCAACGGCTTTGTGCGCGGTCAATAAAATCGCGGATGCGACAACGCTGCTCAATCGCGCGCGCGCCTTGTCCGGCGATGCGGTGACGGCCTTCGAGCTGATCCCGCGCATCGGCCTGGAGATGTGCATCAAGCATATCGCCGGCTGCAGCGATCCCTTGGACAAGCCGCATCCTTGGTACGTGC
The DNA here is from genome assembly GCA_947476065.1 of Fidelibacterota bacterium. Lineage (GTDB taxonomy): Bacteria > Pseudomonadota > Alphaproteobacteria > Rhodospirillales > Rhodospirillaceae > SHVO01. The sequence continues at coordinate 22,231 of CANJPG010000009.1, forward strand.
TGACCGAGTTTTCCAGCTCGCGGCCCGATGCGCGCATCCGCGCCAGCTTTGACCTGCTGCTGGAAACCGCCTTCGAGGAAGGCATCATCGTTGACGCCGTCATCGCCGAGAGTGTCGAGCAGCAAAAGAGCCTGTGGCGTATCCGCGAGTCCCTGCCCGAAGCGCAGAAGTTCGAGGGCGGCAGCATCAAGCACGACGTGTCGGTGCCGGTGTCGCAGGTACCGCGTTTCATCGCCGACGGCATGGCGGCGATTGCCCAACATTTCCCCGGCGCGCGGCCGGTGCCTTTCGGCCATCTGGGCGACGGCAATATCCACTTCAACATTTCGCAGCCTTTAGGCGACGACAAGGCCGCGTATCTGGCGAAATGGCACGATATGAACCGCGTGGTTCATGATATCGTCGTCGGCATGCAAGGTTCGATCTCGGCCGAACACGGCATCGGTATGCTGAAGGTCGACGAGATGAAGCACTACAAAGATCCGGTCGAACTGGATTTGATGCACCGCCTGAAGCAGGCCATCGACCCCGCGAATCTGATGAATCCGGGCAAAGTGCTTGACTAGCCGGCGACGTTTGTAAGAACCATTCGCATCCCCGTGCGTGGCTGTTACAAAACAACCTGTCCCTTTTTTAAGATAAAACTACCAAGAGGCGAACTTTTCAGCCTGGCGGTCGTTATTGCCCTTGTGAGGCGCTGCGCAGGGGGCGCTACCTATAGTAGAATTGCAACACCTTCAAATTGTTTACGTTTTCTGCATTTGCCGAGCTTGCAGGCGAAGCGCGACCTCGCCATGGTTGCACCCAGGAGCAGGTGTGACGAAGCCCCTACCCGATCAACCCATCTGGAGTTCAACATGAAAAATCTCAAATTCGCACTTTTGGCGGGTCTCGCCGGAATGGCGATATCCTCGGCAGCTCAAGCCGAAGGCGGCTACTTTAGCTTCGGCGGCGGCTTCAGCCTGCCGTCAGATTCCACCATCGATATTCGCCGACCGCCCACGGGCGCGGCCGTCAGCACCGATGTTACATTCGACACCGGCTACATTCTCTCGGGCGCCCTCGGATACAAGTGGATGGACAAGGGCCCCCGCACCGAACTCGAATTCAACTTCCGTGAATCGGGCATCAACGATATCGCAACGGCCGGCGCAACCGGCCGCCAGAAGGTGCTCGGTATCATGGGCAACTTCCTCTACGACTTCAGCCGCGACGCCTCATGGAACCCCTACCTCGGTGTTGGCGTCGGCCTCGGCCGCACCAAGTGGCATCAGGTTCAGGGCAGCCGCTCGCCGACGTTCCCGGCCTCGACGCCTGTGTTCAACGACCGTGACAGCGCGTTGCAGTGGCAGGGCATCGTCGGTATCTCGCATCCGTTCAGCGCGATGACCGAAGGCTTTGTCGAATACCGCTACATCGGCACGCAGCAAAACAAGTTCGAAAGCGTTCCGTCTGGCTCCTTCGCCAGCCGTCACAACGATCGCAGCCACAACCTGCTGTTCGGCGTGCGCTTCAACTTCGGCGCGCCCGCGGAAAAGCAGGTCGTAGCAGCTGCTCCCCCGCCGCCGCCGGCTCCCCCGCCGCCGCCCCCGCCGCCGCCGGCTCCTCCTCCGCCGCCGCCGGTGCCGCAGAAGTTCCTGGTGTTCTTCGACTTCGACCGCGCCGCGCTGCGTGAAGATGCTCAGAAGATCGTGCAGGAAGCTGCCGACTACGCGAAGAAAAACGGCAAGGCCCGCATCACCGCAACCGGTCACGCCGATACGTCCGGCACGCCGGCTTACAACCTTGCTCTGTCCGAGCGCCGCGCCAAGGCCGTCAAGGCCCAGCTGATCAAACTCGGCTACAAGGACAGCGAGATCGTCGTGATGTTCAAGGGTGAGTCCGAGCCGCTCGTCGCCACCGGCGACGGCGTCAAGGAACCCCAGAACCGCCGCGTCGAAATCGTGATGGAATAACGAAAAGCGCCGGCGGGATTAAATCCGCCGGCGCAATTTCGTCTGAGTGATTTGAGACAGCCGCCGCTTTCGGTAACACGAAAGCGGCGGTTACTTTTGGGGCATCGTGCTGCCTTGAGCCGCCACGCTGACAGTGCAGGTTTGCGGCTGATCCATCGAGACCAATACGCTGGCGTCGGCGACTGTGCTCAAGATTAGCGGGTCTTGTTCGAGGTTCCAGAATACCGTCCAGGACCTGCCGCAGAAACCGTCGGGATCTTCGGCGCGGCTAAGGCCGGCGGCGTTGGCCAGCTCGGTGATATGTTTATTGAGCGCATTCTGGCCGCCGCCGCTGCGCTGGAAATAGCTAGTGATGCGCCCGCCGGCGTTCACAAGGTCGGTGCGGAAATGTTCGACGAAGGTGTTGTAAGCCGCCTGCTGATTGCACGACAGCGCGGCGACCATGAGGCGGCTTTGCAAATGGCGCAAGCGAAAGGCGGCGGCTTCATCGTGCGAAGCGCAGGCCATGATGTCGCCGGCCGAAGCAACCGAGGGCGCTGCGAGCGCCAGGGCCGCCACGACAGCCAGCGCCACACGTTTCGCGCGGCCAGTCTGTACCGGGCCGCTCTGTGCCGCTCTGCATTTCATGATTACCCCCTCGGTGTGAATTGCGCCTATTGTAAATCGGCGGCGGTTGACCGCAAAGACTTACATCATAAAGCGCAGGAGAAAGGCCGACCGCTTTTCACAGCCGCTTTTGCAGCCGGAACGCTATAATCCGCAACCATGTCGGGAATCACGCGCTACATCTTCCGCCAATTGGCGCTCGGAACACTGCTGGTGGCGGTGGTGTTGGCTTTTGTGGTGTGGCTGACCCAATCCCTGCAGTTCCTGCAGTTTGTCATCAATAAAGGCTTGGCCATAGGCGCATGGCTGAAGCTGACCATGCTGCTGCTGCCGTGGTTCCTGTCGGTCATCCTGCCGGCGTCGCTCTTTCTCGTGGTCGTGTTCGTCTACAATAAGCTGACCATGGACCGCGAACTGGTGGTCGCACAGGCCGCCGGCATCAGCCGTTTAGGCCTCGCGCGTCCCGCATTGATGGGCGCCGCGGTGGCTGCGCTGGCGGGCTACGTATTGACGCTGCTTATCGTGCCGGCAGCCTTCCAGTCGTTCCGCACGCTGCAATGGACCATCCGCAACGACGTCTCACAAATACTTCTGCGCGAGGGCGCCTTCAACCAGGTGACGAAGAACCTCACCGTCTATGTGCGCGGGCGCGATCATAACGGTGACCTCTTGGGCGTAATGATCCACGACACACGGCAGGCTAATACGAGCATGACCATCATGGCTGAACGCGGCGCCATCGGGCGCAGCGAAGGCACGACCGGCGGCACGCGCGTGCTGCTGTTCAACGGCAGCCGTCAATCGCTCGTCCCCGGCACAGGCAATCTGTCGGTCTTGTACTTCGACAGCTATGCGCTAGATTTCGGCGCGCTCGAGAGCACGCCGGACAGCCGCTACGAGAGCAACCGCGAGCGCAGTACCTGGGCACTTTTGACGGCGGTGGAAGAGGAAGGCGTGTCGGCGCGGGTCGCCGTCCGCATGCGCGCCGAGGGTCATCAGCGCCTGGTCGAGCCGCTCAATTCGTTGGGGTTTACGTGCCTCGCCCTGGCTTTCCTTTTGACCGGCGCCTTCAGCAAGCGTGGCCAGACGCAGCGCATCGTCAGCGCCATAATTGCCGTGGTCCTGGTCCAGTCCGCGGCGCTGGGCGCGGCCAATCTTGCCGGCAAAGACGCGTTATTCACGCCGCTGATGTATGTTGTAGCGTTGCTCCCCATAGCCGTGGGACTGTATATCATCGTAAAGCCCGGATGGCGGTTGCCCGACCGGAAACCCTTACGGCTCGCCTCCACCGCGTGATTGATTGTTCATGATCTTGTTCCCTCCGTTTTGCGCCCCACTTTTCTGCGCGGGCCGTACCGCGCGGCTTATGTTGTCCACGTCGGTATTGGCCCTGGCTCTGGCGGCATCGCTGGCGGCCCATGCGGCCGACGTTCTGCCGGCGGCCGATGACTCGGCCGAGCAGACTTTGCTTCAGGCTGATGAAATCAGCTATGACGACTCCAGCAATACCGTCGTCGCCACGGGCTATGTCGAGATCCAGCGCGGCGATCGTCTCTTGCTGGCCGACAAGATCGTCTATGACCGCACCAGCGATGTGGCCACCGCCACCGGCAACGTCTCGATCACCGACAGCAACGGCTCGGTGTTCTTCTTTGAAAGCATCCAGGTCGCAGGCGACCTGAAGGAAGGCCTGGCCTCTGAAGTGCGCGTGCTGCTGTCGGACAAATCGCGCATGGCCGGCCGGCTGATCCGCCGCATGCCCGACGGCACCAGCGAACTCGATAAAGCGGTGTATTCGGCCTGCGACAGCTGCAAGGGTGAGACGCCCCTCTGGCAGATCAAAGCCGAGCACGTGCGTTACGATCCCGAAGCCGAGATGGTGTATTACAACAACGCCTGGGTCGAGATCGCCGGCGTACCGGTGTTCTACACGCCTTATCTCGCCCATCCCGATCCCACCGCTGGCGCCAAGAGCGGCCTGTTGCTGCCAACCATCGGCGCCAGCCGCAACTTGGGTGTGTCCTACCGCCAGCCCTATTACTTCCATATCGACGACGATAAAGACGCGACCCTGACTCCGCTTCTGACGACGGAAGCCGGCAAAGGCGCCATCGGCGAATACCGCCAGGACTTTCCGGCCGCCCGCATGCGCATCTTCGGCAGCTTGATGGCCAACGACCCGGATTTCAAAAAAAACCTGCGCGGCCATCTTGATGCGACCGCGCGCTGGGACATGGACGAGAACTGGCGTAGCGGCACGGATATTCGGCTAGCCACCGACCGCACATATTTGCGCCGCTATAATTTCACCGCACCAACATGGCTGACCAGCAATCTGTTCGCCGAGCGCTTCACGTCCAACAGCTATTTCTCGGCCAATGCGTATTATTTCCAGCGCCAGCGCATCGCTTCAGCGGCCGGATCGGTGCCCGGCGTCATTCCGCTGTTGAACTACAACTACACCAGCACGCCCGACGATCTGGGCGGCACCTGGACCGTCGACGGCAACGGATTGGTGCTGCTGCGTGAAACCGGAAGCGACACAAGCCGCCTGTCGACACGCGTCGGCTGGAACCTGCCCTTCACCAGTTCATACGGCGGCGTCTACACCTTCCGCGCCGGCCTGCGCGGCGACGGCTATTACGTGCGCGATCTGGTGCGCCCATCGCGCAGGGACGTTTTCACGGGAACCGCCGGGCGCGTGGTGCCGGAGACCTCGATCGAATGGCGCATGCCTTTCGTGAGTGACGGTTATGGTTTCCACCAGGTTCTCGAGCCCATCGTCATGGGTGTGGTCAGCCCCATCGGCGGCAACAGCGACAGCATCCCCAACGAAGACAGCTTGGATCTGGAATTCGACGACACCAATCTGTTCAGCATGCAGCGCTTTACCGGGCTCGACCGCGTCGAGAGCGGTGCCCGCATCAACTACGGCATGCACTGGGCGGCCTTCAACCGCACCGTCGGCACCGTCGATGCCATGATCGGCCAGGTCTACCGCTTCCATAAAGACGCGGCCTTCTCGGCGCTGTCGGGTCTGTCGGAACACTTTTCCGACTACGTCGGTCACATCGACCTGACGCCCAACCCTTACGTTTCGATGCAGTATCGCTTCCGCTTCGACAAGGACACACTGGCCAGCCGGCGCAGCGAACTCAGCGCCGTGGTCGGGCCTGATCTTTTGCGTATCACCACAAGCTATATTTTCGTCAAGGCCAGCGGCACGCCGGCCAACCCCAACAGCACCGAGGAATTGTTCATGGCGCTGTCGAGCAAGTTCTCACAGAACTGGAGCGTGGTGCTCGGGCATCGGCAGAATCTGGGCATCAACGGCGGAGCGATCCGCACGGACGTCGGGCTGACCTATGAAGACGAGTGCATGATCATCGGCCTCGACTTCGCGCGCGATAACACCCAGGACCGCGACTTCAAAAAGGGCCTGGCCGTGGTCTTGCGCCTCAACCTCAAGACCATCGGCGACATCCGCTTCAATACCGATGTCGGCACGCAGCGCTGATCCCACGCCCCGCGCCTAGCCCCAAGTCCCTGGGTTCATTACATAAATTCCAGATATCGGCGGCTGGTTTTCGCCGCAGTTCCCGCGTATCTTACGGCCCGCTGGTCCACCGCTCTGGTGGCGCGCGGCGCCGCCGCGACCGGCGGTGAATTTTTCGGCTGTGGTGACAATGACTAAGCGCCTTTTCCGTTCCTTCTCGTTCCTCATGGCTGGCGCCCTTCTGGCTGTGGCCGGCGGGGTATCGGCCGCGCAGTTTCAAGCGCCCGCCGCCCTGGGACCGGCGCCGCAACCCGCGCCGACCGCGCAAGGCGGCATGACGATCGCCGCCGTGGTCAACGAAGACATCATCACGCTGTACGACGTGCAGTCGCGCATGAGCATGGTCATCGCCACCTCGGGCCTCGAAAACACCGCCGACATTCAGCGCCGCCTGCTGCCGCAGGTGATCGACGTGCTGATCGAGGAACGCCTGAAGCTGCAGGAAGCCACGCGCCTGAAGATCAAGACCGGCGAGGCCGAGATTCGCCAGCAGGTCGAGCAGATCGAGCTGCGCAACAACATGCCGCCTGGCGGCTTCCGTACAATGCTGAACGAAAAGGGCGTCGACATGAACGCCCTCTATACCCAGTTGGAGGCCGATATCAGCTGGGGCAAGGTCGTGCGCCAGTCTCTACAGAGCGAAGTCACCGTCAGCCCCGAAGAAGTCAACGTCGTGCTGGCCCGCGCGCGCGCCAACCAGGGCAAGGCCGAATACCTGGTGGCGGAAATTGCGCTGCCGGTCACCTCGACGGCGCAGGAGCCGGCGATGCGCGACATGGCCGCACGCCTGGTGCAACAGGTACGCGGCGGTACGCCCTTCCCCGCCCTGGCGCAGCAGTTCTCGCAAAGCCCGACCGCGGCCCTGGGCGGCGATCTCGGTTGGATCGTGCGCGGCGAGCTAGAGCCGGAACTCGACGACGCGCTTGTGCGCCTTGAGCCTAATCAGGTGTCCGACCCGGTGCGTACCGCCACGGGCTACCACGTCCTGCTGATGCGTGAGAAGCGCACCGCCGGCGCGCCGGATTCCCGCATGGCTGTCGTGACCCTCAACCAGATTTATCTGCCGACTGTCGGCAAGCGCGCCCTGCCCGCGGCCCGCATGACCCAGCTGAGCGATAGCATCAGCAAACTGACCTCCTGCGAGCAAATGGACAAACTCGGCCAGGAACTCCAGACGCCGGGCTCGGGCGCCATCGCGCCGGTGTTCGTCGGCAGCCTGCCGCCCAAGGTGCGTGACATAGTGGTCGACCTGCAGCCAGGCAAAACCAGCCCGCCGATCGAAGTGGGCGGCGCGCGGCTGTTTCTGCAGGTTTGCATGCGCCGCGACGATACCGGCGTTCCGAGCGGCGACCAGATCATGTCGAATCTCGAGAACGAGAAGTTGCAGAACGTCGCCCGCCAGAAGCTGCGCGATCTTCGCAGGCAGGCGTTGATCGACATCCGCCTCTAAGGCCAACCAATGGCGCCGCAGCCACCGCTAGCGGTTCCCCCACTGGCGCTCACGATGGGCGAACCCGCCGGTATTGGTGGGGAGATCGCGCTCAAGGCCTGGGCCGCGCACGAAGCCCGCACGCCGCCGTTCTTCGTCATCGACGATGCCGCCCGCCTGGCCGCCATCGCCGAACGCTTCAAGATCGCCTGCCCTGTCATGTCGATCACCCGTGCCGGCGAGGCCGCCGACGTCTTCGCGCGGGCCCTGCCGGTCTTGCAGCCCACGTATCCCTTGAACATGCCCGTGACCCTTGGCACGCCAGCCGCGGGCACCGCCGCAGCGGTCATTGGCGCCATCGATCAGGCCGTTGCCTTGGTGAAGGCTAACTTGGCCTCGGGCTTAGTCACCAACCCCATCCACAAGGCCGGCCTGACCAGTGCCGGCTTCAGCTATCCCGGCCACACCGAGTATCTCGGCCATCTGGCAGGCGACGTGGATACGGTGATGATGCTGGCGGTCGAATCCTTGCGCGTTGTTCCGGTGACAGTGCACTTGGCGCTAAAGGATGTGGCGGCGCAATTGACCGCCCAGGCGATCTTCCGCTGCGGCATGATCACCGCCATGGCGTTGAGGTCCGACTTCGGTATCGCCCATCCGCGCCTGGCGGTCGCGGCGCTCAATCCCCATGCCGGCGAGAAGGGCAACATGGGCGACGAGGAACAGCGCATCATCGCCCCGGCCATCGCCAGATTGCGCGCCGAGGGCGTCACGGTGACCGGCCCGCAGCCGGCGGACACCTTGTTCCATGCCGCTGCCCGGCGTCATTTCGATGCAGCGATCTGCATGTATCACGACCAGGCCCTAATCCCCTTGAAGACCATCGACTTCGCCGGCGGCGTCAACGTGACGCTGGGATTGCCTTTTGTGCGCACATCGCCCGATCACGGCACGGCCTTTGACATCGCAGCACGGGGTATCGCCGATCCCTCCAGCCTGATGGCCGCCTTGCGTATGGCCGGCATGTTGGCCAGCAAACGGGCCGCAGCATGAGCGAGACGGACAGCCTGCCGCCACTGCGCGACGTCATCGCGCGCCATCGCCTGATGGCGGATAAGTCCCTAGGCCAGCATTTCCTGCTCGATCTCAATCTTACGGGCCGCATCGCGCGCGCCGCCGGCGATGTGACCAAAGGCACCACCATCGAGATCGGCCCAGGCCCAGGCGGCCTGACGCGGGCCCTGCTGGCCGAAGGCGCGCATGTCATCGCCGTCGAGAAGGACCCGCGCTGCCGCGCCATACTGGCCGAGATCGCCGCGGTCTATCCCAATCGGTTGGGCGTGGTCGAAGGCGACGCGCTGAAGATCGACGCCGCCACGCTGGGCGCCACGCCACGGCGCATCGTCGCCAACCTGCCTTACAACATCGGCACGGAATTGCTGATGGGCTGGCTGGAAAACGTGCAGGCTTTCGAGTCCTTCACACTGATGTTCCAGACCGAAGTCGCCGCGCGCATCACCGCGCCGCCCGATACCGGCGCCTACGGCCGCCTCAGCATCATCACGCAGTGGCTATGCGAGACCGAGTTGCTGTTTAACATCAACGCCAAGGCCTTCACGCCGCCGCCGCTGGTGCAGTCGACGGTGGTGCGCCTCACGCCACGCGCAAATCCTATGCCGGCCCGCCGACAGACCCTGGAACGCGTCACGGCGTCGGCTTTTGGACAGCGGCGCAAGATGTTGCGGCAAAGTTTGCGGGCCGCCGCGCCAAATGCCGATGCCGAGGGGCTTTGTCGCTCGACAGGCGTGGACCCGACCGCGCGCGCGGAAACCCTGACGGTTGAGCAGTTCTGCGCTTTGGCGAATGCGGTGGACGCAGCCAAGAAAAGCTAGTCTGCGCCGCGCATGGTGTTGACGAAGCTCACCAGGCCTGTCTGACGATCCCGCCGCAGGCGTTCCGCCGTTAGAATCGCTTTTACCTGCGCGATGCTTTCATCGACGGCCTGGTTGACGACGACGTAGTCGTACTCGGGCCAGTGACTCATCTCGTCCGCGGCGCGCGCCATGCGCTTGCCCATAACCTCTTCGCTGTCCTGAGCGCGCCCACGCAGCCGGCGCTCCAGTTCCTTGATCGACGGCGGCAGGATGAAAACGCTGACCAGGTCGCCACGGGCGCTGGCCTTGAGCTGCTGAGTGCCTTGCCAGTCAATGTCAAACATCACATCGCGCCCAGCTGCCAGTTCGCTTTCGACGTGTTCACGGGGCGTGCCGTAGTAATTGTCGAAGACCTTGGCGTGTTCCAGCAGTTTATTGCCGGCCACCATGCCGTGGTATTCGGCCTCGGAGACGAAGTAATAGTCCTTACCGTGCTCTTCGCCGGGACGGGGAGTGCGCGTGGTCACCGAAACCGACATGGCGAGATCGTCTTCATCGCGCAGGAGCGCGCGCGAGATCGTGGTCTTGCCGGCGCCCGAGGGCGAGGACAACACCAGCATCAGGCCGCGGCGTTGAAGGCGGAGATCGGTCATAGCCCTTATTCTATATTCTGAATTTGCTCGCGGAACTGATCAATGTTCGTTTTCAAGGCAAGCCCGGCGCGCGTCAGCGCAACGTCGGTGGACTTCGAGCACAGCGTATTGGCTTCGCGGTTGAATTCCTGCGACAGAAAATCGAGCCGGCGGCCACAGGGCTCGCCCTTAGCCAGCAGCTCGCGGGCCTGGCCGACGTGGGCCGCCAGACGGTCCAGCTCTTCGCGGATATCGGACTTCAGAGCGAGCAAGGCGGCTTCCTGGGCAATGCGGTCGGCGCTCAGGGCCGGCACGGCGCCGGCGAGTTCTTCCAGCTGTTGCACCAAACGCGCTTGCAGCGCGGCCGGTTGCGTCGCCGCCAAGGCGCCGGCTTCGGCGCAGAGTGCGGCGATGGCATCAAGATGGCCGGTGACGGCCGGTGCAAGGCGCTCACCCTCCTGACGGCGCGCGGTTTGCAACGCGCCCAGTGTGGTCTTGAGCCCGGCCAGCAGGACGGCATCGCGCGCAGCGACGGTTTCGGCATCAAGAACCTCGGGCGCCTGGCGGCCCTGGGCCAAAGCCAGCAGTCCGTCAAAGCGGGCAAGCTCGATGACATTGCCGAAGACCTGCGTGCCGTGCTGGGTGGTCTTTCGCTGCACAAGGTCGATCAACGCATCGAGTACGGCCTCGTCGATGCCGGCGCCGGTGCCGGCGCTGTCGGAATGGACGGTGAGGGTCAGATTGAGCGAGCCGCGTGCAAAAAATTCTGTCGCGGCTTGACGGGCCGAGAGTTCCAGCGAGTCGAAGCCATGGGGCACGCGCGTACGTACGTCGAGGTTCTTGCCGTTAACGCTCTTGGCTTCCCACGCCCAGGCAAAGGCCGACTTGCCTTCAAAGCGGCCTTCGGCACGGGCGAAGCCCGTCATACTCGTGACAGCGGTGGGCGGCACGGACGTCCCCAACGGTTAAAATCCGCGACCGTTATATCGGGCGGGCTGGAACTTTCATAGCGCCAGGGTCGTAGACCCCCGCGTTAAAGGGCCGGTATTGCGCCTCAAGGACAGCCCGGCCATGCTGCAGCCATGGCCAAAGAACATAGCGATTTTAAGCATATTCTGATCACCGGAGCTTCCTCCGGCATCGGTGAGGCCCTGGCCCTCGATTATGCGGGACCGGCCATCACACTGAGCCTATCTGGCTGCGACCAGGGCCGCTTGGCGGCGGTTGCGGCGGTTTGTCGCGCCCGTGGCGCCACCGTCGATGCACAGGTGCTCGATGTGACCGATCACGCGGCCATGGCGGCCTGGGTCGCCGCACGCGAAGGCGCGGTGCCGCTGGATTTGGTGATCGCCAATGCCGGCATTTCTGCTGGCCTCGGCGAGAACAGCGGGGACGCTGCGGAAAAAACCCGGCGCATTTTTGCGGTCAATGTCGATGGCGTGCTGAACACCGTGCTGCCGGCGATGGCGTTTTTCCGTGCCCGGCGCCGGGGCCAGATCGCCCTGGTCAGCTCGCTGGCCGGATTCCGCGGCATCGGCGGGGCGCCGGCCTATGGCGCGACGAAAGCCGCGGTCAAGGTCTGGGGTGAAGGGCTGCGCGGCGCCTTGGCCCGTGAGAACGTTGGCGTCAGTGTGATTTGCCCGGGCTTTGTCGTCAGCCGCATGACCGACGTGAATAAATTCCCGATGCCCTTTCTGATGCCCGTGAACAAGGCCTCGGCCATCATCCGCAAAGGCATTGCCGCCAACAGGGGACGCATCGCCTTCCCCTGGCCGATGCTGGCGGCGGTGTGGTTCATGGCGCTGTTGCCGGACGCCCTGGCCGGTGCGCTGGGACGTATTCTGCCGGCGAAGGACTAGACGCCCTTCTCGGCTCTAGCCGCTTCGCGCTTTTCCTGGCGCGTGCGCATCCACAAATTGAGGCTCTCAACGCCGATCGAGAAGGCGATGGCGAAGTAGAGGTATTCGCGCGGAATATGGAAGTGGGCGGCATCAGCGACCAGCGCGGTACCGACGAGGATGAGGAAGGCCAGCGCCAGCATCTTCACCGTCGGATGTTTGTTGATGAAGCCCGAGACAGAGCCGGCGGCGAACATCATCACCAGGATCGCAATGACGATGGCGATGATCATCACCGGCAAATTGGTGGTCATGCCGACGGCCGTGATGATGGAGTCCAGCGAGAACACCAGGTCGAGGATCATGATCTGAGTGATGACCGAGACAAACGATGCCGGCGGCTTGGGGGCATGATCGCCCGCGCCTTCCACAGCTTCGTGAATCTCCATCACGCCTTTGTAAATCAGATAGAGCCCGCCAACGCCCAGCACCAGGTCGCGCCAGCTGACGGCAAAATCCGCAACCGTGAAGATCGGCGTGGTGGCCCGCGTAATCCAGCTCAGCGTGGTGAGCAAGCCGACACGCAGGAGCAACGCTGCCGACAGACCGATCCGCCGCGCGCGCGCCTGCTGGTGCGGGGGCAGGCGGCCCGAGACGATGGCCAGGAACACAAGATTGTCGATGCCGAGCACGATCTCGAGCACCGTCAGCGTCAGGAGCGCCATCCAGGTCTGTGGATCGAGCAGGAAATCAATCATTGCAGCCCCAGTTTTTGCTTAGCCCCGGCTATCGCACATACATGACGCGAAAATAATTCAATGCAAGTTATTTTGCCGCTGGATCTGACGCCAGTGCGCGACATTGCGATTGTGCCCCTCCAACGTCGCCGCAAAAGCGTGGCCGCCGGAACCGTCTGCAACAAAATAGAGATCGTCGGTAACCGCCGGTTTCAAAACGGCCGCCAGGGCCGCCCGGCCCGGATGGCAGATTGGCGACGGCGGCAGCGCCGGGATGACGTAGGTATTGAAAGCCGTGGGACGTTCTAGATCGGACACGGTGATCGGGCGATCGTGGTCGCCGGGGCGCCCATAGGTCACGGTCGGGTCCGACTGCAGTTTCATCCCGCGGCGTAGACGATTGATGAACACGGCAGCAACCCTGGGCCGCTCGCCCGCAACGCCGGTTTCCTTCTCGACGATGGAGGCCAGGACCACAGCCTGCTCGGGCGAATCAAGCGGCAGGCCTTCGGCGCGTGTCGCCCAAAGGTCCTTGAGCGCCGCGTCGCGGGCACTGCGCATATGAGCAATGACGGACTCGCGCGGATCACCCCATTCGTAGCGATAGGTTTCAGGCAACAGGTCGCCATCGGCGATGGGCGATGCGACAGCGCCCGTGAGGCCCTCGGCAGCATCGAGAATGGTCGTGATTTCGGCGGTCACCAGGCCTTCGGGCACGGTGACAAAGCGCGCGACCACGTCGTGGCGCACAAGCTTGGCCAGCGTATCGGTCATGCTGATGGCAGCGTCGAAGCGGTATTCGCCGGGCTTCAAAGCGCGGTCGCGCCCACTGCGGCGGGCTTCGAGGGTGAGCATCCAAGGCTCGGCAACCACGCCGGCCTGAGCCAGCTGGCGGGCGATGGATGCAACGCCTGAGCCCGGCGCGATGATCACCGTCACCGGCGCCTGAAGCGGTCCCGGCGCGGTCACCGCGCGTGTGAACCAGATATACGCTCCGCTGGCGGCAGCGCCGGCGATGACAAGCAGCAGGACAAATACGCCGAGAACGCGCGCCGGCTTCATGAGGGCATCGACGTCATGCGTACGGGCGTCATGGGTCGTTGCAGCTTAAGGGGGCGGGCCGATAACGAGGGAAGCGTTAGTGCCTCCGAAGCCGAAAGAGTTCGACATCACGTAGCGGATCTTGCGCTCCTTGGCCTTGTGCGGCACGAGGTCGATGTCGCAGCCGTCAGATGGATCATCGAGGTTCAAAGTCGGTGGCGCCACTTGGTCGCGCAGCGCCAGCAACGAGTAGATCGCTTCCACTGCGCCCGCCGCACCGAGCAGGTGACCGATGGCCGACTTGGTGGACGACATCGACAGCTTGTAAGCCTGATCGCCGAACAGACGCTTGACCGCGCCCAGTTCGATTTCATCGCCCTTGGGCGTCGAGGTGCCGTGGGCGTTGACGTAGTCGATCTGATCGACATTGAGGTGGGCATCGCGCAGCGCGCCGCGCATAGCGCGGAAGCCGCCCGAGCCGTCTTCGGCCGGCGCCGTCAGATGGTAGGCGTCGCCGGCGAGACCGTAGCCGAGAATTTCGGCGTAGATTTTCGCGCCGCGTTTCCGGGCGTGCTCAAGGTCTTCGATCACCAAGACGCCCGAGCCTTCGCCCATGACAAAGCCGTCGCGGCCTTTGTCCCAGGGGCGCGATGCGCGTGTGGGGGTGTCGTTGTAGCTGGTGGACAGAGCCTTCATCGCTGCGAAGCCGGCGATACCCAAACGGCAAAGCGCCGACTCAGCGCCGCCCGTGACCATGACGTCGGCGTCGCCATATTTAATCAAGCGCGCGGCGTCGCCAATCGCATGGGCGCCGGTGGCGCAGGCCGTGACCGGCGCATGGTTCGGACCCTTGAAGCCGTGCTTGATGGAGACCTGGCCGGTGGCCAGATTGATCAGGCTCGCCGGAATAAAGAACGGCGAGACGCGGCGCGGACCTTGTGCGTGCAGAGTCTTCGAGGTGTCGTCGATGGTGGCGAGACCGCCTATCCCTGAGCCGATCATCACGCCGGTGCGCTCGCGCGCTTCGTCGGTGGGCGGCACCCAGCCGGAGTCTTTAATCGCTTCGTCGGCTGCCGAGATCGCATAGACGATGAAGTCGTCCATGCGTCGGCGGTCTTTCGGCGACACCACGGCGTCGGCGATGAACTTGTAGGGATGATCTTCAGCGAGGGGCACCTCGCCGCCGACGCGGCACGGCAGATCCTCGGCCGGAAAGCGGGTAATGGGACCGAGACCGGACTTACCGGCGATCAAGGATTCCCAATTGCCGGCCACACCATTGCCGAGCGGCGTGGTGAGTCCGATACCGGTAACGACAACACGTTTAGGTTCGAAGGCCATGAACCAAATTCCCGTTCAGTGTTCCAGAAATGGCGATGGGACCCGGTATCTTCCAAGGCCCCATTGCACTCTTAACTGGCTCGTATTCGCCGGGCATGCGCCCAATCGAAAATCACGAGGACTATTTGCTGGCGTTCGCCTGGATGAAGGCGATCGCGTCCTTCACGGTCAGGATCTTCTCCGCCGCATCATCGGGGATCTCGACGCTGAATTCCTCTTCGAAGGCCATGACCAGCTCGACTGTATCCAGGCTGTCGGCACCCAGGTCGTCAATGAAGCTGGCGTTGTCGGTCACTTTCGACTCTTCAACACCGAGGTGCTCCACGACAATCTTTTTCACGCGGTCAGCAACGTCGCTCATTCGCATTTCCTCAGGCAGTTATTTTTTAAATGGATAATTTTTAGCGTGCGCAATCAACGGGTTGGGACATCCATGTTTCCCCTAGCGGGTGGCGCCCAGTCCGGACGAGGGGTTGAGTAGCATATTACATTTTTCTTGGCTAGAGCACGCGGCCAAAGCCGTCAAAGGCTTTCCCTATCAGATGTTTGCCGTTGTCATATCATCGCCATACCACCGTTCACGTGCAAAGTCTGGCCGGTAACGTACCCGGCCTCGGCGCTGGCGAGGTAAACCACGCCGGCGGCCACCTCCGCCCCCTCGCCCATGCGGCCCAGGGGAATGCTGGACAGAATGCGGGCCTTTTGCTCGTCGTTCAGCTTCTCGGTCATGGCGCTGGTGATGAAACCGGGCGCCAACGCATTCACGGTGATGCCCCGGCTGCCGACTTCCTGCGCGAGGGACTTGGTCAGGCCGATGAGCCCGGCTTTTGACGCCACGTAATTGGTCTGGCCCGGGTTGCCGGTGACGCCGACCACCGACGAGATATTGATGATCCGCCCATAGCGGCGCTTCATCATGCCCTTCACCGACGCGCGGCAGAGCTTGAAGGCGATCCCCAAGTTGAGGTTGATGACATCCCAGAAATCCTGATCCTTCATGCGCAGGATCAAGCCATCGCGCGTGATGCCGGCATTGTTGACCAGAATATCCACCTGGCCCATGGCAGCCTCGGCATCGGGGATGAGCTTCTCGACCACCGCATCGCTTTCGGTGAGATTAGCGACGATAACATGGGCGCGCTCTTTAAGCTCAAGGGCCAGCGTTTCCAGCGCATCCTTGCGCGAGCCGTGCAGCGCGACGGTTGCCCCCTGCGCATGCAGCGCGCGCGCGATGGCTGAACCCAGACCACCGCTGGCGCCGGTGATAAGTGCGGTTTTACCGGACAAATCGAACATTAGTCGCTCCCGTGGCCTTTAGCGGCGCTTAAGAAATTCTTCGATGTCTTGCGGCGTCTGCACGCTGATGCCGGTGAGCTCGGGATCGATGCGCTTGGCCAGGCCGCTCAGCACTTTGCCAGCGCCTAATTCGATCAGCGTATCGACGCCGGCGTCCTTCATCACGTGCACGCTTTCACGCCAGCGCACCATCGCCGTTACCTGCTCGACCAGCAGACGGCGGATTTCGTCGGGATCGACGACGGTGGCGGCGGTGACGTTGGCGATCACCGGCACCGAAGGCGAAACGATGGTCACGCGCGCCAGGGCCTCGGCCATGACATCGGCGGCCGGCTTCATCAGCGGACAATGGAACGGCGCGCTGACAGGCAACATCATGGCGCGCTTGGCGCCTTTGGTTTTGGCGATCTCGATGGCGCGCTCGACGGCCGCCCGGTGACCCGAAACGACGACCTGGCCCGGGGCATTGTCATTGGCGGCTGCGCAAATCTCGCCGCCGCCGGAGGCTTCGCTGGCGACTTCCAGGGCCGCATCGACATCAAGGCCCAGGAGCGCGGCCATGGCGCCCTCGCCCACGGGAACCGCTTTCTGCATGGCCTGGCCACGGATCCTGAGGAGTCGCGCGGCGTCGGAGACGGTGATCGAGCCGGCCGCCGCCAGGGCCGAATATTCACCCAGCGAGTGGCCCGCGACGTAGCGGGCGGTGCTACGGATCGACATATGGCCCTGCTTTTCCAGCACGCGCACCACGGCCATGCTGACAGCCATTAAGGCCGGCTGGGCGTTTTCGGTCAGGATCAGGGCATCGGCCGGGCCCTCGAACATCAGGGTCGAGAGCTTCTGTTTCAGGGCCTCATCAACCTCGCCAAAGATCTCGCGCGCTTCGGCAAAGGCGGCAGCCAGTTCCTTGCCCATGCCCACGGCCTGGGAGCCCTGGCCGGGGAAGACATAAGCCCAACTCATGAAATCTCCCTCATTTCGCGGCGCTTATCCGCCTGTTATTGCGGCGACAGAGGTGACCCATGCGCCGCCGCCTGTCAAGGAAAGCTAAATTTCTCCAGGTTATATGATTGATATTAATATATATTTTTAGCGGTACGGGCTCGCCGGCGGGGGGGTTCTGGGATTCTGCAACCCCGGCGGAATGCCTTGCCGGGCCAAAGTAAATGTGTATATTCCGCGCCCTTACATAACTCCTTGCCGGTCCTTTAGGCCCGGCTATGCCCTTAACGCCGATGGTCGGTGTTCTGGGACGAGAAAAGCCAGAGGGAGATCGAACTACATGCCTCTCTACGAGAGCGTGGTGATCGCGCGCCAGGACATTGCCACCACCCAGGTGGACACGCTGGCTGACGAGCTCACCAACATCATTACAGAAGGTGGCGGCAAGATCACAAAGCGCGAGCTTTGGGGCCTGCGCTCGCTGACCTATCGCATCAAGAAAAACCGCAAGGGTCACTACGTATTCTTCAACATCGACGCCCCTCCGGCGGCGATCAATGAATACGAACGCCGCATGCGCATCAACGAAGATGTGCTGCGCTATTTGACCGTGCGCGTCGAAACCTTGGAAGAAGGCCAGTCGGCCGTTCTGATCAACAAGGATCGCCCGGCCGAGCGTACCGGCTTCTTCGGCGGCCCCGGTGGCGGTCGCGGTGGACGTGAAGGCGGCGGCTTCGGCGGTGGCGGCGGTTTCCGTCGTCCGCGTGAAGAAGGCGCTGGTGGCGGTGGCGGTGGTGACCGCTTTAGCTCCGGACGCCGTCCGCGCTCCTTCGATGGCGATTCCACTCCGAGCACGGGAGAATAAAGATGGCCGCACCCGCAGGACGCAAACCGTTCTTCCGCCGTCGCAAGACATGCCCGTTCACGGGCGCCAACGCGCCGAAGATCGACTACAAGGATACACGTCTGCTGCAGCGCTATATCTCTGAGCGCGGCAAGATCGTGCCGAGCCGTATCACCGCAGTGTCCACCAAGAAGCAGCGCGAACTGGCCAAGGCCATCAAGCGCGCGCGTTTCTTGGCGCTGCTGCCGTACGTCGTCGCGATCTGATGTGATACGACCCAGCACCATCGCCGTCGTTGCCGGAGCGCTGGGCGCTTTGCTTCTGGTGGCGGCCCTGCGCCAGTCTGTGCTGGGGGTGTTGGTCGGAGCAATGTTGTCGCCGCTGCCGCTGGCGATGGTGGCCTTCGGTTTGGGAGGCGCCCTTCTGCCCTTGGCGATTGTCTCGGGCGCGGTGACGGTGATGGTCGTGACGGGGTCCTTCCCGCTCGCGACAGCATATTTGGCGTTGGACGCAGCACCTGTGGCCGTGTTGTCCCGTTTGGGACTGGCCGCGATGCTGAAGGGCGGCACTCCGTTGCCCGGGTCCGATGTCGGTCGCACGGTCAGTTGGTTGGTGCTGGCGGCCGTTGCGGCAGTGGTTACAGGTCTCGCCATGGCCTCGATGGGGTCGGCGGCGGGATCGGATGGGATCGAGGCGGCTCTGAAGGCGCAGCTTGATCAGTTTCTGGCGGCGGCAACGCCTTCGGAAGCAACCGCGCCGGGTAGCGCCGACTTCGCCGCAGCGCGCGCAGAGATGGCGCGCCAGGTGGCGGGTCTGCTGCCGGGAGCCGCGGCCTGGAACTGGTGCTCTCGGGCGATACTGAGCGCTGGTTTAGGGCAGCTGATGCTGACGAAGATGAGCCTCGCGATGTGGCCGACGCCGGACTATCGCGGGTTTGAAGCGCCCAAGTGGTTTTTCGCCCTGTTCGGGGCGGCGGCCATCGCGGCGATGGGATTGAGAAACGACGCCGGCTTCATCGCCGGCAACGCGGCGACGATCTTGAGTTTGCCGCTGGTGCTGCAAGGCCTCGCGGTGGTGCATAGCGCCGCGGCGGGGACAAAGCAGCGGTTGATTTGGCTGGCGGCGTTTTACGTAGTGGCGCTGGTGACGGCCAGTATCTCCTGGACCCTGATGATCGGGTGCTGGGGCTTGCTGGTGGGCTTGGGCGCAATGGACAGTTTTTTGCAAATACGCGCGCGCTATTTGACGCGGGCGTCAGGAGGTGAGTGATGGAAGTTATTTTGCTCGAACGTATCGACCGTCTTGGTCAGATGGGCGAAGTGGTGAACGTGAAGCCGGGCTTTGCCCGCAACTTCCTGTTCCCGCAGAAAAAGGCGCTGCGCGCCAACAAGGACAACAAGGCCCTCTACGAATCCAAGAAGGCCGAGCTGGAAGCCGACAACATCAAGCAGCGCGACCTGGCTCAGGTTGTCGCCAAGAAGATGGACGGCTTGAAGCTGATCATCGTGCGTCAGGCCGGTGAAGGCGGACAGCTGTACGGCTCGGTCAGCGCGCGCGACATCGCCGACGCGCTGAAGGAAAAGGGCATTCCGCTGGAGCGCACCACGCAGGTTCTGCTGAATGCGCCGGTCAAGACCCTGGGCAGCTTCAAGACTCCGGTGCGTCTGCACCCGGAAGTGAAGGTCGACGTCGAATTCACCGTCGCCCGCTCGGTCGAAGAAGCCAACCAGACGGCCGCGCAAGCTGCCGCCCAGGCGGCAGCGATGCTGGAACGCGCCGAAGATGCCGCCAAGCTCGCCGGCGAAGGTGAAGCCGAAGCCGTCGAGACGGAAGCCAAGGAAGAAGAAACCGAAGCCTAAGCCGTCTTCGCGATACCGAATACCCTCGGCGCGGTCCGCAAGGTCCGCGCCGATTGCGTTTTGGCCCCCCTGTTCCAGGGGCCCCGCACAGCCTATATATCGGCCACATAAAAGCCTCCTCCAGGAGAATGGCATGAGCCAAACCAACAAAGACACGGGCGCGATCCCGGTCACGGTGCTGACCGGCTACCTCGGCGCCGGCAAGACCACCCTGCTCAACCGCGTGCTGACCGAAAACCACGGTAAGAAATACGCCGTCATCGTCAACGAATTCGGCGAGATCGGTATCGACAACGACCTGGTGGTCGGCGCCGACGAAGAAGTCTTCGAGATGAACAACGGCTGCATCTGCTGCACCGTGCGCGGTGATCTGATCCGCATCATCGGCAGCCTGCTCAAGCGCCGCGAGAAGTTCGACGCCATTCTCGTGGAAACCACCGGCTTGGCTGATCCGGCGCCTGTGGCCCAGACCTTCTTCACCGACGACGACGTCAAGAAGAAGACCCGCCTAGACAGCATCATAACCGTCGTCGATGCCAAGCACATCGAACAGCGCCTGGCCGACAGCAACGAAGCCGAAGAGCAGATCGCCTTCGCCGATATCGTGCTGCTGAACAAGACCGATTTAGTCTCGCCCGAGCAGGTGAAGAAGATCGAGGCGCGTATTCGCAGCCTCAATCCCTTCGCCACGATCCATCACACGGTGCGCAGCGGCATTGCGCTGAATGAGATTCTCGACAAGGGCGCCTTCGATCTTAATCGCGTGCTGGAGCTCGATCCTTGCTTCCTGCACGGCCATGCCTTCGATCCGACTCATGATCATGGGCATGGGCATGATCACGATCATCATCACGACCACGGGCACGATCATCACCATCACGCGCATGACGCCGCCAACCCGCTGCATGACAGCGAGATCCGCAGCATTTCGCTGACCAGCGACAAGCCTTTGAGCGCGGCCAAGTTCGACACCTGGGTCAACGACGTGCTGATGGGCCAGGGCCAGGACATCCTGCGCTGCAAGGGCATCCTCAACATGGCCGGCAACGACAATCGCTTTGTTTTCCAGGGCGTGCACATGGTGTCAGAGGGCGCTTACACCGGCGCATGGCCCGCGAAAGACAAGCGCCGCAGCCGCTTTGTGCTCATTGGCCGCAAACTCGACGAAGCGGCCTTGCGCAAAGGCTTCGAGGATTGCGTCGCCTAACATGGTCACGGCAGAACAACGCAACAGCGGCAGCAGTGGCGGCGGAAGCGGGCGCATCGCCACATTCCCATTCGGCGACTATGTCGTGGCGGCCGCCGTCAACGGCCGTCTGTTCGCAGTTGCCTTGGGCGACGGTACCGTGCGCCTGATCGACAGCGAGACACTGGATGCCGAATCTCTGACGGCCCGCGCACATGGCGGTGCGGCTTTGTGCTTGGCCGCCGATATCGACAAGGGCGCATTCCTGTCCGGCGGCGACGATGGCAAGCTGGTGCGCATCGCGACGGTCGGGACAATCGAGACCGTTGCCGAAGTCAAAGGCCGCTGGATCGAACACGTCACCACCCATGCCGCCAGCGGTATACGCGCCTACGCCTCGGGTAAGGACGCCTATGTCCTTGGCAAGAAGAGCGCCGAGGCCCGTAAGTTAACCCACGCGACTTCGGTGGGCGGTTTGGCCATCAATCCGAAAGGCAAGCGGCTGGCAGCCACACACTACAACGGCGTGAGCCTATGGTGGCTGGCGACACAATCGTCGGAGCCGACGCGGCTTGAATGGAAGGGCTCGCATCTGCAGGTCACATGGTCGCCGGACGGCGATTACGTGATGACCGCGATGCAGGAGAACGCGCTGCACGGCTGGCGGCTGTCGGACGGCGAGCATATGCGCATGTCGGGCTATGCCGCCAAGGTGCGCTCCATGGCGTTTACGAGACGCGGACATTACCTCGCCACCGGCGGCTCGGAGCGTGTGATCTGCTGGCCCTTTACCGGCGGGGGCCCCATGGGCAAGGCGCCCACGGAATTCGGCGGCGCGGGCGATTCAATTGTGAGCGCCGTGGCCGCCCATCCGCTGCACGACATCGTCGCGGCGGGCTTTGAGAATGGTTCGGTCATGCTGGGTCAGCCCGGACAGCCGGGCGCCAAGCTGGTGATGAAGGCCAACGGCAATGCGATTACAACCTTGGTGTGGAATCCGGACGGCGACAAGCTGCTGGTCGGCACCGAAGGCGGCGACGTGCACGTGGCCGATTTTCGCCCCCGCTAGCGCAGAAGCAGAATGCCGAGCATCACAAAGCCGATGACGATGCGGTAGACGGCGAAGGCGCTGAAGTTATGCGCCGAGATGTAGCGCAGCAGCCATTTGACCACCACCAGCGCGACCACGAACGACACCACGAAGCCGATGGCGATGAACTCTAGGCCGTCAGAGGTCAGGGTGTGGCGATTCTTATAGAGATCGTAGAGCGTCGCCCCGAACATCGTGGGAATGGCCAGCAGGAACGAAAACTCCGCGGCTGCCGGGCGCGCGACGCCCACCAGCAACGCACCCATGATGGTCGCCGCTGCGCGTGACATGCCAGGGATCATGGCGATGCACTGGAAAAATCCTACCGCTAATGCCTTGCCGGGCGGCAGGTCCTCGACGGTTTTAATGGGGTGATCCTTCTGCGTGCGCTCGATGATGAGGATGGCGATGCCGCCGACGATCAACGCCGCCGAGACTACCCAGGGCGAGAACAGCACGGATTTTATAATATCATGGGCCAGCACGCCGATGATGGCGGCTGGCAGGAAGGCGATGACCACGTTGATGGTCAGGCGCTGTTCGGGGCCGGGGCGGAAGAAGCCCAACGCCGTGGTCCACAATTTGACGCGGTAGATCCAGACGACCGACAGGCTCGCGCCGAGCTGGATGACGATTTCAAAGACATCGCCGGCAGGCCCTTTAAAGCCCAGGAGGTCCTCGACCAGGATCAAGTGGCCGGTAGATGAGATTGGCAGGAATTCGGTCACGCCTTCGACAATGCCGAGCACAACCGCCATCAAAACCGCAGAGAGATCCATCGCACACCAAGCTGACATCAGGGCGGCGCATCAGGACAGAGCTTGGGGAAAATGGCAAGCCGGCAGGCCGCAGACGCCGGACTGAAAGAAAGGCGGCCAAAGAAAAAGGGGACAGGCCGCGAGGCCTGTCCCTGTTATTGCGATGCGCGACGCGGAAGCTTAGCGCTTCGCGGCCGGCTTCTTGGCGGCATTGGCGGCGTCGAGCGCCGTCTGGATTTCAGTCACCTGCGCCTTGCAAGATTCAAGGCTGGCGGACGCGCTCTTGTTTTCCGACTGGTATTGGTTCGCGCGTGTCTTCCAGGTGGCGAGTTCTTTTTGGGTTTCAGCGATCTGCATCTGCGCGGCGGTGACGTTTGAACGCTGGATAAAGCCGTACACGCCGGCCGCGATGGCCAACAGAATGGCGATTGCTACAAAACGAGCCATAATTAATTGCTCCTCACTGGTACGAGGCCTCCCCTGATTGCATCCCCCCCTATCGGCCTCAATACAACAGGGTTCGTATTCGCACCTTGATAGCAACGTACCAGGATTTCCACCGAATCCGGTGAAAAAAGCAAGTGTGGAAAACGCCAAAACTATGCGGAAAACGCAGTGTCAAAACGTCCGGACTTCTGAAATGCAGTGCAGCAAATAACAAAAACCCGCCGGGCGTCTGGGCCCGGCGGGGTCGATGTCGCAAAAAACTGAAGCTGCGGTTACAAAGCGGAGCGCGGGCTTTTGGCCTTTTTCGGCGCTTTCATGTCCTCGAGCGCCGCTTCGGCTGTCTGCGCGCGGCTCTTATAGGTTTCCGCTTCGGCGGTGCAGGTCTTCACGGCGTTGGAATTGGCGTGCACATTTTTCTCGGTCGTCGCCAATTCGGCTTTGAGCGTGCTGCGCTCCTGCTCGACCGTCGCCAGGCGCTGCTCGGCGGCTTTCAGATTGTCGTGCGCCACGAAGCCGTAGACGCCGGCGCCGGCCGCGACAATAAACAGCACGGCGGCAACGCGGGTCACGACGCTTGCGGAATCAGACATAGCTAAATCCTCCACTGTTGAGCCTCTAGACTCATATCTAACAAAAGGATCTTGTCGGAAATGTCCTCAAATGAGGGCTAAACTGTGGTCTTTGCACCCGCCGGAGGCTGTATGCCTACAAAAATGCCCGCGCTGTTTTTAGGCCACGGCTCGCCCATGAACGCGATCGAGGACAATGCGTGGCGGCGGAGCTGGCTGGCGCTGGGAGAGCGTCTGCCGCGTCCGCGGGCGATCGTGTGCATTTCCGCTCACTGGGAAACCAAGGGCATCGCCGTCACGGCGGCGGCCCGGCCTGACATGATTTACGATTTCTACGGCTTTCCGCAGGCGCTGTTTGATGTGCGCTACCCTGCCCCCGGCGACCCGGCCCTCGCGCGGCGGATTGCGCAGCTATTGGCGCCGGCCCCGGTGGAACTCGACCTCGTGCGCGGCTTCGATCACGGGGCCTGGAGCGTGCTCGTGGCGATGTACCCCAAGGCCGACATTCCCGTGGTGCAGCTCAGCATGCCGCTGAACCTGACGCCGGAGGCGCATTACGAATTGGCCAAGCGCTTAGCACCCTTGCGCGAAGAGGGCGTGTTGATTCTGGGCAGCGGCAATCTGGTGCACAACCTGCGCTATTGGCGCTCCCACGAGCCGCAGATGGCGGCGTCCTGGACACGCTTCAACGACGCGGTGAAACGGCACATCGCGGCCGGCAACCATGCCGCCGTCGCCGCCTATACCAAACTCGATGCGGAAGCGCTGCTGTCGGTGCCCTCGCCGGAGCACTATCTGCCGCTGCTCTATGTGCTGGCAGTGCAGGGTGCGGATGAAACCGTCGAGATTTTCAACGATACGGATGGAGGCGCGATCTTCATGACAAGCGTGCAAATCGGCTAGGCGGCCTGATAAAGTTATCCCCATGTTCCACCTGATCCCCAGGCTCATGCCCATATAACCATAGCGCGGAGCATCATAAGGTCCCGCCATGCCATCACCTCTGCGCGCTAATGATCCGGCCGATGCCGCCGGAGACGCCCTTCGTTCGCCGCCTCACAACTATGAGGCGGAGAAGGCGCTGCTGGGTGCCATTCTGATGAACAACCGCGCCTTCGAGCGCGTCAACGAGTTCCTGCTGCCGGACCACTTCGCCGACCCCGTGAACGGGCGGGTGTTTCAGGCCTGCGCCAAGCTGATCGAACAGGGCCATCAGGCCAATCCCGTGACGCTGAAGACCTACCTCGAGCGCGACGATTTGATCGTCAGCGCCGGCGGCATCAAATACCTGACCAACCTGGCAGGCTCCGCCGTGACGGTCATCAATACCGGCGACTACGGCAAGCTGATCTACGACCTGTTCTTGCGCCGCGAGTTGATCGCGCTCGGCGAGAACATGGTCAACGACGCCTTTGAATCGCGGCCCGACGAGTCCGCCATGGACCAGATCGAGGGCACCGAGCAGCAGCTGTTCAACCTGGCCAGCAGCAGCTCGGTTGAAGGCGGCTTCCAGACGTTCGGGAATGCGCTGCGTATCGCAATTGATCTGGCCGAAACCGCCCACCGGCGCGAAGGTGCTTTGTCGGGCGTCACCACGGGCCTGCGCGATCTCGACAAAAAATTGGGCGGCCTGCACAAGTCGGATCTGCTGATCCTCGCCGGGCGCCCCAGCATGGGCAAAACCGCGCTGGCCACGACCATGGCTTTCAATGCCGCGCGCTATTACCGCACCACGGAGAATATCGAAGACAAGGGCAAGATCGTCGCCTTCTTCTCGCTGGAAATGTCGTCGGAGCAGCTGGCCACGCGTATTCTCGCGGAGCGCTCCAAGATCAACAGCCACAACATCCGCACCGGCGGATTGTCCAACGACGACTTCACGCGCCTGGTGACCGCCGCCGAAGAATTGGGCGACCTGCCGCTGTTCATCGACGATACACCGGCTGTGACCGTTTCAGCCATCCGCACCCGCTGCCGGCGTCTCGACCGCACCCACCGCAGCGCCGAGCACGGCGGCCTGGGCCTGATCGTGATCGACTATCTGCAGCTGATTGCGCCCGCCCGCGGCGAGCGCAGCGAAAACCGCGTGCAGGAAATCTCGGCGATCACCCGCGGCTTGAAGGCCTTGGCGAAAGACCTCGGCGTTCCTGTTCTCGCGCTATCGCAGCTGAGCCGCGCCGTCGAACAGCGCGAAGACAAACGCCCGCAGCTGTCGGACTTGCGTGAATCGGGCACCATCGAGCAGGACTCCGACGTCGTCATGTTTGTCTTCCGCGAGCAGTATTATCTCGAGCGCAGCGAGCCTTCGCAGAAGCCCGACGAGACCAGCGACCGGTTTACCGAACGCCACACTAAATGGGTCGAGCGCTGCGAGCTGGCCCACAACATTGCCGAGGTCCTGGTGGCTAAACAGCGCCACGGCCCCATCGGCACCGTGAAGCTGCATTTCGAGGCCGACTACACCCACTTCAGCGACCATATCGACACATCGGGGCTGCCCGAGCAGCTGGAGTAAAGCCGCACGCGGCCTGGATTTTCGGCCTCTTGCCCTGCGCCCGGTTTTCTGGTGTTTAGGCCGCGCATGCCAGCCCCCGCAGCCCTGCTCCACTCCACCCCCGAAGCCCGCGCCGGCGCCGTTCTGACGGTCGATTTGGCGGCCCTGGTGGAGAACTGGCGGCTGCTGAAGCGTAAAGCCGCCCCCGCCTGCGACATGGGCGCCGTGGTCAAGGCCGATGCCTATGGCCTGGGCCTGGAACCCGTGGCCCGGGCGCTGAAGGCTGCCGGCTGCGCCACCTTTTACGTCGCCCACCTTGATGAGGGCCTAGCGCTGCGCCCCATCGTCGGCCCCGAGCCGCGCGTGGTGGTGATGCACGGCCCCAACCCCGGCACCGAACGCGACTTCGCTGGCCAGCGCCTCATCCCGGTGCTGAGCACGCCCCAGCAGGTCAAGGCCTGGGGCAGCTTCGCCCAGGCCAATGACGTGCTGATGGAAAGCCTGGTGCAGATCGATACGGGCATGAATCGCCTGGGGCTGACGGAGTCCGAATTCGCCGGGCTGATGAATGACCCGGACGGGTTTGCTGGCCTGACGCCCTTGGCGCTGATGAGCCACCTGGCCGTCGCCGAAACCCCGGCCCATGGGCTGAATGCGCAGCAGCGGGCGCGGTTTGCCTCGGCGCTATCGACCTTTCGCCTGAAGTTCGGCGATGCCAAAGGCTCTTTGGCCAATTCCGCCGGGATATTCCTGGGCACCGGCTTTCAGTACGATTTCGCCCGGCCGGGAGCCGCCCTTTACGGCGTGAACCCCAATCCGGACGGGCCCAATCCCATGATTCCCGTCGTGCGCCTGCAAGCCAAAATCCTGCAGGTGCGCCGCGTTGACGCTCCATCCCCCGTTGGATATGGTGCCACCTTCCAGGCTCCGGATGGTGCAAAATTGGCAACGGTTTCAATGGGTTATGCCGATGGTTTGTTGCGATCCTGGGGGGCCGGCGGACATGGCCACGTGGACGATGTGAAGGTCCCCGTGGCGGGGCGCGTGTCCATGGACCTGACCACCTTTGACGTCTCGGCTGTCGCGGCATCGAGCCTCGGACCGGGCGCCATGGTCGATATCATCGGCAGCCGGCAGAGCGTCGATGATCTGGCCGCAGCATCGGGCACGATCGGCTATGAGATTCTCACGGCCCTCGGCCGGCGGTATCACCGCCGCTATCTGCCCGCCCCGGCTGCGGCCCGAAAATAGCCCAGATGAATTTCCTCGCCCTTATCGGCAGCGTCGTCCTTGCCTTCCTCGGCCATCTGGGACGGCTGACGATTTTCACGGCCACCGCGCTGTCTCATTGCGTGCGCCCGCCGATCTATCCGCGGCTGATCGGCAGGCAGATGATCGACATCGGCTACTACTCGCTGCCGGTGGTGGGCCTGACCGCCATTTTCTCTGGCATGGTGCTGGCGCTGCAAAGCTACACCGGCTTTGCGCGCTTTGCCGCCGGGTCCGAGACGGCGGTCGCCAATGTCGTGATCATCTCGCTGACCCGCGAGCTGGGCCCGGTGCTGGCCGGCCTGATGGTCGCGGGCCGCATCGGCGCCTCCATGGCCGCCGAAATCGGTACCATGCGCGTGACCGAGCAGCTGGATGCGCTGACCACGCTCTCGACCAATCCGTTTAAGTATCTGGTGGTGCCGCGCCTAATCGCGGGCTTTTTGATGCTGCCGGTGCTGGTGCTGGTGGCCGACATCATCGGCGTCTTCGGCGGATTTATCGTCAGCGTCTACAAACTCGGCTTCAATCCCGCCGCCTATATCACCAACAGCTACGACATGCTGAAGGCCCTGGACGTCATCTCGGGTCTGGTGAAGGCCGGCGTCTTCGGTTTCCTGATTGCCTTGATGGGCTGCTACGCCGGCTACTACTCCAAGGGCGGCGCGCAAGGCGTGGGGGCGGCGACGACTAACGCCGTGGTCTCGTCGTCGATCCTGATCCTGACCTTTAACTACATCATCACCGAACTGTTCTTCGGCACATGACGGACGTTCCTAAAATCAGATTGCGCGACGTGCGCAAGTCCTTCGGCGCGAAGCGCGTGCTGGATGGGGTCAACCTCGACATCGCCAAGGGCGAGTCGGTGGTGGTGATTGGCGGCTCGGGCACCGGCAAGTCGGTGATGATCAAGTCGATCATCGGCATTTTATTAGCCGATTCCGGCGTCATCGAGGTCGACGGCCAGGACGTAACGCAAATTCCGGCCAATAACCGCGATGCGGTCAACCGCAAGTTCGGGATGCTGTTTCAGGGCGGCGCTTTGTTCGACAGCCTGCCGGTGTGGGAGAACGTCGCCTTCGGCCTGATGCAGCGCGAACGCATGAGCCGCGCCCATGCCAAGGAACGCGCCATCGAGACCTTGGCCAAAGTCGGGCTTTCCGCCGATGTCGGTGAACTGTCGCCGTCGGAGTTGTCGGGCGGTATGCAGAAGCGCGTCGGCCTCGCCCGCGCCATCGCCGGGGAACCGGAGATCGTGTTCTTCGACGAGCCCACCACCGGCCTCGACCCCATCATGGCCGATGTGATCAACGACCTGATCATTTCCTGCGTGAAGCAGCAGGGTATCACCGCGTTGTCCATCACCCACGACATGCACTCGGCGCGCAAGATCGGTGACCGCATCACCATGCTCTACGAGGGCAAGCTGATCTGGGACGGCACCGCGAAGGACGTCGACAGCAGCGGCAACCCTTACCTCGACCAGTTCGTGCACGGCAGCGCCGAGGGGCCGATCAAGATGCAGGTACGCCGGTGAACGGCGTACATCAGAAAAGAGTGCGAAGATAAGTGGCGAAGAACACTAAAACCTTTGTCTGCCAGAACTGCGGCGCGGTCACGCCACGTTGGGCCGGCAAGTGCGAAGCCTGCGGCGAATGGAATACCATCGTCGAGGAAGCGTCCCGCGAAACCCTGCCAAAAGGTGTCAGCGGCGGCAAAGGCGGACGCAAGATTGCCTTCGTCGATCTCAAAGGCCAGAGTGCGCCGCCGCCCCGGCGCACCACCACCATCGGCGAACTTGATCGTGTGTGCGGCGGTGGATTGGTCGCGGGCTCGGCGATCCTGGTGGGTGGCGATCCCGGCATCGGCAAATCGACGCTGCTGTTGCAAGCCACCGCCCTGCTCGCGGCCAACGCGGCTTGCGTTTACATCACCGGTGAAGAGTCGGTCGATCAGGTGCGCCTGCGCGCCCAGCGCCTGGGCATGGCGATGGCGCCGGTTCAACTGGCGTCGGCCACCAATGTGCGCGATATAGTCGCCAGCCTGGAAGCCGGACAGCCGCCGGACGTCGTGGTGATCGATTCCATCCAGACGATGTATTCCGACACCATCGATTCCGCACCGGGCACCGTGACGCAGGTGCGCACCTGCGCGCATGAGTTGATCCGCGTGGCCAAGTCGCGCGGCTTCACGCTGTTCCTGGTCGGCCATGTTACCAAGGAAGGCACTCTGGCCGGTCCGCGTGTGCTCGAGCACATGGTCGACACGGTG
Source organism: Fidelibacterota bacterium (assembly GCA_947476065.1). Taxonomy (GTDB): domain Bacteria; phylum Pseudomonadota; class Alphaproteobacteria; order Rhodospirillales; family Rhodospirillaceae; genus SHVO01. The sequence goes on from CANJPG010000009.1 coordinate 52,265, forward strand.
CTGTATTTCGAAGGGGACCGCGGTCACCAGTTCCGAATCTTACGCGCCGTAAAAAATAGATTCGGCGCGACGGATGAAATTGGCGTCTTTGAGATGACTGATATGGGGCTGAATGAGGTCCTTAATCCCTCGGCCCTGTTCCTGGCCGAGCGCCGCGGCAATGTCAGCGGCAGCTGCGTGTTTGCCGGAATCGAAGGCACGCGTCCGGTTCTTGTGGAAATTCAGGCCCTTGTCGCTCCATCACCCCTGGGAACGCCGCGCCGTGCGGTGGTGGGCTGGGATATGGCGCGCCTCAACATGGTGATGGCGGTTTTGGAGGCCCGCGCCGGCCTTGCCTTTGGGGGATACGACATATATCTCAACGTCGCCGGCGGCCTTCGGATTCAAGAGCCTGCGGCCGATCTGGCCGTAGCGGCGGCGCTGATTTCGGCTCTGACCGGCGAGCCGGTGCCGGCCGACGCCGTGGTGTTCGGTGAGATTGGCTTGTCGGGCGAAGTGCGCGCGGTGGCGCTGCGGGATTTGCGCCTGAAGGAAGCCGCCAAGCTGGGTTTCCGCCGCGGCTGGGTGCCGAGGCCCGCCCGCCGAAACGATAAGAAGGGCGCCAAGCCCGAAGAAGTGAAAAGCACACTGGCTTTAGAAGATATGGGACATGTTCAGGACGTGGTGAGCCAGTTTTCCGACATCGCTGCGGCTATCCCCGCCAAGCCCGCGGCGAAACCCGCGCAAAGCGGCAGGTCCTGATGGCGAACCTGCCCATCAACGGCCTCGATCTCGCCGTCGGCATCGTTCTTCTGATTTCCGCCCTGCTCGCCTTCATGCGCGGCTTCGTGCACGAGGTGCTGTCGGTCGCCGCCTGGGTCGGCGCGGTCCTTGCCGTGGTTCAGGGATTGCCATTCGCCCGCCCCTTCGCCCGCAGCATCATCCCCATCGACCGGGTGGCCGATTCTGTCGCCGCCGTTGTCATTTTCCTGGCGGTGCTGCTGGTGCTGTCCATTCTCACCAATGCCGTCAGCCGCAGCGTGCAAAAGAGCGCCTTGAATAATCTCGATCGCTCATTAGGTTTCGTGTTCGGGATCGGGCGCGCCCTGGTGATCTTGGGCATCGGCCTGATCATCACCGATTGGGTGATCGCCCGCCGCCCCGGCTGGATGGCCCAGGCGAAAACCCTGCCGGTCATTGAGCTGACGGCCGACGGCCTCAAAGCCGCCGTACCGGCAAGCTTCCTCGCCGCCGGAGATGCTGCTAAGGATGGCGCCGCCAAGCAGAACAAAGGGCTGACGAAAGCCCTCGATGCCAAGGAAACCTTGGAACGCCTGACCGCTCCTTCGCCGCAAAGCGAGCCGGATGCTGCCAAGACCGACAGCGGCTACCAGGATAAGGACCGGCGCACCTTGGATTCGTTGATCGATCGCACCAATGAAGACCAGAACACGGCACCCGCCGCCGGAGGCAAACAATGACCGAAGGTCTGTCCGGCACCACCGACCCCTTTGACTGCGGCGACGGCGACACCCTCAAGGAAGAATGCGGCGTCTTCGGCATTCTTGGCGACGCCGATGCCGCCGCGCATACGGTGCTGGGCCTTCACGCCCTGCAGCACCGCGGCCAGGAAGCCGCCGGCATCGTCTCCTACGACGGCCGCCAGTTCAACAGCCACCGCGGCATGGGCCACGTCTCGGAGAATTTCAACAACGAAACCGTGATGGAGCGCCTGACCGGCGACATGGCCGTGGGCCACACGCGCTATGCCACCACCGGCGGCACCATCCTGCGCAATGTGCAGCCTTTATTTGCCGAGTTCGATTTCGGCGGCTTCGCCATCGCCCACAACGGCAACCTCACCAACGCGCTGACCATCCGCCGCGAACTGCAGAAGCGCGGCTGTCTGTTCCAGTCCACCTCGGATACCGAGGTCGTGACGCATCTGATCGCCATCAGCGACCAGAACACCTTCGAGGAGCGCCTGATCGACGCCCTGCGCCAGATCGAGGGCGCCTATTCCTTCGTCTGCATGACCAACACCACGCTGATCGGCGCGCGCGACCCCTTGGGGGTCCGTCCGCTGGTGCTGGGCAAGCTGGATCGTGCTCATATCCTGTGCTCGGAGACCTGCGCGCTCGACATCATCGGCGCCGAATTCGTGCGCGATATCGATCCCGGCGAAGTGGTGATGATCACCCACGACGAAGTGCGCAGCCTGAAGCCGTTCCCCAAGCAGCATCCGCGCTTTTGCATTTTCGAATACATCTACTTCGCCCGCCCCGACAGCGTCAGCGAAGGCCACAGCGTTTACGAAGTGCGCAAGCAAATCGGCATACAGCTGGCCAAGGAAAGCCCGGCGGACGTCGATGTGGTCGTGCCGGTGCCCGATTCCGGCGTGCCGGCGGCGCTGGGCTTTGCGGCGGCCTCGGGCATTCCATTCGAATACGGCATCATCCGTAACCACTACGTCGGGCGCACCTTCATTCAGCCCACGGACAAGACCCGCCACCTGGGCGTCAAACGCAAGCACAACCCGAACAAAGAAGTGCTGGCAGGTAAGCGCGTGGTGCTGGTGGATGACTCGATCGTGCGCGGCACCACCTCCATCAAGATTGTCGAAATGGTGCGCCAGGCCGGCGCCACCGAGGTGCATATGCGCATTTCTTCGCCGCCCACCGCGCATCCGTGTTTCTTCGGCATCGACACGCCGGACTACGACAAGCTGCTGGCCGCCCAGCACGACCTGGCCGGCATGGCCAGCTTGCTCGGTGTCGACAGCCTCGCCTTCATCTCGATTGATGGCTTGTACAAGGCCGTCGGCGAGACCAAGCGCGACATGGACCATCCGCAGTATTGCGACGCCTGTTTCACTGGCGACTATCCGCTGCCGCTGACCGACAAAAACGCCGGCGGCCAGCCGAAGCAACTTTCATTGCTCAGCGAAGAACGGCAAGCCGGATGAGTGGTCGCCTCGAAGGCCGTATCGCGCTGATCACCGGCGCGTCGCGCGGCATTGGCCGTGCCGTGGCCCTGAAATATGCCGCCGAGGGCGCCCAGGTCATCGCCTTTGCCCGCACCCTGGGCGGCCTTGAAGAACTCGACGACGAAATCAAGAAAATCACCGGCACGCCCGCCGTGCTGATCGCCGAAAGCCTGACCGACTACGACAAAATCGACCGCGTCGGTGCGGCGCTGCACGAGCGCTTTGGCAAGCTGGACATTCTGGTGGGCTCCGCCGGCGCCCTGGGCCAACTGTCGCCCATCGGCCACTACACGCCGAAAATGTGGAACGACATCTTCGACGTCAACGTGCACGCCAACTGGCGGCTGATCCGCTCGCTCGATCCCTTGCTGCGCTTATCTGACGCGGGCCGCGCGATGTTTGTCAGTTCGGTGGTCGCGCGCGATCCGCGTATGTACTGGGGACCCTACGCCGTCTCCAAGGCGGCGCTTGAACACATGGTCAAGCTCTACGCCAACGAAATCGGCCATACCAATGTGCGCGCCAACATCATCGACCCGGGCCCCGTGCAAACCAAGATGCGCAAGCTGGCCTATCCCGGCGAAGATCCGGCCAAGCCCGCGCAGCCCGAAGCCATCACCGACATCTTCGTCGAACTGGCGCTGCCGTCCTGCACCGCCAATGGCGAGCTGTTTAAAGCCCAGCCCTAGAAATTCTTCACCAGATCCATGCCGGCATACATCGACGCCACTTCGTCGGCGTAGCCGTTGTACATCAGGGTCGGACGGCGCATGAACTCGCCCAAGCGCCGTTCATTGGCCTGAGACCAGCGGGCGTGATCGACGTTTGGGTTTACATTGGCCCAGAAGCCGTATTCGTTCGGGATGCGTAGGTTCCATGAGGTGGTCGGCTGCACTTCGGTGAAGCTGATGCGCACGATGGACTTGGCCGATTTGAAACCGTACTTCCACGGCACCACCAGACGGATCGGCGCGCCGTTCTGATTGGTCAGCACCTGGCCATACATGCCGACGGCCAGCATCGACAAAGGATGCATGGCCTCATCCAGGCGCAGGCCCTCGACATAGGGCCAGACCAGCGCCGAGGTTTTCTGCCCGGGCATTTCCGCGGGCCTCAGCACGGTCTCGAAGCGCACGAACTTGGCGCTGCCCAGGGGCTCGAAGCGCTTGAGCGCCGCCGCCAGTGAAATGCCGACCCAGGGCACGACGATGGACCAGGTCTCGGTGCAGCGCAGGCGGTAGATGCGGTCCTCGAAGGTGTGGGGCTTGAGAAAGTCATCCAGGTCCAGCGTGCCTGGCTTGGCGCAAAGCCCATCGACGGCGATCTTCCACGGGCGCGGGTTGAAGTTGCCGGAGTTGGCGGCGGGGTCGCCCTTCTCGGGCCCGAACTCGGCGAAATTATTGTAGGCGAAAACCGAAAAGGGAATCGTCACCGTGTCCGTGGGCCCCAGCTTTTGATAGCCCGGGCGCACCTGCACCCTGTAGCCGGGCGAGACGTCAAAAGGGGCCGGGGCATCGCCCGCCTTGACGTCGCCAATTACTACCGTGCCCAGCGCGGCGCCGGCGGCGGCAATAAACTGCCGGCGGTTTACGTAAACCGACTCGGGCGTGATGTCGCCCGCGGCTGGGTCAGAGGTTTTCTTGACGCGGATGAGCATGGGCCATCCTCCCGATGATCATCCCATCACCGCCGGCGCACGGGTGAAAATCAGGGGTTACAAAACCGAAAGTTCAATTGCCCGCGTGCGACTTTTGGCGGGATTCCGCCGTTATGAACGGGACGCCATGAATTACAACGCTGTCAGGGCTGCTTGAACAATCGGGGCACTGGGACAAAATTCCAACGCGACGCCGTGAGGTGTTTTTGTCCTCCCCTGCTGAAACATTCCGGCTGCTTCGAACAAGAAAAAAGTTGAAAGGTAAGTGCATCCCATGACCAAACGCTCCTCCCGCTTCCTGCCGGCCGCCGCCGCTGCTGCGGCGTTGGCGCTGGCTGTACCGCTGATTTCCTCGACCTTCAAAACCGACACCGCGCCGGTCGCGCTGATGAGCCAGAGCCCCTTCGGTGTGGCCCAGGCCGAGGCTGCGATCCCTATGCGCGACGGCATGCCGACCCTGGCGCCGCTGATCGAACGCGTGACGCCAGCGGTGGTCAACGTCTCGGTCAAAGGCAAGTCCGAAAAGACCGCCCTCGACGAGGACAACCCGCTTCTGCAGAACCCCGAGCTGCGCCGCTTCTTCCAGGGCCCCAACAGCCCCTTCAATCAGCAGCAGCCCCAGCAACAGGCCAAGCCGCGCATGTCGTCGGGCTCGGGCGTCATCATCGACGCCAAACACGGCTACATCCTGACCAACCATCACGTCATCGACAAAGCCGCCGAGATCACGGTGACGCTGAAGGATAAACGCGAGGTGACGGCCAAGCTGCTCGGCAGCGACGAGGGCACCGACATCGCGCTTCTGAAAATCGACGCCGACAACCTGACGGAATTGCCCATCGGCGATTCCAACGACATGAAAGTCGGCGACTATGTGGTGGCCGTCGGCAATCCCTTTGGCCTAACCCAAAGCGTGACCTCGGGCATCATCTCGGCCATGGGCCGCTCGGGCCTTAACATCGAGGGCTACGAGGACTTCATCCAGACCGACGCCTCCATCAACCCGGGCAACTCGGGCGGCGCGCTGGTCAATCTCAAGGGCGAGCTGATCGGCATCAACACCGCCATCATCGGACCTTCGGGCGGCAACGTCGGCATCGGCTTTGCCGTGCCGACCTCCATGGCCAAAGGCATCATGGCCCAGTTGGTCGCCTCGGGCAGCGTCAGCCGCGGCCGCATCGGCGTCTCGATCCAGAACATGTCGCCGGAGCTGGCGAAAAACCTGGGCATTGATCAGGCGCGCGGCGCTCTGGTCGGCGGTGTCGAAAAAGGCACGCCGGCGGACAGCGCAGGCCTGAAGGCTGGCGACGTCATCACCGGCATCAACGGCGGGCCCATCGACGGCGCGGCGGAGCTGCGCAACCGCGTCGGCCTGTCGCCGGTCGGTACGACGCTCGAGCTTACCGTCCTGCGCGGCGGTGACTCGAAGAAGGTGAAAGTGACCATCGGTAAGTCGGCCGAAAAACCGCAGAAGGCCTCCTTCGAGCCGCAAAAATCGACGCGTGAGGCGGTCAAGGGCGCGATCTTCTCCGATGCCGGCAATGGCCGCGACAAAGGCGTGGTGGTCCAAGACGTTGAGCAAGGCAGCCCCGCCTGGCAGGCCGGCCTGCGCGCCAACGACGTGGTCGTGGGCGTGAACCGCAAGCCCGTGCACTCGGCCGACGAGCTGACTGCGGCGCTGAACGGCTCAGACCGCCAAACCGCCCTGTTCCTGAAACGCGACGGCGAGGATCTGCTGGTGGTGATTCAATAAGACTTCGGAGATACCGGCGGCTTCGAGAGTCGAGGGCCGGGAGGACGCTGGGGCCGCTTCAGAAATGGAGCGGCCCTGGTGCGTTATCGACTACTTCTCATCCTCAAACGGATTCTTCGGCTTCCGGAGGTGGATGCGGATCGGCACACCATCCAGCCCAAAGGTGTCGCGGATGCCGTTCGCTAGGTAGCGCATATAGGCTTCGGGCAAGTCGCCGGCGCGGGTCGAGAAGATCACGAAGGTCGGCGGGCGCGTCTTCACCTGGGTCATATAGCGGAGTTTAATGCGCTGCTTGTGGCTGGAGAGCGGCGGCGGGTGCGCCTGGGTGGCGGCGGCGAGCCAGCGGTTGAGCGGCGACGTGGCCAGGTGCTTGTTCCAGGTCTCGTGCACCTTGAACACTTCTTCCATCAGCGTATCGACGCGGTGGCCGGTAAGGCCCGAGATGGTGACGGTGGGGATGTTCTTCACCTGGGCCATGGAATCCCTGAGACGTTCGTCGAGGGTTTCCATGGCGCGGCGCTTTTCCTTGACCACGTCCCACTTGTTGATGGCGATGACCAGGGCGCGGCCTTCGTCAATGACGTGGCGGGCGAGCGTGAGTTCCTGGTTGTCGAGCACCGCGTCGGCATCGACCACCAGCACGACGACCTCGGCCATCTTGATGGTCTCGAAGGTCTCGCCGACCGACAGCTTCTCGACGGCGTCGGTGACCTTGGCGCGCTTGCGCACGCCGGCGGTATCGACCAGACGGATTTTGCGGCCTTTGTATTCCCAGTCCACCGGGATGGAATCGCGCGTCACACCGGGCTCGGGGCCGACCAGCATGCGCTCCTCACCAATCAGGCGATTGATCAGCGTGGACTTGCCGGTATTGGGCCGGCCGATGATGGCGAGTTGCAAGGGCCGCTCGCGCGCGGCATTGGGGGGCGGCGGCGCATCGTCGTCCTGGTCGAGCATGCCGGGCGGGGCAAAGCCCATCAACGCGCGATAGAGGTGGTCTAGGCCCTGGCCGTGTTCGGCGGAGATCGGCAAGGGCTCGCCCATGCCGAGGGCGAAGGCATCGTACAGCGTGGCGTCCTGGCCCTTGCCCTCGCATTTGTTGGCCACCAGCACGATGGGTGTCTGGGACTTGCGCAAGAGGTCGGCGAAGTGTTTGTCGAGCGGCATGACGCCGGCGCGCCCGTCGATCAGCATCAAGGCGACGTCGGCTTCTTCCACCGCCTTTTCGGTCTGGCGGCGCATCTGACCTTCCATGGTGTCGATGGAGGCGTCTTCGTAGCCGGCGGTATCGATAACGGTGAACACGAGCCCGGCGAGATTGCCGATGCTTTTGCGCCGGTCGCGGGTGACGCCCGGGCGGTCATGGACCAAGGCCTCGCGGCGGCCCACCAAGCGATTGAACAGCGTCGATTTGCCGACATTGGGACGCCCGACGATGGCGACGGTGAACATCGGCACTTTCAGCGGCGGCGGCAGCGCTTCGTTTTCGGCGAAGGCTAGTTCCTCATCCGTCAGGGTCTTGGGCTTGTGGTCGGGCTGGTGATGGGCGCGGTTGGGCTTGCGCGCGGGCGCGGCCTTATGAATGACTTTTGGCGCAGGCTTCTGGCTCGGATTCTTCTGGCGGGCTTCGCGCTCCGCCATCTCGGCGCCCTTGGCCTTCGAGATGTACTTCTTCTTCGGATACTTGACGGTCTTGTAGCCCTTGGCCGAGCGCGGCCCGGCCTTGCGGACGGCCTTATTGGGACGCGCTTTGGTCATTCCGGCGGCCTAACGGTAGGCCGAGAGGTCGCCGTCGTCGTCGAGCAAGTACATCGAGGCGTTGGCGAAGACCGGCGACAGCGATGACGGCTCGGCCAGTTCGATCTTGCCCAGCACCGCGCCCGAGTAGGGCGAGACCGACAAGGCTTCGCTGTTGGAACTGACCAGGATCAGGCGGTCGCTGACCAAAGCGGGACCGGCCCAGACGATACGGCCCTTGCGGGCCTTTTCATCTTCAAAGCGCGGCAGCTGCGTGACCCACAGAATGCGGCCCGAGCGCGCGTCGATGCAGACGGCTTCGCTGTCCAGCGTAATGGCAAAGAGGAAGTCGCCGGCAATCCAAGGCTCGTAAATGCCGGCCACGGGCACATCCCAGAGGCGACGACCTGTGCGCAAATCAACGGCGGCGAGCACGCCTGATTGGCCCACGGCATAGACGCGGCCTTTGTCGATGACGGCGCGGGCGGCGATATCGGGCAGGCTGGCGGCGGCTTCGGTGCGGCGCACGGCGACCACGGTTTCGTTCCAGAGCACCGAGCCGTTGTCGCTGCGCAGCGCCACGAGTTCGCCGCTGGACATGGCGGCAACGACCACGCCGCCGTCGACGGCAGGAGCAGCGCCGCCCAACAGCACGGTTGGCGCGGGCGAACCCGAGTAGTTCCACAATTTACGGCCGGTATCGGCGGCCAGGGCCACGACTTCGTTCTCGACAGTGATGACGAAGACGCGCCCGGCGTTGACGGTGGGCGCAGCGCGCAGCGGTGTTGCCACCGGCGTACGCCAGATTTCCTTGCCGGTGTTGGCATCAACGGCCAACACCTGGGCAGCGCCCGAGGTGATGAACAGCTTGCCGGCTTCAAGACACAGCGCGCCGCCCAGGAAGGCGTTGTCTTCCTCGACCTTGGGCGCGGTCTTGATGCGCCACAGGCGTTTGCCGTTGGTGACGTCGAAAGCCATGACGATGCCGTCGGCATCGAGGGTGTAAATCTTGCCGTCGCCGACCACTGGCTCGGCGAACGCACGATTGCGCAGGCCCGAGCCTTCGCCGGCGCTGACCGTCCAGACGCGCTTGGGCGCGTCGTTGATCATCAGGTGATGCATGGCGTGATGCGACAGGCCGCCCGCGCCCGGCCATACCGCGGTGTCTTCGGGGCGCGGCAGGATGATCTGCGTGTCCACGGATTCTGCGTTGGGGCGCAGTTCGCGCTCGAGCGCCAGCACCGAGATGCGCGTGCCCGGCAGTTTGTCCTTGTCCGAGGAGGTGAACAAGTTGCTGACGGTATCGCAGCCCGAAAGGCCGAGGATGGCCGCGGCCAAAAGCGGAAGAACAACACTGCGCCGGAGGTGGATCATGAAACTACATTAACCTTCAAACTGAATGGCGACGTGTACGCTCAGGGTTTCGCGGGTCCCGGGGCAGCGGGCGCAGCAGGCGCCGGAGCCACCGCGGGCGCCGCAGCCGGCAGTGTAGGCGCTGCGGGCGGCGCCGGCATGATGCCCGACTGATAGAGCTTGGTCAGATCCTCGGCGCGCTCGCGCATGTTGGTGGGCGTCATGGGGTCGGTGGAAACCTGGGCCAGGGTCTTGATGGCCCGGTCGGTATCGCCTTGCTTGGCGGCCAGCAGCGCCTGGAGTTCGAGAGCCGAGAGATTGAACGCGTTGTTGGGACTGGCCAGCGGCGTCAGCGCCGCCTCCAGCGTCTTGGGGTCCTCGCGGTCGAGGCTGTGCAGCACACGCAGCAGCGTGGCCAGGTCGCGAAAAATTGGGTCGGCCTTTGGGTCGGCGGCCAGGGCCTTGTAGTTGGCGACGGCGCCGTCGACGTCGCTCTTTTCGATCTGCAGGGCCGCCTGACTGAGACGCGCCAGCGAGCCATAGCCACCGCCGTCCTTGATGACCTCGCTCAATTGGGTGATGGCCTCGTCGCGTTTGCCGGCCTCGGCAGACTTGATCGCCGTTTCGTAGCGGCGGCCAGCGGCTTCGCGCTGTCTGGTTTCGTATTGGCGGTACAGCTGGAAGCCGGTCACGCCCAGAACCAGCGCCATCACCAGGGCGATGATCAGGTTGCCGTAGCTTTTCCAGATCTTCTTGAATTCGTCGGCGCGCAGATCGGTTTCGATCTCCGACATCAAGCCTTCGAATTCGGGATCGATGTCTTCCGCCGGAGCCTTCTTGGCCTTAGCGTCGACCTTCGCCGGAACGGCGTCTCTAACCTTGTTCAACGGAAAGTCCTTTATCTCGCGGAGCCGAAAACGCGCCACAGACACCGGGCATACCGGGCCTGCGCCACCCCATTCCTTGGCCTCGTTCGCTGGCCGGGTCTCAGGGCTGGGTTCCGGGCTGGGAAACGTGCCCGAACATATAATGAGTTGAGGGGCATAAGGCAATTCCGCTGGCCTGGCCCGCATACCGCCAAAAAGCCGGGAAAATGGCCGGTTTTGACCCCTCCGGGAGGCCAATTTTAGGGTTTATTAACCGCTCTCCGGGAGACTGGGTTTATTGGCCTTAATGGGGTTTGGCGATGGTTTCGCGTCTGGCACTTGGCGGTTTTATGGGTCTGGCGGCGATAGCCCTGACCGGCTGCGCCGGCGACCCAGACACCATCTATGCCCAGGCCATAGGGGCTCAATGCACCCATATGGAAGGCAAACTTGCCGACTTTGCCTGTACCAACCGGCCGCCTGGCCAAGGCGTCGAGCAGGTCAGCCGCTATTGTTACGCCACTTTGGGCGGGCCCAACTGCTTCGACCGGCCCGACCCCGACCGCAAGAACCAGGCCCTCGGCTCCTCGGGTTACTAAGCATTTTGGCACTTCCGCTTGATCAGGCGCTTGATCAGATGGGGCCGGTCTGAAATGATACTGTCATGCGCCGTGATGTCGCGATTTGGTAGGCCTCATGTCTGCGGTAGTTCGACTCTCGGACCACCGGCGCAAGCCCCCGTACCTTCACTTTACCCGTGCTGAACTGAACGGCCTCTTGGGCCTTTACGCAACGCGCGTCAGCAAGGGCGAATGGCGCGACTACGCCATCCACCTCGGCAGCGACGCCGCCAGCTTCATGGTTTTTCGCCACAGCCAGGAAAACCCGCTGTTCATCATTTCCAAGCTGGCGCCCGGCCGCCAGCGCAGCAAACGCGGCCAATACG
>CANJPG010000010.1 GCA_947476065.1 Fidelibacterota bacterium
ATCCCAATGCCACGTTATGCCCTTAAGTTTCCAATCGGCGCGGCCACGTCAGGCTCGCGCCGCATACGGTATTCACGTTCGTCTTGGCCGGTGACGTAAAAGCCCAGGCGCTTGTACAGCCGAACCGCCGGGTTGTTGTGCACGACGCCCAGCGTAACGGCCTGGCCGGCTGCAATCGCGTCCTTCAGAACCACCTTCAAGACCTGCGTGCCGATGCCGCGGTTCTGCAGGGTGGTGTCGACAAAGATCTGTGCCAGGTACAAGCCTCCATCCTGCATACGGCATTGCAGCCAGCCCACATCTTTGCCGGCCGAGGCGATGATGCGCGTCTCGTCGGCCTTCCAACTGTCGCGGAATTTTCCGGCCTGCACGCCAAGGTCCAGGTTCATGCTGTGAATCATCCAGGCACCTTCCGCCGCATACATCGCCCAGCAGAAGGCGAAATCGTCGTCGCGGGCGGGGCGCAGGACAATGTGCATCGCGCGACACTACCCCCGCCTCGACACACGCGCAATTTGGGGCGTTTTCGTGTACAATCAAGGCGCAGGGTCATTTAAAGGGTGCCTCCATGCCGCCGAAGCCGAACGGACACAGTGCGCCGCAGCTGCCGCCGAAACAGGTCTGCGGTAAATGCGACGCCGAATTCCGCTGGGAAGCCAGCGACCCCCGCGTCAAAGGGTCGCCCTTGGTGGCGCGGCTGTCCAAACCCTCCGACGAATGCGACTGCGGCTACGGCAACGTTCCCCCGGCCTTGTCGCTATAACGACGTTGCCGGCATGACATTGCTCAAGCGCTGCAAGCTGGTCATTCAGAATGGCATTGTCGTGCATATGTTCTATCCGGTGTTTCCGCCGGACCGCGATGCCGCTGATGTGTTGGCGTGGCTCGCCAAGGCCTAGAACCGCTCTAGCCCCAAGCCGTCGATATCGATCTCGGGCCGGCGTCCGGAAATAAGGTCGGCGATGATGCGGCCAGAGCCGCAAGCCATGGTCCAGCCTAAGGTGCCGTGGCCGGTATTCAGGAAGAGGTTGCTGTAGCGCGTCGTCCCCAGGATCGGCACGGAATCGGGCGTCGCAGGCCGCAGGCCGCTCCAAGGATTGAGGTCGGTGTAGGGCGCAGCGTCGGGAAAAAGGCTCCTGGCATTACGCACCAGAGGCTCCACGCGGCGTGGATCAAGTCCGGTGTTCCAGCCCGCCAGTTCAGCCGTGCCGGCTACGCGCAGACGATTGCCAAGGCGCGAGAACACCATGAAGTTGGTTTCATCGGTGATGCTGACGGTCGGGGCCGCGGCGGGATTCTCGATCTCAACGCTAATGGAATAGCCCTTGGCCGGATAGATCGGCAGCTCTAATCCGATATCGCGGGCGAGGTGTGGGCTGTAGCTGCCCAGCGCCAGCACATAAGCATCTGCGACCTCGTCGCCCTGATCCGTCACCACGCGCGTGATGCGGCGGCCGTCATCTTCGATGTGCTTGATGGTCACGGTGTTGCGAAACCGCACACCGCGGGCGGCGGCCAATTTGGCGAGTTCGGTGGTGAAGCGTTGCGCATCGCCGCTTTCGTCTTCCGGGCTCAGCAGACCGCCGACCAGGTCGTGCTTGGCGGCGTGGGCCAACGCCGGCTCGACCTGCAGGCAGTCCGCCGGACTCAGAACATCTTGCGGCAATCCGAGGGCGGCTAGTTGCGCAGCGGTATGGCGGCCCTCGGCGAATTCAGCAGCGGTGCGGTAGATGTGCAGAATGCCCTGGGTAAGCTGGTCGTAATGGATGTTGGTCTTCTGGCGCAGGGCCTTTAACACCGCGCGGCTGTACAAGGCGACGCGCAGCGTGCGCTCCATGTTGACCGTCAAGCGCGCGTCGGTGCAATTGCGCAGGAACTTCAGGCCCCAACTCCACAACGACGGGTCCCAGCGCCAGGGGCGAAACAACAGCGGCGCATCGGGCTTGAACATCCACAGAAAAGCCTGCGCCGGCATGTGGGGCGCGGCCCAGGGCTTGGCGTGGCAGGCGGAAATCTGCGCGCCGTTGGCAAAGCTGGTTTCCAGGCCCGGCGCTGGCTGGCGGTCGAGCACCGTTACTTCATGGCCGTCCTGGGCCAGGAAGTAAGCCGTGGCCGTGCCGACCACACCCGCACCTAAAACAACAACCTTCACGGGCCACTCATTTGATTTCTGTGCGTCACGTTCATATAGCCAAGGTATAGTCGATGACCCGACTTCGCCAGAAGGCCCAAAGACGAATGACTGCTGCGCCTAATGTTCATGCCGTCCTGTCGGTGGCCGAAATGTACGCCGCCGACAAAGCTGCCGCAGCCGCCGGCGTTCCTAGCCTGGACCTGATGGAGGCGGCGGGATTAGCTGTTGCGCGGCTGGTACAGACGCGCTTCATGCCCCAGCCGGTCACCATCCTCTGCGGACCAGGCAATAATGGCGGCGACGGATTTGTCGCGGCCCGGTTGCTGGCCGAAGCTGGCTGGCCGGTGCGTCTGGGGCTGCTGGGGTCTGTAGCCGAGCTGAAGGGCGACGCCGCCGCAAGTGCTGCGCGCTGGCGCGGCACGGTCCATGCGCTCTCCGTCGATCTGCTGGACGGACAGCCGCTGGTGATCGACGCTCTGTTCGGCGCGGGTCTAAGCCGGCCGCTCGACGGCGTGGCGCGTGCGGTGATCGAACGCATCACTGCTGATCAACTCAGCTGCGTCGCCATCGACGTGCCGAGCGGCGTGCAAGGCGATAGCGGCCTGGTCCTGGGTGTCGCACCCCGCTGCGCGCTGACGGTGACGTTCTTTCGTCTCAAGCCGGCGCATCTCTTGTTCCCGGGACGCGATCTGTGCGGTGAGGTCAGCATTGCCGACATCGGCATTCCTGACGGCGTGTTGACGGCCATAGCCCCCAAAACCCTGCGCAACCGCCCCGGTGTCTGGACGCTGCCGGCGCCTCATTGGAAAGACCACAAATACGTGCGCGGCCATGGCGTCGTGGTCGGCAGTGCATTGATGAGCGGTGCGGCGCGTCTCGCAGCGCGCGGTGCGCGCAGGGCAGGGGCCGGCCTGTTGACCTTCGCCGTGCCGCAAGCCGCCTTCCAGCTTTATGCCGCTGATGCTGCCGGGGCTTTTGTGCACGCCGTCGATACGCTGGAAGACCTCGATACAGTGCTCGCCGACAAACGCCGCAACGGAGTGCTGATCGGGCCCGGTGCTGCGCCCGGCCCGGACACCGCCATGCGCGTGCTGAAAGTCCTGGCCGCCAATCGCGCGGTGGTTCTGGATGCTGGTGCGCTCGCCAGTTTCGAAGACGACCCCCAACAGCTGTTCACCGCAATCCGCCGCCAATCAGCCCCCGTCGTCATGACACCCCACGACGGCGAGTTCGCACGCCTGTTCAAAGGGGCTGGATTTGCCGAGGGCGGCAAGCTCGCCCGGGCCCGCGCCGCCGCAACGGCCAGCGGCGCCGTGGTCGTCTTCAAAGGCCCTGACAGCGTCGTGGCGGCCCCGGACGGCCGGGCGGCCATCGCCGACAACGCCCCGCCGTGGCTCGCGACCGGCGGATCGGGGGACGTTCTGGCCGGCATAATCCTGGGCCTTCTGGTCCAGGGCATGCTCGGCTGGGAGGCCGCCTGCGCCGGCGTTTGGTTGCACGGCGCTGCAGCAAGCCGTTTTGGCCGGGGATTGATCGCCGAAGACCTGCCCGAAGAGCTGCCCAAAGTGCTGAAATCCCTATAAATCCGTCTATTCGTGCCGCCGGGGGGCCAAATGGGCCGAACGGGCTTGATCCGGGGGCAGGTTATTGGCTATCTACCGCATCCTTTTTTAGGTGCGCAGCTGGCGGCTGGGAGGCCGGTTAGGCTGCGTGCCCGCTGTTTTCGGCGGGTGTGGTGGAATTGGTAGACACGCGAGATTTAGGTTCTCGTGTCCGTAAGGACGTAGGGGTTCAAGTCCCTTCACCCGCACCAAGGCTACGGCGCTCCGAGACCGCGACCTGACGAACTTTCGATCAACCCACCAACGATCAACGGGATCACGAGTCAATTATGCAAGTCATCGACAAAAACACCGACGGCCTAGCCCGCGAATTCAACGTCGTGATCCCGGCGACGTCTATCGAACAGCGCGTCGTCTCGCGCCTGACGGAAGTCGGCCGCACCGTGAACATGCCGGGCTTCCGCC
This sequence comes from Fidelibacterota bacterium, assembly GCA_947476065.1. Classification (GTDB taxonomy): domain Bacteria; phylum Pseudomonadota; class Alphaproteobacteria; order Rhodospirillales; family Rhodospirillaceae; genus SHVO01. The sequence goes on from CANJPG010000010.1 coordinate 4,162, forward strand.
CTGGCAAGGTGCCTATGAAGCTCCTGCGCACCCGCTTCGGCCAGTCCGTGCGCGGCGAGATCCTTGAGAACACCATCAATGAATCCACCCAGGCGGCCCTGGCCGAAAAGGCCCTTAAGCCCGCCATGCAGCCGAAGGTCGAACTCGTCACCTTCGAAGAAGGCAAGGACCTGGAATTCTCCGTGAAGCTCGAAGTGCTGCCCGAGATCACCGGCGCCGACTTCGAAAACATCGAATTGAACCGCCCGGTCTCGCCCGTCACCGACGAAGAGATGGACCGCTCGGTCGCCGACTTCCTCAAAAGCCGCCGCACCACCGAGACCGTCACCGAAAGCCGCGCCGCCAAGGAAGGCGATGCGGTTGTGGTCGATTTCGTCGGCTCGATCGACGGTGTCGAATTCGAAGGCGGCAAGGCGAAGGACGCGACCATCGAAATCGGCTCGGGCTCTTATATTCCAGGCTTCGAAGACCAGCTGAAGGGCGCGAAGGCCGGCGATAGCGTCACCGTGAAAGTGACGTTCCCCGAAGACTACGGCTCCAAGGACCTGGCCGGCAAAGCGGCCGAGTTCAAAGTCGACGTCAAGGAACTCAAGGAATTCAAGGTCCCGGAACTGAACGACGAACTCGCGACCCAGCTGGGTGATACCAGCGCCCAGTCGCTGAAGGATCGCCTGCGCGCCTTCATCCAGCAGAACCACGACCAGGCCTCGCGCCTGCGGATCAAGCGCCAGTTGCTCGACAAGCTGGCCGAAGGCCACACGTTCCCGGTGCCCAACGGCATGGTCGACGTCGAGTTCGACGCCATCTGGCGCCAGATGGACCAGGTCATGAAGTCGGGCCAGCTCGATCCGGAAGACGCCGGCAAAAGCGAAGATGAACTTAAGGCTGAATACCGCTCCATTGCAGAGCGCCGCGTGCGCCTTGGCCTCTTGCTGTCGGATATTGGCCAGAAGAACGGCGTCCAGGTCTCTCAGGACGACCTGGGCCGTGCGATGACCCAGGAAGCCATGCGCTACCCCGGTCAGGAACAGGCGGTGTTCGAGTTCTACCAGAAGAACCCGCAGGCCCTGGAATCGCTCCGTGCGCCGATCTTCGAAGAGAAAGTGGTCGATTTCATCTTCACCAAAGCCAAGATCACCGATCAGGAAGTCTCCCTCGAGGAGCTGCTGACCGATCCGGATGATGAAGAGACCGCCGGCGTCTCCAAGGACGAGAAGCCGAAGAAGAAAAAAGCCAAGGCCAAGAAGACTGAAGAATAAGGTTAACGTCCCTAGGACGTTAACGGTCTAGGCTGTTGCAGTCCCCGCGCTTGCGGGGCCGCATTTATCGCTTATGTTAGAAGCTCCAAAGGGGCCGCCTGCGGTAGCCCCGCCGCAGGCCATATCAGGTGAAAACATGAGAGATCGCGATCCGTTCGAAGTCTATAACAACAGCCTCGTGCCCATGGTGGTTGAGCAGACCAACCGCGGCGAGCGCGCCTACGACATTTATTCGCGCCTCCTGAAAGAGCGCATCATCTTCCTGACGGGTCAGGTGCATGACGGCGTGGCCTCGCTGATCTGCGCCCAGTTGCTGTTCCTCGAAGCAGAAAACCCGTCTAAGGACATCAGCTTCTACATCAACTCGCCGGGCGGCGTGGTGACCTCGGGTCTCGCGATCTACGACACCATGCAGTACATCCGCTGCGACGTGTCGACAGTCTGCACGGGACAGGCGGCCTCCATGGGCTCGTTGCTGATTTGTGCCGGCGCCAAGAACAAACGCTACGCGCTGCCCAACGCGCGCATCATGATCCATCAGCCCTCGGGTGGCTTCCAGGGTCAGGCCTCGGACATTGAGATCCAGGCGCGTGAGATCCTGAGCCTCAGGTCACGTCTGAACCAGATATACGTCGACCACACCGGCCAGACTTTGAAGGCCATCGAAAAAGCCATGGACCGCGACAACTTCATGTCCGCCGAAGAGGCCAAGACCTTTGGCCTGATCGACCACGTCGTGAAGGAACGCCCGAAGACCGGCGAAGGTAAAGAAACTCAGATCGGGCCGTCGTCGACTTAAACGGCCTCGATTTCGCGTTACAAAGCGCGTCAACCCCGGGTTAGGGAAGGTCGATCGGACCACCTTTCCGGGGCTGCGCGGCCAGCCGGGGGCCCAGAAACAGCTGCCCGGCCAAACAAATCCGCCTTAACACGGGGGCTCTGCTGCGAATGCATAGCCGTTGCGCAATGGTTCGAGGTTGTGCCCGATGGAAAGGCTCGGTTAACATACGAGATATAGTATTGGGACCGGACCGCCCCGCCCATTTGAGGCTATGGAGTCCGGTGGAGTAGGTAATGACAAAGTCGTCCAGCGGCGATTCTAAGAACACCCTGTATTGCTCCTTCTGCGGAAAGAGCCAGCACGAGGTCCGCAAGCTTATCGCGGGCCCGACCGTATTCATCTGCGATGAATGCGTCGAGCTGTGCATGGACATCATCCGCGAAGAGAACAAGACCAACCTCGTGCGCTCGCGCGAAGGTGTTCCGACGCCGCGCGACATCCTCAAGGTCCTCGACGATTACGTCATCGGCCAGAACCACGCCAAGCGCGTGCTGTCGGTGGCGGTGCATAACCACTACAAGCGCCTCTCGGCCACCACCAAGAACGCCGAAGTCGAAATCTCGAAGTCCAACATCCTGCTGATTGGACCCACCGGTTGCGGCAAGACCCTGCTCGCGCAAACTCTTGCGCGTATCCTGGACGTGCCGTTCACGATGGCGGATGCGACGACGTTGACTGAGGCTGGTTACGTCGGCGAAGACGTCGAGAACATCATTCTGAAGCTGCTGCAGGCGGCCGATTACAATGTCGAACGCGCCCAGCGCGGCATCGTTTATATCGATGAAATCGACAAAATCAGCCGCAAATCCGACAACCCGTCGATCACCCGCGACGTGTCGGGCGAGGGTGTGCAGCAGGCCTTGCTCAAGATCATGGAAGGCACGGTCGCCTCCGTGCCGCCGCAAGGCGGGCGCAAGCATCCCCAGCAGGAATTTCTGCAGGTCGACACCACCAACATACTCTTCATATGCGGCGGCGCTTTCGCCGGCCTCGAGAAGATCATCGGTCAGCGCGGCCGCGGCACCTCCATCGGTTTCGGTGCCGACGTGAAGTCTGCCGACGAACGCCAGACCGGCGCGATCCTGCGTGAAGTGGAACCGGAAGATCTGCTGAAGTACGGCTTGATTCCCGAATTCGTCGGACGCCTGCCGATCCTCGCGACACTCGAGGACCTGGACGAAAGCGCGCTCATCGACATTCTCACGCGTCCGAAGAACGCGCTGGCCAAGCAGTACCAGCGCCTGTTCGACATGGAGAACGTGCACCTGACCTTCACCGAAGACGCCCTCAAGGTCGTCTCGCGTAAAGCGATCGCCCGTAAAACCGGCGCGCGCGGCTTGCGTTCGATCATGGAAGGCATCCTGCTCGACACCATGTTTGATCTGCCGGGACTCGAGGGCGTGGAAGAGGTCGTCGTCAACGGCGAGGTTGCCGAGGGCCGCGCTAAGCCCTTGTTTATCTATGCTGACCGCCGCGGCGATATAAGCGCCCCAGCGTAGACACAATCCTGACGGTAAATTCCGTCAAGGCCTTGCCACAACTGCGGCATATCCTATCTTTAGTCCGTGCGCTAAGCTGATCATCGAGAATCGGCGGCTGTAGAACTGTCGATTTTCAGCAACTTTAACGAGCATCGTTCGTTACTATGTTCGTGTTCAATATGTGGTCGAAAAAGCACGCTTCGGCCCTGAAAGAGGTACGTGGTGGATACTGCTAAAGGCCAATTTTTCCCGGTTCTGCCTTTAAGGGACATCGTTGTTTTCCCGCACATGATCGTGCCGCTGTTTGTCGGCCGCGAGAAATCCGTGCGCGCGCTCGAAGACGTGATGGCCGACGACAAGCAGATCCTGCTCGTAGCCCAGAAAGACGCGTCGCAGGACGATCCGTCATCCAAAGACATTTACGATGTGGGCACCGTCTCGACGGTGCTGCAGCTCTTGAAGCTGCCCGACGGCACGGTGAAGGTGCTGGTCGAGGGCGGCCAGCGCGCGCGCATCACCGGCTACAAGGAAAACGAATCCTTCTTCGAAGCTTCGGCTGAATTTCTTGATGAGCCGAAAGAAGAGGAAAAGGAACTCGAAGCCCTCGCGCGGTCCGTGGTGTCGCAGTTCGAGCAGTACATCAAGCTCAACAAAAAAATACCGCCCGAAGTTTTGGTGTCGGTGAACCAGATCGAGAACGCCTCGAAGCTGGCTGATACCGTTGCTTCGCATCTGACCCTGAAGATCGCCGAGAAGCAGGAACTGCTCGAGGTCAAAACCGTTTCCGAACGTCTTGAGCGCATTTATGGCTTCATGGAATCCGAGATCAGCGTGCTGCAGGTCGAGCGCCGTATCCGGAATCGTGTAAAGCGCCAGATGGAGAAGACCCAGCGCGAGTACTATTTGAATGAGCAGATGAAGGCCATTCAGCGCGAGCTGGGCGAAAACGAGGAAGGCCGCGACGAGGCTTCCGAGTACGAAGAGAAGATCAAGAAGATCAAGATGTCCAAGGAGGCCCGCGACAAGGCCATGGCTGAGCTGAAGAAGCTCAAGAGCATGAGCCCGATGTCGGCGGAAGCCACCGTCGTGCGCAACTACCTCGACTGGCTGACGGCCATTCCGTGGAAGAAGCGTTCGCGCGTGCTCATCGATCTGAAGAAGGCCAAGGCCCAGCTCGACAAGGACCACCATGGCCTCGAGAAGGTCAAGGAACGCATCGTCGAGTACTTGGCCGTGCAAAGCCGCACGAAAAAAGTCAAAGGCCCGATCCTGTGTCTGGTCGGACCGCCGGGCGTCGGCAAAACCTCGCTGGGCCGTTCGATCGCCTCATCGACGGGACGCTCGTTCGTGCGCGTCTCCTTGGGCGGCGTGCGTGACGAAGCCGAAATCCGCGGTCACCGGCGCACCTATATCGGGTCCATGCCCGGCAAGATTATTCAGGGCATGAAGAAGGCCAAGACCTCGAACCCGCTTTTCCTGCTCGACGAAATCGACAAGCTGGGCGCCGACTGGCGCGGCGATCCGTCGTCCGCGCTGCTCGAAGTGCTGGACCCCGAACAGAACTCGACCTTCCAGGATCACTACCTGGAAGTGGACTATGACCTGTCCGACGTACTGTTCATCACCACGGCGAACACGCTGCGCATGCCCCAGCCGCTTCTGGACCGCATGGAGATCATCCGTCTGTCGGGTTACACCGAAGACGAGAAGGTCGCCATCGCCAAGCGTCACCTGATTCCGAAGCAGTTCGGCGCCCATGGCCTGAAGAAGACCGAGTGGAGCGTCTCGGACGATGCCGTGCGCGATCTCTGCCGCTACTACACCCGCGAAGCCGGCGTGCGTAACCTCGAGCGCGAACTGGCCAACCTGGCCCGCAAAGCGACCAAGGAAATCATTCTGCGCAAACTGAAGAAAGTGACCGTCACGCAGCGGAACCTGAAGAAGTTTGCCGGCATCCAGAAGTATCGCTTCGGCCAGGCCGAACGCGAGGATCTGGTCGGTGTCACCACCGGTCTGGCCTGGACCGAAGTGGGCGGCGAGTTGCTGTCAATCGAAGCGGTCATCATGCCGGGCAAGGGCGGTGTAACGCTGACCGGTAAACTGGGCGACGTGATGAAGGAATCCATCCAGGCCGCGCGCTCCTACGTGCGCAGCCGGGCCCGGGTCTTCGGCATCCGCTCTAAGTTCTTCGAAAAGCACGATATACACCTCCACGTTCCCGAGGGGGCGACCCCGAAAGACGGCCCGTCGGCGGGCGTGGCCATGTGCACGTCAATCGTCTCGGCGCTCACCGGCAATCCGGTGCGCAAGGACGTCGCCATGACAGGCGAAATCAGCTTGCGTGGCCGTGTCCTGCCCATCGGCGGCCTAAAGGAAAAGCTGCTGGCGGCCTTGCGCGGCGGCCTGACCACCGTGCTGATCCCGAAGGAAAACGAAAAGGACCTCGAAGAGATTCCCGACAACGTCAAACGCGATCTCAAGATCGTGCCGGTGACGACTGTTGATGAAGTGTTGTCGTTGGCCTTGGTCAATCCGCTCGTGCCGATCTTGAAGGACGATCTCGAGGAAGAAGTTCGTCCGCCGAAGCCGGCCGAGAGTGAAGCCGACGAAGAGCCGCTGCTGACTCACTGAGCCGGCGCATCACGCGCATCGAAAATAGACTCGGCGGATGTTGCATACAGATGATGCGGCATCCGCCGTTGTCATAAGCCGCGTCCGCCGACTACTGTCATAAAGCGCGTTCAAACCGCCGATTCAGGTCATTTATCCCCTAAAAACCGCCAAAAATGGGCGTTTATCGCATTGACGCCCGCGAAAATCGCGTCATACACTTCGCGCGCACAGCCGGCAAAAGGTGGAAAGATTGGCGGTGCAGCGCGCCTTGGAGCGTGTTCAGGAAAAGTGGAAACCGGTTTTCCATCGGACACGCGACAAACAAACAGACACGCTGACCGGTCAGGGGTCGCCGGACTGCCCACACTTCACACACCACATTCAAACAAACACTCTCACTCGCAAAACTCATCAAGGGGTCGCATATGAATAAAAACGATTTGATCGCGGAGGTCGCGGAAACGGCGAGCCTGTCGAAGGCCGACGCGACGAAAGCGGTCGACTGCGTTCTGGATTCAATCACCAACGCGCTGAAGAAGGCCGACGAAGTTCGTCTGGTCGGTTTCGGCACGTTTGCCGTCGCCACGCGCGCCGCTAGCGAAGGCCGCAATCCGCGCACCGGCGAAAAGATCAAGATTCCAGCGTCTAAGCGTCCGAAATTCTCGGCCGGTAAGGCCCTGAAAGACGCCGTAAACGTCTAAAGCTTCGGCTAGAATGCAGGAAGTGCCGGCCTCCGTCAGGGCCGGCACTTTTCTTTTGGGGGCCCGCCTGCCTTTTAGGGGCGGCCTGGGCGCTCCCGCGAGGGGCTGGTGGGCGATGACGGACTCGAACCGCCGACATCCTCCGTGTAAAGGAGGCGCTCTACCAACTGAGCTAATCGCCCTTGACCGCCGATGCCGCTAAAGCGAAGTTGCGCTGAGGCGGCGCAGCAGGCTTTTAACCCTAGCCTAGGCTGCCGGCAAATCAAGACTGCTTCTCGGAGATATCATCGTGGCAACCAGCATTACCCCGCTTCTCATGTTCACCGGCAACGCCGAAGAGGCCATGAGCTTCTACGTCTCCTTGTTCGCCGACGGCAAAATCGTCGCCGTCGACCGCTATGGGGCGGAGCAGGCGGCCAGTGCCGGCAAGATTAAGCAGGCCAGCTTCACTATCGCCGGCCAGACCTTCCGCTGCATGGACAGCCCGGTCGAGCACGACTTCAGCTTCACGCCCTCGATCTCGATCTTTGTTGAGTGCAGCTCGGACAAGCAGATCACCGAGCTGGCGGAGGCCTTTGGCCGTGACGGTACCGCCTTTATGCCGCTGGGGGCCTATATCTTTGCCCGCCAGTTCGCCTGGATACAGGACCGCTTCGGCGTCTGCTGGCAGCTGAGCCTGACCTAACCAGCGTTCGCGCCAAGAAAATCAACGGGCGGAAGTTTCCTTCCGCCCGTTTTTCTTTGCCTAGGCTCTAGTAGCGATAATCGTAGTACCGCGGCGGGGGCGGGGGCGCGTACCACACCGGCGGCGGCGGGTAATAGTAGTACGGCGGGGCTACGTAGCGCCGGGCGCGGCTGTCCCAGTGCCGGTCACGCCTGTGGTCACGATCCCAGCCACGCCGGCCGTCGCGGCCCCGGTAGTCATCGACGTAACGTCCGCGACCGTCGTCGATGCCTAGGCTCAGGCCTGAGCGGCCGTCCGTATATCCAAAGGAAAATGATTCGCGCGCCTGAGCGGGCGCGGCGACAGCAAGCACGCCGCCTAAGCCTGCAACGAGGGCGGCGAGACGAAAAGACGCAGCGTAGCTTGTCATGTGAAACCTCCATTGGAATGTCTCAGCTGCAATATGGAGGACGAAGACGGCCGATTTACGCTCCAATCATGGCGCGTGAAGCCGCGTCTGCCTTACTCCCGCTGCGGGCGCTCGGCTCCGGTGCTGCAACCAGCACGCGAATGCATGATGACAACGATGACAAGGGGCAGCAAAAACCCCCGTTTGCCGCAACATGTTCCGCAAGGTGCCGTTGTACCGCTGCTGCTCCCATCATGTGATGGGGGGGATGCAGATACGAAACCACTATTGCTGGAGAATTGGTCATGACAGACGAAACCAAACTGACGGACGGCTCGCTCATCGCGGCCGAAAAAGTCAACGGCACCGACGTCTATAACCTCGAAGGCGACAAGCTGGGCGAGGTCGAGGACATCATGCTCGACAAAAGCTCGGGGCATGTGGCCTACGCCGTACTGTCCTTCGGTGGCTTCCTGGGCATGGGCGAAAAGCACTATCCGTTGCCCTGGTCGACCCTGAAGTATGACACCCGCAAAGGCGGTTACGTGATCAATATGGACAAGGAGAAGCTTCAGAACGCCCCGTCCATTGACCGCGACACCGACTTTACCTGGACTCCCGATTACGGCCGCGGCGTCGACCGCTACTACGGCACGGCATCAATGTGGATGTAGTGCGGATGTGGTCTTGATGTAACGGCGTTACATTTTACCGCCGTTGGTTGAGGATCCCCGAGGCCCCACAGGCCCCGGGGATTTTCTTTTGGCGCCGGCCATGGGCCGAAATCGGGCCCAAAGTCCACCCCCCGCGCAGGCAAAAAATCTCGCTATGTCAATGTTTTTGCGGGCTTCACGCGGCTTGACTCCATGAGCCTGCGCCGTTTAGATCAGCCTAACTTGTGAGGGCAAGGGCGGGGGGCGGTGGCGGTTTGGCCAGCACTTCCCGTGTCACGCCGTAACATACTGTAATATAATAAAAAAAGCTGCCTGACGGGACTTTGGGTGAGGTCCCCGGGCGGCTCGTGGGGCAAGGCTACACGCCGATGCAAAACCTGCTCGTAGAATATTTGCCGATCCTTATTTTTCTCGGCATCGCGTTTGGGCTGGCGCTCGTTTTTGTGATCGCCTCGCTTATCGCGGGTCCTAGCAATCCCAACCCTGAGAAAAGCTCGGCCTACGAGTGCGGCTTTGAAGCCTTCGACGACGCGCGCTCTAAGTTCGACGTGCGCTTCTATCTCGTCGCCATCCTCTTCATCATTTTCGACCTGGAAGTGGCCTTCCTGTTCCCCTGGGCGATAACGCTCGGGAAAATTGGCGTGTTCGGCTTCTGGTCGATGATGACTTTCCTCGGTGTTCTCACCGTGGGTTTTGTTTACGAATGGAGAAAGGGAGCACTGGAATGGGAATAACCGTTCCGGCTCAGCCCATCACCGACGCCATCCGCCCCGCGACCGCGGCGGACGGCCAGCTGATGGCGCGTGTCGCCGACGAACTGCAGCACAAGGGTTTTCTGCTGACCTCGCTCGATGCCCTGACCAACTGGGGCCGGGCTGGCTCCATGTGGCCGATGACCTTTGGTCTTGCCTGCTGTGCCGTCGAAATGATGCACGTCGCCATGGCGCGCTACGACTTCGACCGCTTCGGCATGTTCTTCCGCCCGAGCCCCCGCCAGTCCGATCTGATGATTGTCGCGGGCACCTTGACCAACAAAATGGCGCCGGCCCTGCGCAAGGTCTACGACCAGATGCCCGAGCCCCGCTACGTGGTGTCCATGGGTTCCTGCGCCAACGGCGGCGGCTATTACCACTATTCCTATTCCGTTGTGCGCGGTTGCGACCGCATCGTACCGGTGGACATCTATGTTCCCGGCTGCCCGCCGACGGCCGAAGCGCTGCTTTACGGCATTCTGCAGCTTCACAAGAAGATCCGCCGCGTCGGTACCATTGATCGTTAATTGACAGCGTCATGAATCAGTCCGCCATACCCAGCGAAAGCCTCCGCGACGCCTGCGCGCATATTCAGAAGGCCATCGCGGAAGACGTCGTCTCCGCCGAGATCGTGCGCGGCGAACTCGTCGCCACCATCAAACGCTCATCGGTCACGCGGGTGATGACGTTCCTGCGCGACGATCCCACCTGCCAGTTCAGCCAGCTGATCGATATCTGCGGCGTCGATTACCCCGAGCGCGAAGAGCGTTTCGAGGTGGTCTATCACCTGCTCAGCATGAACAAGAACACGCGCATCCGCGTGAAGGTCCCGGCCAGCGAGGACACGCCCGTCGCCAGCGTCAACGACATCTTCCCCTGCGCCGATTGGCTCGAGCGCGAAGTTTGGGACATGTACGGCGTCTACTTCTCCGGCCATCCGGACCTGCGCCGCATCCTCACCGACTATGGCTTCGACGGTCATCCGCTGCGCAAGGATTTTCCGCTCACCGGCTATGTCGAGATGCGCTACGACGAAGACCAGAAGCGTGTCACTTATGAGCCGGTGAAGCTGGCCCAGGACTTCCGCACCTTCGACTTCCTGTCGCCGTGGGAAGGCATCCAGAAGCTGCTGCCGGGCGATGAGAAGGCCGCTGTGCCGCCCGCCGTGCCGCCCAAGCAGGGAGGCGCTTGACCATGACCCCCGACACTGGCGTCCATTCGCCCGAAACGGAAATCGAGAACTACACCCTCAACTTCGGCCCGCAGCATCCGGCGGCCCACGGCGTTCTGCGCCTAGTGCTGGAGATGGACGGCGAAGTCATCGACCGTGTTGATCCGCACATCGGCCTGCTTCACCGCGGCACCGAGAAGCTGATCGAGTACAAGACCTACCTGCAGGCCATCCCGTACTTCGACCGCCTCGACTACGTCTCGCCGATGAACCAGGAGCAGGCTTTTGCGCTGGCCGTCGAGCGGCTGCTGGGCATCACCGCACCGCCGCGCGCGCAATACATCCGTATGCTGTTCGCCGAGCTGACGCGCATCCTCAATCACATCATGAACATCGCGTCCTACGCCATGGACGTCGGCGCCATGACGCCGTTCCTATGGACCTTTGAAGAGCGCGAGAAGCTGATGGGCTTCTACGACGACGTCTGCGGCGCGCGCATGCATGCCAACTACATCCGTCCGGGCGGCGTGGCCCAGGACATGCCCGCTGGCCTCAAAGAACGCATCGCCGATTGGGCCGATAAGTACCCCAAGATGATCGACGACCTCGAAAGCCTGCTGACCGAAAACCGCATCTTCAAGCAGCGTACCGTCGATATCGGCGTGGTGTCGGCCGAGCAAGCCATTGCCTGGGGTTTCACCGGTCCGAACTTGCGGGCCTCGGGCCTCGCGTGGGATCTGCGCAAGTCGCAGCCCTACGACGGCTACGAGCAGATGCAATTCGATATTCCCGTCGGCAAACACGGCGACTGCTACGATCGCTACCTCGTGCGCATTCTGGAAATGCGTGAGTCTATCCGCATCATCAAGCAGTGCCTCGAGAAAATGCCCTCGGGTCCGGTACGCGTGAACGATCGCAAAGTCATGGCGCCGCCGCGCGCCGAAATGAAGACCTCGATGGAAGCCTTGATCCATCACTTCAAGCTCTACACCGAAGGCTTCAAGGTTCCTGCAGGCGAGACCTACGTCGCGACCGAAGCGCCGAAAGGTGAGTTCGCCGTGTACCTAATCTCTGACGGAACCAACAAGCCCTACCGCTGCCGCATCAAGGCGCCGGGATTCATTCACCTTGCCGGCATGGATGCCATGCTGCGCGGGCACATGCTGGCCGACGTGCCGGCCGTGCTGGGTTCCATCGATATCGTGTTTGGTGAGGTCGACCGATGAGCACGCGTTCGCTCGCCAAAGAGCAGCCCGCAAGCTTCGCCTTCAATGCCGATATGACGGCGTTGTCGAAGCGCATTATCGCCAAGTATCCGGCGGGTCGTCAGGCCAGCGCGGTGATCCCGTTGCTTGATCTCGCGCAGCGCCAGGAAGGCTGGGTGACCAAGCCCGCCATCGAAGAGATCGCCCGCATCCTCGACATGGCGCCGATGCGCGTTCTGGAAGTCGCGACGTTCTACACCATGTTCAATCTGGCGCCGGTGGGTAAGACCCATGTGCAGGTCTGCACCAGCCTGTCGTGCTGGCTGCGCGGCTCGAATGATGTGGTCAAGTCCTGCAAGGAAAAGCTGGGCATTGGTTTCGGCGGCATCACGCCCGACGGCAAGTTCTCCCTCGGCGAACTGGAATGCTCGGGCGCTTGCGTTAACGCGCCGGTCGCGCAGATCGGCGACGATTATTACGAAGACCTCGATTATGCCAGCACCGGCAAGCTGCTCGACGCCTTCAAGCGCGGCGAAACGCCGAAGCCCGGGTCGGCCATTGGCCGCGACGGCGCCGCACCGGCGGGCGAGGCCATCACGCTGACTGAAAATCCGACACCGCCGGCCAAGCAGGATTTTGCGGCGGCCAAGGCTGCATTTGAGAAAGCGAAAGCGGAAGCCGCGGCGAAAGCCGCTGCGCCGAAGGCATAAAGGTCACGTTCATGCTCGCTGATAAGGACCGCATCTTCACCAATCTCTACGGCCGCCACGACTGGCGTCTGGCCGGTGCGCGTGCGCGCGGCGATTGGGACGGCACTAAAGAAATCCTCGATATGGGTTCCGACTGGATCATCGACGAGATGAAGCGTTCGGGTCTGCGCGGCCGCGGCGGCGCCGGCTTTCCGACCGGTCTCAAGTGGTCGTTCATGCCCAAGACCGAAAGCGACCGTCCGCACTACCTCGTCGTCAACGCCGACGAAGGCGAGCCCGGCACTTGCAAAGACCGCGACATGCTCCGCTTCGATCCGCACAAGCTGGTCGAAGGCTGTTTGATCGCCAGCTTCGCGATGAAGGCCCACGCCTGCTACATCTACATCCGCGGCGAGTTCTATCAGGAAGCTTCGAACTTGCAGGTCGCCATCGATGAGGCCTACGCGGCCGGCCTGATCGGCGACAACGCCTGTGGGTCGGGCTGGAAGTTCGATCTCTATCTGCATCGCGGCGCCGGCGCTTACATCTGCGGCGAAGAAACCGCGCTGATCGAAAGTCTCGAAGGCAAGAAGGGCCAGCCGCGCCTGAAGCCGCCGTTCCCGGCCGGCGTCGGGCTCTATGGCTGCCCCACCACGGTGAACAACGTCGAGAGCATCGCCGTTGCGCCGACTATCCTGCGCCGCGGCGCGTCGTGGTTCGCTGGCATCGGCCGCCCGAACAACACGGGTACAAAAGTTTTCTGCATCTCGGGCAACGTCAACAAGCCCTGCAACGTCGAAGACGCGATGAGCATTCCGCTCAAGGAACTCATCGAGAAACATGCCGGCGGCGTGCGCGGCGGTTGGGACAACTTGCTCGGCATCATTCCGGGCGGCGCGTCGGTTCCCGTGCTGCCCAAGTCGATCTGCGACACCGTGCTGATGGATTTCGACAGCTTGCGCGACGTCAAATCGGGTCTTGGTACCGCGGCCGTCATGGTCATGGACAAATCCGTGGACATCGTCGCCGCCATCTCGCGCCTGTCGTCTTTCTACAAACACGAAAGCTGCGGCCAGTGCACGCCGTGTCGCGAGGGCACCGGCTGGCTCGCGCGCGTCATGAAGCGCATGGTCAAAGGCGAAGCGACCCTGGGCGAAATCGACACGCTCGAACAGGTCACCTACCAAATTGAAGGCCACACCATCTGTGCGCTCGGCGACGCGGCTGCGTGGCCGGTGCAAGGTTTGATCCGTCACTTCCGTCCGGAACTTGAGCGCCGTATTCGCGACTATCGCGACGCCAAGGTCCGCGAAGGCGTGGCGGCGTAAGACGGCGGGGCAGGGGAAAAGTTCATATGCCTAAGCTTACTATCGACGGCATCGCGGTCGAAGTTCCGCCCAACACCACCATCCTCCAGGCGGCGGAGAGTGTTGGCGTGGAAATTCCGCGTTTCTGCTATCACGACCGCCTCTCCATCGCCGGCAACTGCCGCATGTGCCTGGTGGATGTCGAGAAGTCGCCCAAGCCCGTTGCCTCCTGCGCCATGCCCGTGGGCGAGGGCATGGTCGTGCACACCAAGTCTGACCGCGCCAACAAAGCGCGCAACGGCGTCATGGAATTCCTGCTGATCAACCACCCGCTCGATTGCCCGATCTGCGACCAGGGCGGTGAGTGCGACCTGCAGGACCAGGCGATGGCCTACGGCGCCGACCGCGGCCGCTATCACGAGAACAAGCGCGCGGTAAAAGACAAATACATGGGTCCGGTTGTCGAGACCGTGATGACCCGCTGCATCCACTGCACGCGCTGTGTACGCTTCGCCACCGAGGTCGCCGGCGTGCCGCAGCTGGGTGCGACAGGCCGCGGCGAGGACATGGAGATTACCAGCTACCTCGAAGGCGCTTTGTCGTCGGAGCTTTCGGGCAACGTCGTTGACCTGTGCCCGGTGGGCGCGCTCACCAGCAAGCCCTACGCTTTCAATGCGCGCCCCTGGGAGCTGCGCAAGACTGAATCCATCGACGTCATGGACGCTGTCGGCACCAACGTGCGCCTCGATGCGCGCGGCCGTCAGGTCCTGCGCGTGCTGCCGCGCGTCAATGAAGACGTCAACGAAGAGTGGCTCGCCGACAAGAGCCGTCACGCCGTGGATGGCCTGCGCTATCAGCGCCTCGACCAGCCCTTCGTGCGCAAGAACGGCAAGCTTCAGCCCGCCAGCTGGGACGAAGCCTTCGCGGCCATCGTCGGCAAGGTGCGCGGCATGAGCGGCGCCAAGTTCGCCGCCATCGCGGGTGACACCGTCGATGCGGAAGCCATGATCGCACTGAAGGACCTCGGCACCGCGCTCGGTTCCGCCAACTTCGATTGCCGCCAGGATGGCGCCGCCCTCGATCCCGCCGTGCGCGCTTCGTACATTTTCAATTCCACCATCGCCGGCATCGAACAGGCCGACGTGGTGCTGATCGTTGGCGCCAACCCGCGCAAAGAGGCGCCGGTGCTGAACGCCCGTATCCGCAAGCGCTACCTGCGCGGTGCGTTCCAGGCAGCCGTGATCGGTGACGCCGCCGACTTGACCTATAAATACGACCATCTCGGCACGAACGCCGATCTCTTGTCGAAGATCGCCGATGGCTCGCATCCCTTTGCGGCGGCCCTGAAGAACGCAAAGAAGCCGATGATCATACTCGGCATGGCCGCGCTGACCCGCGCTGACGGTGCAGCCATCCTCGCCGCCGCTAAAACGGTCGCTGACACTTGCGGCCTAATCAAGGACGGCTGGAACGGCTTCAACGTTCTGCACACCGCAGCCGCCCGCGTGGGCGGGCTTGATGCCGGCTTCGTGCCGGGGCAGGGCGGCAAGGATACACGCGGCATTCTCGATGCGGCAGGCAAGGGCGAGATCGACGTTGTCTATCTGCTCGGCGCCGATGAAATCGACACCGCCAAGCTCGGCAAGGCCTTCGTGATCTACCAGGGCCACCACGGTGATCGCGGCGCCCACCGCGCCGACGTCATCCTGCCGGGCGCGGCCTATACCGAAAAAGACGGCACCTACGTCAATACCGAAGGCCGCGTGCAGCGCGCGCTCCGCGCCGTTTTCCCGCCGGGCGACGCCCGCGAGGACTGGACCATTCTGCGCGCGCTGTCCGAAAAACTCGGCAAGACCTTGCCCTACGACACCCTGGCCCAGGTTCGCGCTCGCCTCGCTTTCGTCAATCCGCTGTTTGCCGGCGTGGACAAAGCGCAGCCGGCGGAATGGAAAGCCTTCGGCGCGGCAGGTGCCATCTCCACCACCGGCTTCGACTATCCGGTGAAGAACTACTACATGACCGACCCCATCAGCCGCGCCTCGCGCACCATGGCGCAATGCACGGAAGAGTTTGTGCTGGCGGGCTCCAAGAAAGCGACCGGTACCCATGGCTGAGTTCTGGACCGACTACCTCTTCCCGTTCGTCTGGATCGTCGGCAAGATCCTGCTGTTCGTGATTCCGGTCGCCTTGACCATGGCCTTCCTGACCCTGGCCGAACGCAAGGTCATCGGCGCCATGCAGCTGCGCATCGGCCCCAACGTCGTCGGCCCCTTCGGTCTCTTGCAGCCTTTCGCCGACGCCGTGAAACTCCTGTTCAAGGAAACCGTGGTGCCGACGGGTGCAAGCCCCGTGGTGTTCTTCCTCGCGCCGATGGTGACCTTTTCGCTGTCATTGCTCGCCTGGGCGGTAATCCCGGTGAGTGCCGGTTGGTATATCTCCAACCTCAATGTCGGCATTCTTTATATGTTCGCGATCTCGTCGCTCGGCGTTTACGGCATCGTCATGGCCGGCTGGGCGTCCAACAGCCGCTACGCATTCCTGGGCGCCATGCGCTCGGCGGCGCAGATGGTGTCCTACGAAGTCTCTATCGGCTTTGTGATGATCTCGGTGCTGCTGACGGCGGGCTCCCTGAACCTCACGCAGATCGTGGAATCGCAGAAGGGCCTTTGGTACTTCCTGCCGCACTTCCCGATGTTCATCCTGTTCTTTGTCTCGGTGCTGGCGGAAACCAACCGTCATCCCTTCGATCTGCCGGAAGCTGAATCCGAACTGGTCGCGGGCTTCATGACCGAATACTCGTCCATGTCCTTCGCGCTGTTCTTCTTGGGCGAATACATCAACATGATCGTGATGTCGGCCCTGGTGACCACCTTGTTCCTCGGCGGCTGGCTCGGGCCCCAGGACATGCTGCCGGGTCTGGGCTTCCTTGATTATGTTCTCGGCTGGGTGCCGGGTATCATCTGGTTCGCCCTCAAGATCGCGTTCTGCCTGTTTGTCTTCATCTGGGTGCGGGCCACGCTGCCGCGCTACCGCTACGACCAACTGATGCGCCTGGGCTGGAAGGTCTTCCTGCCGTTGTCGCTGGTGTGGCTGATCCTCACCGCCGGCTTCCTGGTCTACACCGGCAAGCTGGCGCAATAGGCGGGGAAAGAAGGTTCAAATGTCAGCCCTCAATAACGCCGCACGTTCCATCCTCTTGACCGAGATCGTCTCGGGCATGTGGCTGACGCTTAAGTATTTCTTCATGCCGAAGGTCACCATCAACTACCCCTTCGAGAAGGGTCCGCTGTCGCCTCGTTTCCGCGGCGAACACGCGCTGCGCCGTTATCCCAACGGCGAAGAGCGCTGCATCGCCTGCAAGCTGTGCGAAGCCATCTGCCCGGCCCAGGCCATCACCATCGAAGCCGAGCCGCGCGGCGACGGTTCGCGCCGCACCACGCGCTACGACATCGACATGACCAAGTGCATCTACTGTGGCTTCTGCGAGGAAGCCTGCCCGGTGGACGCTATCGTCGAGGGCCCGAACTTCGAGTTCGCCACCGAGACGCACGACGAGTTGCTCTACAACAAGGCCAAGCTGCTTGCTAACGGCGACCGCTGGGAGCGCGAGCTGGCCAAGCGCCTGGAAATGAACGCGCCCTACAGATAGGCGCTCACGACTTACGAAAGACGAGTGGGATATGGGGTTGGTTGAAAAAGTGACACAGGGGGAAAGCGCATGATTATTGCATCGCTCGCATTCTACCTGTTCTCGATTATGGCCGTGATCGGTGCGCTGAACGTCATCTTTCAGCGCAACCCAGTGCATTCGGTATTGTGGCTGATCTTCACCTTCTTCAACGCTGCCGGCCTGTTCGTGCTGCTGGGCGCGGAATTCGTCGCCATGATCCTGGTGGTGGTCTACGTCGGCGCCGTGGCCGTGCTTTTCCTGTTCGTGGTGATGATGCTCGATATCAACGTCATCATGATCCGCGAAGGCTTCCTCAAATACCTGCCGGTGGGTGCGGTGATCGGTGTGATCCTGCTGGTCGAACTCGCCATCGTCTTCGGCGGCTGGACCATGGCGCCCGATGCGAAGGGCTTCCGCGTGCTGCCTACGCCGGATATGAGCCGGATCAGCAACACAGAAGCGCTGGGCCGGGTGATGTACACCGACTACGCCTATCTGTTCCAAGCTTCGGGCCTGGTGCTGCTGGTCGCCATGATCGGCGCCATCGTGCTCACCATGCGCCGCCGTCCGGGCGTGCGCAAACAGAGCATCGCCGAACAGGTCAACCGCGACGCCAAGGACACCGTCACGCTCGTCCACGTGGAATCCGGAAAGGGCCTGTCATGAGCGAAGCGGCAGCCACCACCGGCGTTTTGACCATCGGCCTCAGCCACTATCTGACGGTCAGCGCCATCCTGTTCACGCTGGGCATCTTCGGCATCTTTCTGAACAGGAAGAACCTCATCGTCATCATGATGTCCATCGAGCTGATGCTGCTCGCGGTGAACATCAATCTTGTCGCGTTTTCGTCCTTCCTCAACGATCTGGTGGGCCAAGTGTTCACCATGCTGGTGCTGACGGTTGCGGCGGCGGAGGCGGCCATTGGGCTGGCCATCGTCGTCGTCTTCTACCGTAACCGCCGCTCGATCGAGGTCGAGGACATCAACCAGATGAAAGGGTAGGCATCCCGTGCTTATTGCCGCCGTATTCCTGCCCCTCCTGGGCGCCTTCATCGCCGGCTTCTTCGGCCGCATCATCGGCGACCGCGGATCGCAGATCGTCACCTGCCTGGGCGTTGGCCTAGCCGCGCTCGCGGGTATCTACTCGTTCTATGACGTCGCCATCGAAGGCCACAAGCAGGTGGTGAACATCGCGACGTTCATCTCCTCGGGCACCTTCGAAGCCCAATGGGCGCTGCGCTTCGACACCCTGTCCGCCGTCATGGTGATGACCGTCACCGTCGTCTCGACGCTCATCCACGTTTACGCCTGCGGCTACATGTCTCACGACGACAGCCAGCCGCGTTTCATGGCCTATTTGTCGCTGTTCACCTTCGCCATGCTGATGCTGGTGACCGCCGACAACCTGGTCCAGCTGTTCTTCGGCTGGGAAGGCGTGGGCTTGGTCTCCTATCTGCTCATCGGCTTCTGGTTCAAGAAACCCAGCGCCAATGCCGCCGCCATCAAGGCCTTCGTCGTCAACCGCGTGGGTGACTTCGGGTTCCTGCTCGGCATCTTCGCGGTCTACTTCCTGTTCGACGCCGTTTCATTCGACACCATTTTTGGGGCCGTCGAAGGCAAGGCCGAAGCGGAAGTCACCTTCTTCAGCATTCACGCCCACGCCCTGACCATCACCTGCATCCTCTTGTTCATCGGCGCCATGGGCAAATCGGCCCAGCTGTTCCTGCACACCTGGCTGCCGGACGCCATGGAAGGCCCGACGCCGGTCTCGGCACTCATCCACGCCGCCACCATGGTCACCGCCGGCGTCTTCCTGGTGGCGCGCATGTCGCCCCTGTTCGAATACGCGCCCACGGCGCTCACAATGGTGACGATCATCGGTGCCTCCACCGCCATCTTTGCCGCGACCATCGGTTGCGTGCAGACCGACATCAAACGCATCATCGCCTTCTCGACTTGCTCGCAGCTCGGCTACATGTTCTTTGCCTGCGGCGTTTCGGCCTATCAGGCAGGCGTGTTCCACCTCATGACCCACGCCTGGTTCAAGGCGCTGTTGTTCCTGGGCGCCGGCTCGGTCATTCACGCCATGTCCAACGAGCAGGACATTCGCAAGATGGGCGGCATATGGCGCATGATCCCGATCACCTTCGCCATCATGGTCATCGGCACCCTGGCCATCACCGGGATCCCGCCGTTTGCCGGCTACTTCTCCAAGGATATGGTGCTTGAAGCGGCCTACGCTGCGCACACTGGCCCCGGCAACTATGCCTATATCCTCGGTATCACGGCGGCCTTCCTGACCTCGTTCTATTCCTGGCGCCTGATCTTCCTGACCTTCTTCGGCACCCCGCGCGCCGATCACCACACCATGGAACACATCCACGAAAGCCCGCCGGTGATGACCGGTCCGCTCATCGGTCTGGCCCTCGGCGCGGTCTTCGCTGGCATGCTCGGTGTGCACTACTTCGTGGGCGAGGGGCGTGAAGAGTTCTGGCGCGGCGCCATCGCCGTGCTCGAAGAGCACGACTCAATCCATCACGCCCATGAATCGCATCCGGCGTTCTTCATCAAATATCTACCGCTGATCGTAAGCTTGGCCGGCGCTGCACTCTCGTACCTCATGTACATCAGGAAACCCGAACTGCCCGCCAAGCTCGCCGGCATGTTCCCGGGCGTCTACCAGTTCCTTTTGAACAAGTGGTACTTCGACGAGATCTACGACTTCCTGTTCGTCAAAAACGCCTTCCGTCTGGGCCGCTTCTTCTGGAAGAAGGTCGACACCGGCGTCATCGACCGCTTCGGCCCCGACGGCATCGCGCAAGCAACCGTTGGCGGCGCGCGCCGCCTAGGCACCGTGCAGTCGGGCTACCTCTATCACTATGCCTTCGCCATGATCATTGGCATCGCCGCGATCGTGTCGTGGTTTGTCATCGGCCGCCCGGAGTAAGCCATGACAGCCCTGACGAACTTTATCACCCATCTGCCGATCCTCTCGGCGATCACGTTCCTGCCGCTGGTGGGTGCGCTGTTCATTCTGATGATTCGCGGCGAGGCTGAGGTTGTGGCGCGCCAGTCGCGCCTTGTGGCGCTTTGGACCACCGGCTTTACGTTCCTGCTGTCGCTGCTGATCTGGATTCAGTTCGAGCCCGGCACCGCCAAATTCCAGTTCGAGGAACACTTCGACTGGCTGCCCCAGTACCGCATTTCCTATCACATGGGTGTGGACGGCATTTCGATGCTGTTCGTAATCCTGTCCACCTTCCTGACGCCGCTTTGTATTCTGGCCTCATGGGAGGCCATCCAGAAGCAGGTCCGCGAATACATTATCGCGTTCCTGATCCTTGAGACCATGATGGTCGGCATATTCTGCGCCATGGACATGGTGCTGTTCTACGTCTTCTTTGAAGGCGTGCTGATCCCCATGTTCCTGATCATCGGCGTCTGGGGCGGCGGGCGGCGTGTGTACTCGGCCTTCAAGTTCTTCCTCTATACGCTGACGGGTTCGGTGCTGCTGCTGGTGGCGCTGCTGGCCATGTACTTCCAGGTCGGCACCACCGACATCCCGGCGCTGACCGCCTTCAAGTTCGCCCGCGACATCCAGATGTGGCTCTGGCTCGGCATGTTCGCCTCCTTCGCCGTCAAAGTGCCGATGTGGCCGGTGCACACCTGGCTGCCTGACGCCCACGTCGACGCACCGACGGCCGGCTCGGTCATCCTGGCCGGCGTGCTCTTGAAGATGGGCGGATACGGCTTCCTGCGCTTCTCGCTGCCGATGCTGCCGGAAGCCAGCAACTACTTCGCGCCTTTGGTGTTCACGCTATCGGTGATCGCCGTCATCTACACCTCGCTCGTGGCCTTGGTGCAGAGCGACATGAAGAAGATGATTGCCTATTCGTCAGTCGCCCACATGGGCTTTGTGACCATCGGCATCTTCGCCGCCACCCAGCAGGCCGTCGAGGGCGCCATCTTCCAGATGCTCTCCCACGGCGTCGTCTCGGGTGCGCTCTTCCTCTGTGTCGGTATCATCTACGACCGCCTGCATACCCGCGAGATCGACCGTTACGGCGGCCTAGTCAACAACATGCCGAAGTACGCCTTTGCCTTCATGGTGTTCATGCTGGCGTCGGTTGGATTGCCCGGCACCGCCGGCTTCGTCGGCGAGTTCCTGATCCTCACCGGCACCTTCCAGGTCAACACCTGGGTCGCGCTGCTTGCGGCCACCGGCGTCATCCTGGGCGCGGCTTACATGCTCTACCTGTACCGCCGCGTTGTGTATGGCGAACTGACCAAGGCCGACGTTAAGGCGATGCTCGATCTCGAGCCGCGTGAAATCGCGATCCTGGCGCCGATCCTCATTGTCGTGATGTGGATGGGCATCTATCCGATGTCCTTCCTAGACATCATGGATGAGTCGGTTGCGCACCTGTTGAAGAATTACCATGACGCCCTGGCGACACGCGCCGCGGAGATTGCGCCGCTCGGCAGCAAGCTTCTCGCGTGGCTGCGTTAGGGAAGGGATGACAGCATGAGCCATTTACCGTCCTTTTCGCCCGCGTATCCCGAGATATTCATGGCGATCTCGGCCCTCGTGCTGCTGATGCTGGGGGTGTTCCGCGCGAAGGATTCCACCAATCTCACCACCTGGCTAACGGTCGGCGTCATGGCTGTGACGGCGGGGCTGGCCATCACCGGCACCCATGATTCGTTGACCTTCAGCAATCTCTTTGTCGTCAACGGCTTCACCGTTTTTGCCAAGGTGCTGACGCTGCTCGGCGCGGGCCTGACGCTGCTCTTGATAAATTCCTGGGCCCACGAGCAGAAAGTGGCGCGCTTTGAGCTGCCCATCCTCGTGCTGTTCGCCACCCTCGGCATGATGCTGATGATCTCGGCCAACGATCTCATCGCCCTCTATCTCGGCCTCGAGCTGCAGAGCCTGTCGCTTTATGTGCTCGCCGCCTATCACCGCGACAACCAGCGCGCCACCGAAGCCGGCGTGAAGTATTTCGTGCTGGGCGCCTTGGCCTCGGGCCTCTTGCTGTACGGCTCGTCGCTGGTCTACGGCTTTGCCGGCACCACCACCTTTGGCGGCCTCGCGGCGGCCATCAAGTCCGGCCCCAATACCCTGGGCGTTATCGTCGGCGTGGTGTTCGTGATTTCCGGTCTGGCCTTCAAGGTCTCGGCGGTGCCGTTCCATATGTGGACGCCGGACGTCTACGAAGGTGCGCCCACGCCTATCACCGCTTTCTTCTCCATCGCACCCAAGATCGCCGGCCTTTGCCTGTTCCTGCGCGTGCTCGTCGGTCCCTTCGAGTCCATGATCGAGCAATGGCAGCAGGTGATGATCCTGATCTCCATCCTCTCCATGGCCTGGGGCTCCATCGCGGCCATCGCCCAGAAGAGCATCAAGCGCCTGATGGCCTACAGCTCCATCGGCCACGTCGGCTATGCGCTCATCGGCCTCGTGGTCGGCAACGAGGAGGGCGCGCGCGGCCTCCTGGTTTATCTGCTGATCTACCTCCTGATGAACGTCGGTACCTTCGCGGTCATCCTGTCGATGCGCGTCAAAGGCCAGTACGTCGAGCAGATCAGCGATCTCGCCGGCCTGGCCAAAAGCCGGCCGGGCATGGCCATGGCTTTGGCCGCCCTGATGTTCTCCATGGCCGGCATTCCGCCGCTGGCCGGTTTCCTCGGGAAATACTTCATCTTCGTGGCCGCCGTGAACGCGGGCTTCGTCGCCCTGGCCATCGTCGGCCTCCTGGCCAGCGTCATCGGCGCCTACTACTACCTGCGCCTCATCAAGATCATGTATTTCGACGAGCCGGCGGCGGCTTTCGATCCGCCGGGCCTGACGGCCGGGATCATCATGGCGGCTTCGAGCGTTCTGATGGTGGTTTTGTTCGTCGTGCCTGCCCCGCTTGTGAATAGCGCGGAAGCCGCGGCCAAGGCTCTGTTCCTCGGCTAGACCCGAGGCATCGCTCCAATAGCCCTAGCAAGTGAGGCGGGTTTGACCTGGTTCACCGCATCCCGCGCGCCGCCGGAACCGCACCTGCCGCCGGGCTGGCGGGTGATGGAATTCGACTCCCTCGACAGCACCAACGCCGCCCTCAAGCGCATCGTCGAGCAAGAGGGCGATGTCCAGGAAGGCCTGATGGTCTGGGCGAATACCCAAACCGCGGGCAGGGGCCGGGCGGGCCGCGTCTGGCAGAGCCCCCGCGGCAACGTCTATGTCTCGATCCTGATCGCCGCCCCGGAAAGTCTGGCCCAGGCCCCTGAGCTGGGCTTTGTCGCGGCCGTCGCCGTGCGCGAGACCATCCTCGAGTTGCCCCGCCATAACGCGGGCGCTCCCAAGGTGTCGTGCAAGTGGCCCAACGACATCCTGATCGAGGGTGAAAAGGTCTGCGGCATCCTGCCCGAACTGACCACCGACGATCAGAAACGCTCTTGGATCGTACTTGGCATCGGCATCAACCTTAAAACTGTCGCACTGGACCGGGCGGCCTATCCGCCGACGGCCCTGTCGGTCCACCAGATCGACACCAGCCCGGCCCACGTGCTCACCGTGTTGACCCGCTCCTTGTTCAAATGGCTGCAGATCTGGCGCGAACAGGGCTTTGCCGCCATCCGCCAGCAGTGGTGCGACTGCGGCCCCGACCTCGGCGCCAACATCGCGGTAGGCCTGCCTGAAGGGGCCGTCTCGGGCGAGTTCATCGGCCTGGACGAGGACGGGGCCCTGTTACTCGAAACGCGCAAGGGCAGGCGGCGCATTGTTGTCGGAGATGTGCTATTTCCGGGATCTGAAACGGGGCCTGCAACGGGGGAAAATCCGGATGCTGCTGGCGATTGATTGCGGCAATACCAACGTCGTCTTTGCGGTCTATATCGGCGACGACCTGCGCGGCCAATGGCGTGCGGCGACAAAAACCGACCGCACCGCCGACGAATACGGCGTTTGGCTGACTCAGTTGCTCGAACGCGACGGCATCAAGCCCGCCGACATCACCCATGCCATCGTCGCCTCGGTTGTGCCGGGCAAGAACTTCGACCTCAGGAAGCTCTGCGAAGTCTATTTCAACTGCGTCCCCAAATTCATCGGCGATCCGGGCCTCGACCTGGGCACGGCCGTGCGCGTCGATAACCCGCGCGAGGTCGGCTCCGACCGCGTCATCAACGCCGTCGCAGCCCACGCCACCTACGGCGGCCCGCTGATTGTCATCGACTTCGGCACCGCCACGACTTTTGACGTTGTTGACGGCACTGGGGCCTATTGCGGCGGCTGCATTGCGCCCGGCATCAATCTGTCGATGGAAGCCCTGCATATGGCGACGGCTCAGCTGCCCCGCCTACCGGTGGTCAATCCCGGCAACGCCCCGGTCATCGGCACCACCACGGTCGCCGCCATGACCTCCGGCGTCTTTTGGGGTTACATCGGCCTCATCGAGGGCCTTGTGGTGCGCATAAGAGCCGAGCGCGGCGAAAAAATGACCGTCATCGGCACCGGCGGTCTGGCCCCCTTGTTCGCCCAGGCCACCGACGTCATCGAGCACATCGACCCCGACCTGACCCTGCGCGGCCTGCAGCAGGTGCATAAGCGCAATAGCAATTAATCAGGCGCGCGCCGCTCCAGGCACATGACGCCGGCCATGAGGGCCACCGCGGCAAGGCCTGCAAAGCTCGCCCGGAAATCAAAGGCGCTCACCGCCAGGCCAAATAGCGGCGGGCCGACAATGACGCCGATATAGACGAAAAACAGGCCGCCGGCTGTGGCAAAACCCGCTTGGCTGGGTTCGACCTCGCGCATGACTTCGGCCAGGAACACGCCGTTCCAGCCGCTGGCCGTAGCACCAAAAGCGACCATGGCCGCGCCGATTAGCATGGGCGCGATGCCTTCGGTCAATGCCCCAGTGACGAGCGCCGAGACGGCCATGCCGAAACCGATCAGCGCCATCATCAGCCTGGGACTGTGCATGCGGTCGGCGAGGTAACCCCAAAATATACGCCCAAAAATGCCTGAGATTTGCATCACGCCCAGGAAGATGCCGGCCCAGACGTGATCGACCTTCAACTGGCTGACCAGATACAGCACGATGAAGGAACTCATGATCAGCTGGAGCGCGCCGTAGACCAGTGACGCCAGAGCGAGGCGGAACAGCCGCGGACGCCGTACGATGAACAGGAACGGCGCGAAGATGCCTTTGCTGGCCCCGAACCCTGCCGGCGGCCGGTCGTCGCGCACCGATTTCAAAAGGAATGCGGTGCCAAGTCCGAGCAGGGCGAGGCCGAGGCCCACAATCGTCAGCGCCGTGCGCCAGCCATACAGCAGGTTCAGGTATGGCACCACCAGACCCGCCAGCATGCCGCCTAAAGGCACGCTGGTCTGACGAATGGAAACGAGCAGGTTGAAGCCGCTGGAGCGCGCCATAGTGACCAGCGCAAAGGATGTCGCCGGGGTCAGCGGGCCGTAACTCAGGCCGATGAAGACCGTTGCGGCAATGGCCACGACGAGCGCGGCGTTGCCGAACACGGCCAGCGTGAGGCCGCCCAGCACAATGCAGCCGAAACTGAGCCTCAGGGCGCCAAAGGCGGCCACCAGCTGGGGCGTGATCAGGTTCGAGACAAAGACGAAGATGTAGACGAGGCCCGTGTAGGCACCGACGACGGCAGGCGACAGGCCCAGGTCGGCGATGATCTGGTCGCCGACCACTGGTGGCGCGAGGCTTATCATGGCCACCGCAATTTGCGGGAACATGGTGGCAAATAGCAGGCCCGTCACGTGACGCGAAAACATAGGGGTCGCCCGGGCCTTTCAGCGGTGGCCTTTCAGCCGTTTGGGTTCCGATTTTCGTGAAGTCCCTAGCATTTGGGCGTTATAAGGTGAACCAACACTGCAGCATGTCTGACCCTCGTTTATGAACCGCAGCTCCCCCGCCGACGTCACCAGCGATTTCCCCAAGGGTCTAGATACGGGCCTGTGGTTCGTGCCCCTGGGCGGCTCCGGCGAAATCGGCATGAACCTCAACCTCTATGCCTGCGACGGCCAATGGCTGATGGTCGACCTGGGCGTGACCTTCGGCGACGACAGCATCCCCGGCATCGACGTGGTGATGGCCGACCCCAGCTTCATCGTCGAAAGGCGCGAAAAGCTGGCCGGGCTCATTGTCACCCATGCCCACGAGGACCACGTCGGCGCGGTGGCCTACCTCTGGCCGCAGTTGCGCTGCCCGGTTTATACGACGCCGTTCGCGGCGGCTTTCCTCGAGCACAAGCTCAAGGAAGTGGGTCTGGAGGGCGAAGTGCCGGTGACGGTGATCCCGCTCGGCGGCCGGGCGGAGATCGGGCCTTTCAAAGTGGATTTTATCACCCTGACTCATTCCATCCCCGAGCCCAATGCCCTGGCGATCCGCACCAAATACGGCACCATCTTTCATACCGGCGACTGGAAGTTCGATCCGGCCCCAATGCTGGGCGATGTCGCCGACTTCGCCGCCCTGACCACGATCGGCGACGAGGGCGTGTTGGCCCTGGTGGGCGATTCAACCAATGTCTTCACCGAAGGCGAGGCGGGCTCCGAGAGCGATGTGCGCGACGCCCTGACCGAGTTGATCGGTAAGTATAAAGGCCGGGTCGCCGTCGGCTGTTTTGCCTCCAATGTCGCCCGCCTTGAGTCCATCTGCCGCGCCGCCCGGGCCAACGGCCGCGAAGTGGCATTGGTCGGGGCCTCCCTGTGGCGCATCGTCGAGACCGCCCGGCGCACGGGTTATTTGGCCGACGATCTGACCTTCTACGAAGCCGCCGATGCCTCCTACCTGCCACGCGAGAAGGTGCTCTACATCTGCACCGGCAGCCAGGGCGAGGCCCGCGCGGCCTTGATGCGCATTGCCTCCGGCCAGCATCAGGACGTGGTGCTGGAAGAGGGCGACGTGGTGATCTTCTCGTCGCGCTCCATTCCCGGCAACGAGAAGTCCATTGCCAAGGTCCAGAACGCCCTGGCCAAATCCAACGTCGATGTGGTCACGGCCAAGCATTTCCCGATCCACGTTTCCGGCCATCCGGCCCGGGATGACCTGCGGCGCATGTACCAGATGATCCGGCCCAAGATTGCCATCCCGGTCCACGGCGAGGCCATGCACATGCGGGCCCACGCTGCACTCGCCGAAGAATGCCAGGTGCCCCAGGCCATCCGGGTTGAGAACGGCCTGGCCGTCAAGTTCGACGGCAACCGGGGCCGCATCGCCGGCACGGTCTGGAGCGGGCGGCTGGCCTACGAGGACGGCGGGGTGGTGCCCTTTGCGAGCGGGATGCTGCGCGACCGCAAACGCATCTTTTACGAAGGCGCTGCCGTGGCCACCATCGCCCTCGATGACGCCGGCGAAGTTCTCGACGATCCCCAGGTCGTTGTGCTCGGCATCAGCGATCCCCTAGCGGACGAGGACGAGCGCGGCTGGCACTACGTCGTCGAAACAGCTGTCAACCGCATCCCCAAGAAGGCCCGACGCGATGACGTCGTCGTCGAGGAGGCGGTGCGCTCGGCGGTGCGCAAAGTGTTCGCCCCCAAGCGCAAACCGGTGGTCAAAGTCCACATCGTAAGAGCTTAATTCTAAAGCTTTAAATCTGCTTGAACTGGCCAAGCTTAAAGCGTTGCCTTATATCGAGCGTCTCGTCTTTTTTGACTCAAGGATTACCGATGATCGGCCGCCTCAATCACGTCGCCATTGCCGTCCCCGACCTCGCTGCCGCCACGGCGACATACCGCGACACCCTGGGCGCCAAGGTCTCCGAGCCCCAGGCGGTGCCCGAGCACGGCGTGACAGTGGTCTTCGTGGAACTGCCCAACACCAAGATCGAGCTGCTGCACCCGCTCGGCGCCAATTCGCCGATCCAGAAGTTCCTCGACAACAACGCCTCGGGCGGCATCCATCACCTCTGTTACGAGGTCGAGGACATCTACAAAGCCCGCGAGCAGCTGAAAGCCAGCGGAAAACGCATCCTGGGCGACGGCGAACCCAAGATCGGTGCCCATGGCAAGCCGGTGCTGTTCCTGCATCCCAAAGACTTCAATGGTACGCTGGTCGAGGTCGAGCAGATCTAACCTGGAGGCTCCTATGCGGATCGCTGCGGCTGCCCTTTGCCTGATTGCTTATACGGCCCAGGCTGAAACTGTTGCCCTGTCCACCAGCGACTGCACCAAACTGGTCGAGCACGTCCCGGCCGACGACGTCACCTACAAACCGGGTGTGGACGTGCACGGCAAGCCGGTCGTGCCGGCCGATCTTGGCGATGCTTCGGCCATCACCATGCCTGAAGAGATCAACATCCAGATCGGCATTGATCTTGCCGACCGGCTGGCCTTACGCGATGCCAAACGGGCCGGCGCGAACCCGGGCGTTCCTGGTGCGACGACCGGGGTCACCCGCAAGGTCATGCCCTATTCGGGCATCGGGCAGGTGGGCGTGCTGAGCATCAAAGGCAACGACGCCTTCTGGAACGGCGAGCGCATCGCACCCCAGGATCAGCTCTTGCTGGCCGAAGCCTGCCGAAAAGGCCTGACCGCCGCGGGCGTTACGCTGCCTGACCACAAGCCGAACCCGTCTAAGCCCTAGCGTCCGGGCGTTTTGTTGCCTAATCGGGGGCCTTCGCCTATGGTCCCGCGTTATTAATCCCGGCTTTAAGTCTTCAAGGATTCCCATGCGGCTCTCGCGCTATTTCCTACCCACGCTCAAGGAAACCCCCACCGAAGCCCAGATTGTGTCGCACCGGCTGATGCTCCGGGCCGGGATGATCCGCCAGCACGCTGCCGGCATCTACAATTGGCTGCCGCTGGGCACCCGCGTCCTCCAGAACATCATCCAGGTGGTGCGCGAGGAACAGAACGCGGCGGGCGCCCAGGAGATCATTATGCCGACGATCCAGTCGGGCGACCTCTGGAAGGAAAGCGGGCGCTATGACGACTACGGCCCCGAGATGCTTCGCATCAAGGACCGCCACGAGCGCGACATGCTCTACGGGCCGACGCACGAAGAGGTGGTGACTGATATTTTCCGTAATAATATCAAAAGCTACCGTGATCTTCCTAAGAACTTGTATCAAATCAACTGGAAGTTCCGCGACGAGGTCCGGCCGCGCTTTGGCCTGATGCGTGGGCGTGAGTTTTTAATGAAGGATGCCTATTCCTTCGACCTCGACTACGAGCGCTCGAAGCATGCCTATAACCAGATGTTCGTCGCCTACCTGCGCACCTTCGCGCGGTTGGGTCTGAAGGCCATCCCCATGAAGGCGGACTCTGGCCCCATCGGCGGCGACCTGTCCCATGAGTTCATCGTGCTGGCCGACACCGGCGAGAGCGCGGTGTTCTGCCACAAGGCGCTGCTCGAAAAGCCGGCGCCCCAGAACGTCGATTATGACGCCGACCTGCAGCCGATCATCGACGATTGGACCAGCCTCTACGCCGCCACCGACGACAAACACGACGCGGCCATGGCCGAGAAGCTGGGCGGCGACCTGGTCAGCGCCCGGGGGATCGAGGTCGGCCATATATTCCATTTCGGCAAAAAGTACTCGGACCCGATGAAGGCCAGCGTCATCGGCTCGGACGGTAACCCCGTCACGGTCATGATGGGCTCCTACGGCATCGGCGTGTCCCGCCTGGTGGGAGCCATTATCGAGGCTAGCCATGATGAGCACGGCATCGTCTGGCCGGATTCAGTCGCGCCCTTCGACGTCGGCCTGATTAACCTGAAGTCGGGCGATGCGGCCTGCGACACCGCCTGCAAGCAGATCTACGACGCCCTGCGCGTCAAGAACCGCGACGTTCTTTACGACGACCGCGACGACCGGGCGGGCGTGAAGTTCGCCGATATGGACCTGATTGGTCTGCCTTGGCAGGTCATCGTCGGCCCCAAAGGCGTGGCCAAGGGCGTGGTCGAGTTGAAACGCCGCGCCACGGGTGCCAAGGAAGAGATGAGCTTCGAGGCGGCTGTCGCAAAACTGACGGTGCTTTGACAGCATGATCTTCGGCCCCTTCGAGCGGATGGTGGCGGCGCGGTACCTCAGAGCTCGGCGCAAGGAGGGCTTCGTCTCCGTCATCGCCGGCTTTTCGCTCGTCGGAATAGCCCTGGGCGTGGCCACACTGATCATTGTGATGGCGGTCATGAACGGCTTTCGGGCTGACATCATGGACCGGATTTTGGGTGTCAACGGCCACATCAACGCCTATGGCACGTCCCTGGCCATTACCGACTACGACGCCAAGACGGCCCTGGTGAAGGCCATCCCGGGTGTGGTTGATGCCACCCCGCTGGTCGAAGGCCAGGTGATCGTCACCACCGACCGCAATACCGGCGGCGCCCTGGTGCGCGGCATGACCCACGAGGACGTCACCCGGATGTCCGCCGTGTCCGACCACATCATAGATGGATCGCTCGCGCCTTACATCGAGGGTGAGGGCATCCTCATCGGCTCGCGCATGGCGGAGCATTTCGGCGTTAAGGCCGGCGAGCAGGTCACGGTCATCTCGCCGCGGGGCAACGTCACGGCCTTCGGCTCGGCGCCGCGCTCCCATTCGTTCCTCGTGGCCGGCGTCTTCAATGTCGGCATGAGCGACTATGATTCCACCATCGTCTTCATGCCGCTGGCCTTGGCCCAGACTTATTTCAAGTATCTGGGCGCCGTGACCGGCATCGAGATCCGCATCAAGAACCCAGATGAGGCCCGCGCCACAGCGCTTGAGGTTGGCAAGGTCATGGGACCCGGCGTGCGCGTTTTGTCCTGGGAAGAGACCAATGGGCCGTTTTTCAACGCCCTGCAGGTCGAGCGCAACGTCATGTTCCTGATCCTGACCCTGATCATACTGGTCGCCGCCCTCAACATCATCTCGGGCCTGATTATGCTCGTGAAGGACAAGGGCCGGGACATCGCCATCCTGCGCACCATGGGCGCGACGCGCGGCATGGTCATGCGCGTGTTCCTGATCGCCGGTGCCAGCGTTGGCGTCACCGGCACCATTCTTGGCTTCGTGCTGGGCCTGGTGTTCTGCGACAACATCGAGAACATCCGTCAGTTCCTCCAGCGCATTACGGGCACGGAACTGTTCTCGCCCGAGATTTACTACCTCACGCAGATTCCAGCCAAGATGGACTGGCATGAGACCTTGTCGGTCGTCGCCATGGCGCTGGTGCTGTCGCTGGCCGCGACATTGTATCCGTCGTGGCGCGCGGCCCGAACGGACCCAGTGGAGGCGTTGCGTTATGAGTAACGCGCCCGCACTTGAGCTGAAGGCCGTCCATCGTACCTATGAACAGGGCGGCGCCAGTCTGCATGTTTTGCGCGGCGCCGACCTGATTGTGCAGCCGGGCGAGGTCGTGGCTTTGGTCGGGCCTTCGGGTGCCGGCAAATCGACATTTCTACATATCGCCGGCCTGCTGGAACGGCCCGACGCCGGCGAAGTGCGCTTTGGCGGCCAGGACTGCGGCGGCTTCGACGACGACAAGCGCACTGAACTGCGCAGGAGCTGCCTCGGCTTCGTCTATCAGTCCCACCACCTGTTGCCGGACTTCTCGGCGGCCGAGAATATCATCATCCCGCAGATGATCGCCGGCGTTGACCGCGGGGTGGCGCGTGGCCGCGCCGTCGCGCTCTTGGACTCGCTGGGCCTCGGCGCGCGCGCCGATCACCGCCCGGGGCAACTGTCCGGTGGCGAGCAGCAGCGTGTCGCCATCGCCCGCGCCTTAGCCAACAAACCTGCCGTCCTTCTCGCCGACGAGCCCACCGGCAACCTCGATCCGGACACGTCGGATGTTGTCTTCGCTCAGCTGGTTACGCTCGCCAAGGAGCATGGCCTGGCGGCCATCATCGCCACCCATAATCCGGCCCTGGCCAGCCGCATGGACCGCACCGTGCGGCTCGAACACGGTCTTTTGACCGCGGCCTAGCGTTGACATGGAACCGGCGGGTTTTTAAATTTTAACCGTTCTAATTTCAGGAGTGGACGCTCATGGGCATGGAAATCGATATCGGCATCGATAAAAAAGACCGCAAGGCCATCGCGGACGGTCTGTCTCACCTGCTCGCGGACACTTACGTGCTGTACCTTAAGACGCACAACTATCATTGGAACGTCACCGGACCGATGTTCCAGACATTGCATCTGATGTTCATGACCCAGTACAACGAGCTGTGGCTGGCCGTCGACCTCGTCGCTGAGCGCATCCGCACTTTGGGGCACACAGCGCCTGGCACTTACAAAGCCTTCTCCAAACTGGCGAGCATCAAGGAAGAAGACGACATTCCGGCCGCCACGCAGATGATCAAAAATCTGGTCAAGGGCCATGAACAGGCGGCCAAGACCGCGCGCGGCATTCTGCCGCTGGTCGACAAGGCCAGCGACGAGCCGACCGCCGACCTCCTGACCCAGCGCCTGCAGCTCCACGAAAAAACCGCCTGGATGCTGCGCAGCCTGCTCGAGGATAAGAAATAGGTCTCTCTACCGCCGGCGCGCAGGGCCGGCGATGACGCTGTTGATCTGATCCTGGGTCAAGTCGGTGCCGCCGATCAGCAGCGCGCCGGTGTAGCGCCGCTCGGATTTTTCATCCAGCACCTCTGCCCGTCTCCGGCGGTCGGGACCAAAGTACTGGCCGATGGCCACGAAGGGGCGGGGACGTTCGACGACCTCGCGCACCCGGGCGACCAGTGACTTGGCCGAGAAGGGCTTGGCGACAAATTCGGTGATACCGGCGTTGCGCGCGGTAGTCACGCTTTCCATGCGCGTCTGCGACGTCATCATGATGAACGGCGTGAAGCGAATGTCGTTGTCGATGCGCCGCAGCCAGCGGATTAGGTCGACGCCGTAGCTTGATGCCGCCAGATACCATTCCGACAGCACCAGATCGATGTCTCCCTGCATGATGAAGGTGGCGGCGGCGTTAACGTTGTCGGTCTCGACGATCCGGCGCGCGCCCAAAAGCTGCAGGACCCCGCGTGTGATGCGGCGCATCAGGGGATTGGGCTCCACGATCAGGATTTTGAAAGGCCCAAGGTAGTCGCTGGTTTTCTGGAACATGGGCGCGAACGTACTGGGATGTTTGGGCTTCGGGAGGCGGCGTCGGAGCCGACAGTTCCGTATTAACGGCGGCAGGGTCCAGATTCAATTCGCGAATGCCGATGCAACCAAGTTTCGGCACGGTGTGATAATCGCGAGTTGAAAGTGGTCGTCGGATCGTCGCCGATAGCCTTAAGAAGCGGGGACGGCGGCGGGTGGGAATCCATGAATTGGACCTTGCCAAGCGAGATTCGCTTCAGCCGTGTTTCCCCTAGGCGCCGCGCCAACATCCGCCGGCTAATATCCGTACATAAGTGGTGGATTCATAACGGGAATTGCGGTCTTTGCATGAATCCCCTGGGAAAGCGGCAGGCTCCTGCGTTAACGTGGGCCCCTCCAGGGAGGAGTCGCGTAAAGCGGTCGTCGAGTGCCAGGATGACTCACTCTCTAGCCCGCCCCCATGCCCCGCGGATGTCCACGACATTCCAAGACTGGGCGTCCATTCCCAAAGTCCCACTTATGCTCTGCACGCTCGCGGTTTTTGTCACCGCATGGGCAAGCATCACCTATACCCGCCAGGTCGGCGGTGTGGCGGTGATCTGGCCGTCGGACGCCATCATTCTGGCGTTTATGTTGCGTATGCCGCGCGCGAACTGGGTGCCGCTGCTGCTGGCCGGTTTTTTCAGCAACGTCATGGCCGATTGGATCGCGGCCGACACGCTGGGTGTGGCGATGCTGCTGTCGGCCTGCAACAGCATCGAAGTTGTGGTCTCGATTCTGCTGTTCTCGCGCTTCGTCGCCTTGCCGCCCGATCTGACCCGGGTCGGCACTTTCGCCAGATTCCTGCTGTTTTGCGGTCTTATGGGTCCCGCCGCCAGCGCCTTGGCGGGGGCCTTGGTTCTCGGCGCGCTGAAGGGCAGCGCGGTCTTGCCCGTCTTCAAGAGCTGGTTCGCGGCGGACTCGCTCGGCGTGCTGACCGTCACGCCGCTCCTGCTGATGTTGCGGACCGAAGAATGGGAGAAGATCAAAAGCCGTTCCAACCTCCTGCAGACGCTCGGCATCTTCGCGCTGGTGGCGGCATCGACCTTCGCCATCTTCTGGCAGAACTATTATCCGCTGATGTTTCTGATTTTCCCCTTCCTGATTTTCGCGGCCTTCCATTTGCGCTTTGCCGGAGCGGCGGTGGCGATGGGCATATTGGCCGTTATTTCCATCCCCCTGACGATCATGGGGCATGGGCCCATTGTCCTGGTACCGGGTATCACATTTAACGAACGCATCGTGCTGCTGCAGCTGTTTTTGGCCACGGTCGTCTTTACCGTGCTTCCCATTGCCGCGGTCCTGACCGGGCGTCGCCGGCTTGAACGCGAGACCGTAGCGGCAAGGCGGGCGGCCGAGCGCGCCAATGCCGCCAAGTCGGCCTTTCTGACGAACATGAGCCACGAGCTGCGCACACCCATGACCGGCATCATGGGCATGTGCGACCTGCTGCTTGCCAGCGAGCAAACGCCCGAACAGAAGAGCATGACCGAAACGTTGGAGCGGTCGGCGCGCTCCTTCCTCGAATTGCTCAACGACCTGCTCGATCTTGCCAAGATAGAAGCCGGGCGCATGGATATCGACGTCAGCGATTTCCGCGTCTCGCAAGTGATGAAGGACGTGCAGGAGTTCTTCGCGCCGGTGATGAGTCAGAAAGGCCTGGTGTTCAGCGTGCAATGCGCCTCGGCTGATTACGACGTGCTCAGCGGCGACCCCAAGCGTCTGCGCCAGGTCCTGTTCAACCTGGTCGGCAATGCCCTCAAGTTCACGGACGAGGGTAAGGTGATCGTGCGCTGCCGCCAGGAGTTGCAGGAGGACGGCACGGTGCTCACCGAGTTCGAGGTGCGAGACACCGGCATCGGCATGTCGGTGGATGCCCAGAGCCGCCTTTTCAAACCCTTTGAGCAGGAAGACAGCTCGACATCGCGGCGCTTCGGCGGCACCGGACTGGGACTCAACATCAGCAAGCAGATTGTCGAAGCCATGGGCGGATCCATCGGCGCGCAGAGCAGCCAAGGGCAGGGATCGCTGTTCTTCTTTTCCGTCCGCATGCTTCCGGGGTTGGCAGAAAAGATCGAACGCCGCTTCGCTATTACGCCGGCCCGGATCGGCGGCATGCTGAAGGGCCAAAAGCTGAAGATCCTGTTTGCCGAGGACAACTCCACGACACAATTTCTGGTGCGTCAGGTCATGGAGATGTGGGGGCACACGGTGGCGGTTGTCGCCAACGGCGATCAGGCGGTGGTCAAGGCGCGCGGCGAGCGCTTCGATATCATCCTCATGGACATGCAGATGCCGGTGATGGACGGCGCCGAGGCGGCGCGGGTCATCCGCAACGAAAATACGCCCGTTGCCAACATACCCATCATCGCCCTGACCGCAGATGCCATCCCTGAAAGCCGCAAGCGCTACCTGGCGGCCGGCTGTGATGCGGTGGTGACCAAACCGATTGAATGGAATGTGCTCGCACGCGAAATGAAGCTGCTGGTGGCGGGCAGCGGTCCCAGTGCCGTCGAGGCGGCGGACGACACTGCGAACGCACACGACGCGCCGCCGCCTATTTTCGACCGCCAGCGCATCGACGGTCTGAGTGAAGGATTGGGGCCGGCGCTGATGGCCGGCCTTCTGGCGCGCTGCCTCGGCTCGTTCCAGCAGTATCTCGGCGAGGTTGTGAGCCATGTTGACGAAGGTGACCTCGCCAAGGTGCGCCGGTCCGCCCACGATCTCAAAAGCGCCTGTGCGCAGTTCGGGGCGCTGAAGGCCGGCGAGCTCGCCCGCATGATTGAGGCCGAGATGCCGGATCTGGAGACGATCAAGGCGGCGTTGCCCGAGCTGGAAAAAAACCTCACCGCGGCGGCGGGGGAAATCCAGCTCATTCACGCTGAGATGGCTGACGCCGGCCCGCGCGCGGGGCGCACCGCCGCGTAGGCGTAGCTCTAAGCTGCCTTTTCTGTGGATAACCCGTGCGCCGTGCGTGACGCCGAGGGCCTTGCTGTGGAATCCTCCCTTCCATGAACGTTCCCACCCCTGCATCCGCTTCTGCCAAGGCTTACGCACCCTTCGTGCATCTGCGTGTGCACTCGGCCTATTCCATGGCCGAGGGCGCCATCAAGGTGCCCAAGCTCGTGGGCCTGTGCGTCGCCAACGCCATGCCGGCGGTGGCGCTCACCGACACCCGCAATCTGTTCGGCGCGCTGGAGTTCTCCTCCGAATGCAGCAAGAACGGCGTACAGCCGATCATCGGCTGCCAGATTTCCGTGCGCCGCGAAGATGTGCAGACGGGGCATGGCCAAACCGGGCGCTTGCCCGAGCCCGATCAACTGGTGCTGCTGGTCCAGAACGCCGCCGGTTATGCCAACCTGCTGAAGATCGTCAGCAAGGCCTTCCTCGAAACCACCTCGGGCGAAACGCCGCAGGTGTCGTGGTCCGATATCGCGGCCCATAGCGCCGGCCTGATCGCACTGACCGGCGGGCCCGCAGGCACGCTGGGGCGCTACCTGCTGGAAGGCCAACGTCCGAAAGCCGAGGATATTCTCGCCCGGCTCCACGCGATGTTTCCGCAGCGGCTGTACATCGAACTCATGCGTCACGGCATCAAGGCCGAGGAGCGCATCGAGCCTCTGCTCATCGAGATGGCCTATGACCACAACGTGCCGCTGGTGGCCACCAACGAATGCTTCTTCGCCGACGAAGGCATGTTCACGGCGCATGATGCGCTGATTTGCCTGGCCGAAAAGTCCTTCGTCTCGGTCCACAACCGTCGCCGCCTGACGCCCCATCACCGCTTCAAGTCGGCCGAGGAAATGGTGGCACTTTTCGCCGACCTGCCCGAAGCGATTGCCAACACTTTGGTCGTCGCTCAGCGCTGCGCCTTCAAGGTGGACGAACGTAAGCCGATCCTGCCGCGCTCGCCCAAAACCGGCGACCGCACCGAGGACGAAGCCTTGCGCGACACCGCGCGCGCGGGTCTTGAACAGAGATTAATCACCCAGATTTACAAGCCGGAGATGACCGACGAGGAACGCGCCGCCGCCGCCAAGCCCTACAAAGAGCGGCTGGAGTACGAAGCCGACGTCATCGTCAAAATGGGTTTCCCCGGCTACTTCATGATCGTGGCCGACTTCATCCAGTGGGCCAAGGAGCAGGGCATTCCGGTGGGACCGGGCCGCGGTTCGGGCGCGGGTTCGGTCGTCGCCTGGTCCCTAACCATCACCGATATCGACCCCATCCGTTTCAATCTGCTGTTCGAGCGTTTCTTGAACCCCGAACGCGTGTCCATGCCCGACTTCGATATCGACTTCTGCCAGGACCGGCGCGGCGAGGTCATCAATTACGTGCAGCGCGAATATGGCCGCGACCGGGTGGCGCAGATCATCACCTTCGGAAAGCTTCAGGCCCGCGCGGTGCTGCGCGGCGTCGGTCGCGTGCTCGAGATGCCGCTCGGCTATGTCGATAAGATCTGCAAAATGGTGCCGATGAATCCGGCCAAGCCCGTGACCTTGGGCGAGGCTGTCGCCAGCGAGCCCGATCTGCAGAACCTGCGCGACACCGACGACAACGTGCGTCACCTCATCGACATCTCGCTGAAGCTGGAAGGGCTTTATGCCCACGCTTCGACCCACGCCGCAGGTCTTGTCATCGGCGATAGGCCACTGGCTGAACTCGTGCCGCTCTACCGCGATCCGGCGTCGGACATGCCGGTGACCCAGTTCAACATGAAATGGGTCGAGCAGGCGGGGCTGGTGAAGTTCGACTTCCTGGGCCTGAAGACATTGACCGTGCTCGACCGCGCCGTGAAGCTGATCAAGTTGCGCGGCATTGATATCGACCTGGCCACGCTGCCCTTCGACGACAAGCTCACATTTGCGATGCTGATGCGCGCCGATGCTGCCGGCGTGTTCCAGTTTGAAAGTACCGGCATGCGCGACGTGCTGCGCAAGCTCAAGCCCGACGTGTTCGAAGACCTGATCGCCGTGGTGGCCTTGTACCGTCCGGGCCCCATGGACAACATCGACAGCTTCATCAACCGCAAACACGGCCGCGAGCCCATTGACTATATGCATCCGAGCCTTGAGCCGATCTTGAAAGAGACCTACGGCATCATGGTCTACCAGGAGCAGGTCATGCAGGCCGCGCAGATCATTGCCGGCTACAGCCTGGGCGGCGCCGACCTCTTGCGCCGCGCCATGGGCAAGAAAGTGCAGTCCGAGATGGACGCGCAGCGCGCTAACTTCGTCGAAGGTGCGGGCGCGCACGGTCTTACCAAGGACCGGGCAACGCATATCTTCGACACGATTGATAAATTCGCGGGCTATGGGTTCAACAAATCCCACGCCGCGGCCTATGCGTTGGTTGCCTACCAGACCGCCTACCTGAAAGCGAACTATCCCGTCGAATTCATGGCCGCGACCATGACGCTCGACATGCATAACACCGACAAGCTGGCGTTCTTCCGCGCCGAGCTCACGCGCCTTAACATCACTATTCTCCCGCCCGACGTGAATGCCTCGGATGTGACCTTCAGCGTCGAGAACGGCGCGATCCGCTATGCGCTCGCTGCCGTGAAGAACGTCGGCGTGGGCGCCATGGAAGAACTGGTCAAGGCGCGCCGCAAAGGCGGGCCTTTCAAGAGTCTGACCGATTTCGCCAATCGCCTCGACGGCGGCGTCATCAACAAGCGGTTGCTGGAAAACTTGGTGAAGTCGGGGGCCCTCGACAGCCTGCACGAAAACCGCGCCCAGGTTTTTGAGGGCGTCGAGACGCTCTTGCGCCACGCGCAAAGCAAGGTCAGCGACCGCGCGTCGAAGCAAGTCAGCCTGTTCGGCGCGGACGATAGCTCGAGCAAGATCACGCTGCCCAATGTGCCCGACTGGCGGCGCATGGAGCGCCTGAGCAACGAATGCGAGGCCATCGGCTTTTATCTATCGTCCCATCCCTTGGATGCCTTCTCGGGCACGCTGGAATCGCTGAAAGTCGTCAAGGCCAAGGACGTGCCGTATCTCACGGCCCAGGACTGCGCCATGCCGATCAGGATGGCCGGCACCTTCACCACCAAGCGAGAGCGCATCGGCAAGCGCGGCAATAAATATGCCTTCGTGATGCTGTCCGACGACACCGGATCCTTTGAATGCATGATGTTCTCGGAAGTATTGGCGGCCTCGCGCGAGCTGCTGGATTCGGAACTGCCGCTCTTGCTGACGCTCGATGCGCAGTTGGAGAACGACAAGGTCCGCCTGCTGGCCACACGGGTGGATTCTTTGGAACGGGTGCTGGCCGCGAAGGTGCGCAATCTCAAGATCAGGATTTCGCCCGACCTACCCGTTGCGGAGCTGCTCGACCTGATGACCAAAGACGGCCGCGGCAAGGGCAGGGTGGTCCTCGAAACCCGCTCCAACGGCCACTGGATCGACGTGGCCCTTCCCGGCGGTTATGCGATCCAGGCCAAGACCTTCTCCGGCCTCAAGGACATGGTCGGCGTGGTGGAGATGCGGGAGTTCTGATGATCTCCCCTGTCGTCCTGGGATTTATTCCGAGGACCCAGGGTGGCGGCCACTGGGCGTGACGCATTGGCCCCTGGATGACGGTGGAGTTCGGTAAGTCATTGGAAGTACTGTACAAATATATGGCGGCCTCCGCCACATCCAGCAAATCCTTGCCTTTCCCGCCCTAACCCCCTACATAGCCCTCCATTCCACACGCGGGTGCGGTCGCTCAGGTGTTCTGAGAGTCCATTCCGGTGTCGGTCCAATTCCGGACTGATTCCACCACCTGCGGAGGCACAACCGGAAAAAAAGAGGATCACATGGCTGAATTGCCGTCTTTTTCCATGCGCCAGCTTATCGAAGCTGGTTGCCACTTCGGACATAACACCCGCCGCTGGAACCCCAAGATGAAGTCGTACCTGTTCGGGGTACGCGATGGGGTTCACATCATCGATCTGCAGCAGAGCGTTCCCTTGCTCGCCCGCGCCATGCAGGCCATTCACGACGTCACCGCCGCCGGCGGCCGCGTGCTGTTCGTCGGCACCAAGCGCCAGGCCCAGGACATCGTCAAGGAATACGCCGAGCGTTGCGGCCAATACTACGTCAACCACCGTTGGCTGGGCGGCACGCTCACCAACTGGAAGACCGTTTCTCACTCGATCAAGCGCCTGAAGGATTTGGAAGTGCGCTTGGCCAATACCGAGCAGCTGGCCGGTTTGACCAAGAAAGAGCAGCTGACCCTCGCGCGCGATCAGGAAAAGCTCAACCGTTCGCTCGGCGGCATCAAGGACATGGGCGGCCTGCCCGATATCCTGTTCGTGATCGATACGAATAAAGAAGCCATCGCGGTTGCCGAAGCCCGCGTGCTGAACATCCCGGTCGTGGCCGTGCTCGACAGCAACTCCGATCCGGCGGGCATCACCTACCCGATCCCGGGCAACGACGACGCCATCCGCGCGATCAAGTTGTACTGTGAATTGGTCGCCAACACCGTGCTCACCGGCATCAAGGACGAAATGAAGTCCTCGGGCGTCGATATCGGCGCGAACGAAGCCGCTCCGGCCGAAGCTTTGCCCGGCGAAGAGGGCGAACCCACGGAAGACGGCAAAACCCAGGTGGTCGTGAAGAAGTCGCGCAGCAAGTCGCGCAGCCCAAAAAAGGCTGACGGCGCTGCCGCCGGCGAAGAAGTGACCGCTTAATCAGCGTTCGCTGAAATCACCGCACTTTAATACGCGGGCGGCGCTGTTCTTTGTAAAAGGGGCAGCGCCGGTCGCATTTTGACCGAACGAGGATACCCATGGCTCAGATTACCGCTCAATTGGTGAAAGACCTGCGCGAGAAGACCGGCGCGGGCATGATGGACTGCAAGAACGCGCTCTCGGAAACGGGTGGCGACTTTGAAGGCGCCATCGACTGGCTGCGCAAGAAGGGCCTGTCGCAGGCCGCCAAGAAATCCAGCCGCATCGCCGCCGAAGGCCTGGTCGGTGTGGCGACGGCCGGCAATGCCGGCGCCGTCATCGAAATCAATGCCGAAACCGATTTCGTCGCGCGCAACGTCCTGTTCCAGGACTTCGTCGACGCCGCCGCGAAGATTGCGCTCGAGGTCAAGGGCGACATCGAAGTGCTGAAGGGCAAGCCGCATCCGGGCGAAAGCCGTACCGTCGCCGACCAGCTGACCCACCTGATCGCCACCATCGGCGAGAACATGGCCATCCGCCGCGCGACCGCCCTGGCCGTCGAGAAGGGTGTTGTGACGTCCTACATCCACACGGCCATCCGTCCCGGCCTCGGCCGCATCGGTGTGCTCGTCGCCCTTGAGTCGACGGGCGATACTGAGAAGTTGACGGCGCTCGGCAAGCAGATCGCCATGCATGTGGCTGCCGCCAATCCGCAGTTCCTTAATATCTCGGATGTCGATAACGCCAGCCTGGAGCGCGAAAAGGCCATTTACCGCGATCAGGCGATTGCTTCAGGCAAGCCCGCCGACATCGCCGAGAAGATGGTCGTGGGCCGTATGCGCAAGTACTACGAAGAAGTCGTTCTGCTCGAGCAGCCCTACATCATGGACGACAAGTCCAAGGTCTCGCAGGCTGTCGAAAAGGCCGCCAAGGAGATCGGCGCGCCGGTGAAACTCGCCGGTTTCGCCCGCTTCGGCCTGGGAGAAGGCATCGAGAAGAAAGAAGAAGACTTCGCTGCGGAAGTCGCGGCCGTCTCGGGCGTCAAAAAAGCCTAAGCATTAGACGGCGTTCAGTATCTAGCAGTTCCGGGCGGCGCGGTTTATGATATCAACCGCGCCGCAAACCGGCTCCACAGGGACGGCAAAAACCGTCCCTTTTTCATGGGCTTAGCGCCCAGGTCTACATACACAGGGAGCCGGCGCGGTCGTGCCGCTAAGGGGTAGGGAATGGGCCAAGGTCTGCCGTTCAAGCGCGTCCTTCTGAAGATTTCCGGCGAGGGCCTAATGGGCACCGCCGACTATGGCCTGCATGGCGAGACCGTCAAAAAGCTGGCGCTCGAGGTCAAATCCGTCACCGCCATGGGTCGGGAGGTGTGCTTGGTCATCGGCGGCGGCAACATCTTCCGCGGGGTCTCCAACGCCGCCAAGGGCATGGACCGCACCAGCGCCGATTACATGGGCATGCTGGCCACGGTCATAAATGCACTCGCGGTGCAGAACGCGCTCGAGCAGCAGGGCGTGCCCACGCGCGTGCAGTCGGCCATCGGTATGTCGCAGGTCTGCGAGCCCTATATCCGCCGGCGCGCCATGCGCCATCTCGAAAAAGGCCGCGTGGTGATTTTCGCCGCCGGCACCGGCAATCCGTTTTTCACCACCGACACGGCTGCGGCCTTGCGCGCCGTCGAGATGAACTGCGATGCCCTGATGAAGGCGACCCAGGTTGACGGGGTCTATGACTCCGATCCCAAGAAGAACCCGGCGGCAAAGCGCTACGACCGCCTGACTTTCGACAAAGTCATCGCTGACGATCTCAGGGTCATGGATACGGCGGCCATTGCCCTGGCGCGGGAGAACAAACTGCCGATCGTGGTTTTCAACATGCATGAAGACAATGCCATGATGCGCGTGTTCGAGGGCAAAGGCCTGTACACGGTCATCTCGAATACCGCTGCTTAAAGGGGGCAACTATGAATTATGCGGCACTGAAAAAAGACCTGGATCACAAGATGGCGGTCAGCATCGAGCACGCCAAAAAGGAATTCAGCGGGCTGCGCACCGGGCGCGCCACCACCAGCCTGCTCGAGAACGTGATGGTCGATGCCTACGGCTCGAAGATGCCGCTTAACCAGTGCGGCAGCGTCTCGGTGCCGGAGCCCCGCCTGCTGTCGGTCTCGGTCTGGGACAAGGGCCTGGCCAAGGCGGTCGAGAAGGCCATCCGCGATGCCAACCTGGGCCTCAACCCCATGGCCGACGGCACGCTAATCCGCGTGCCCATTCCGCCGCTGACGGCTGAACGCCGCGTCGAGCTGACCAAAGTGGCGCACAAGTACGCCGAGAACGCCCGGGTCGCGATCCGTAACGTGCGCCGCGACGGCAACGAAGCGCTGAAGAAGATGGAAAAGGACGGCGAAATCTCCCAGGACGATCACCGCAAGCACAGCGACGAAGTCCAGAAGATGACCGACCAGTACATCGCCAAGGTCGATGAAGCCCTGAAGGCCAAGGAAACGGAGATCACCCAGGTTTGATGCGCGCGAACCCCCTCCAGCCCGCGAAAACAGACGCCGAGCGCCCTGATGCGCTTAATCGGGCGGGTGACGACGGCCTGCCTGTGCATGTCGCCATTATCATGGACGGCAACGGCCGCTGGGCGAAGGCGAGGGGGCTGCCGCGCACGGCCGGACACAAGCGCGGCGCCGATGCGGTCAAACGCGCGGTTAAGAGTGCCGGCAATCTCGGCATCGGCTATCTGACGCTGTTCGGATTTTCATCCGAGAACTGGCAACGGCCCGAGGGCGAAGTGCGCGACCTGTTGGGCCTCCTGCGCTTCTATCTCGAGAACGAGATCACCGAACTGGCCGC
Organism: Fidelibacterota bacterium; assembly: GCA_947476065.1. Taxonomy (GTDB): domain Bacteria; phylum Pseudomonadota; class Alphaproteobacteria; order Rhodospirillales; family Rhodospirillaceae; genus SHVO01. The sequence goes on from CANJPG010000010.1 coordinate 48,187, forward strand.
CAACGGCATCCGCTTCACCATCATCGGCGACCGGGCGCGCTTGCCGGCCGATACCGTCAAGCTGATCGAAAGCGCCGAAGCCAGAACCGCCGCCAATACAAAAATGGTCCTGACCATTGCCTTGAGTTACGGCAGCCGCCAGGAAATCGTCGCCACCGCACGCGCCCTCGCCGCCGACTGTGCCGCCGGCGCGGCCAAGGCCGAGGACATCACCGAGGACAGCTTTGCCCAGCGCCTGTTCACCGCCGGCACGCCGGATCCCGATCTGTTGATCCGCACCTCGGGTGAGCAGCGCATCAGCAACTTCCTGCTTTGGCAATTGGCCTATAGCGAACTGGTGTTCACCGAAACGCTCTGGCCCGATTTCGGCCAGAAGGAACTGGAAGACGCCATCGCCATCTACCGCAGCCGCGAGCGCCGCTACGGCGCCGTGACTAACTAGGCCCCTCCCGTGCTCTGGACCCGCGTAGCCTCCGGCGTCGTGCTGGCGCCCTTATTCCTGCTGCTCGTCTATCTGGAATTTCCCTGGTTCAACCTCCTGGTGGCGGCCATTGCCGGCGTGATGGTTCAGGAGTTCACGCGCATGGACGCCCGGGTAGGGGTCAAGCGCCAGGGCCTCATCTTCCTAGCGGTGCTTCTGGCCCTGGGGGCCGAAGCGCTCGGGCAATACCCGGCGGCTTTGGGAATAGCGGTTTTGGGCTCGATCCTGCTGGTAGCCGCCGACCAGGCTGCTGGCCGCAAAGGGCTTTTTATCGTTCAGATTGCAGTTCTTTATGTGGCGGTGCCGGCGCTTTCCCTGCTTTATGTCATGGGCGTGGGCCATTCGGTTGGGGTGTTCTGGCTGCTGGCGGTCGTTTGGGCGACGGATATCGGCGCCTACGCCTTCGGCCGCATGATCGGCGGGCCCAAGCTTGCGCCGAGGATCAGTCCGAACAAGACTTGGTCGGGCGCGATCGGTGGGCTGATTTCGGCGGTTTTGGCCAGCTCGGGCCTGCTGCTGTGGGGGTATGGATTGAGCACAACGGCTATTCTCGTGGTTTGCGCACTGCTGCTCTCGGTCGTGAGCCAGGTGGGCGACCTGTTCGAATCCGGCCTGAAACGGCACTATCAGGTGAAGGATTCCGGCAGCCTGATCCCCGGCCATGGCGGGGTCATGGACCGTTTCGACGGGCTTTGGGCGGCGGCACCCCTGGCCGCCCTGTTCTGCCTGGTCATGGATGGGGGGCCCCAGACATGGTAGCGGCCCCTAAGACAGTTACGATCCTGGGATCGACCGGATCGGTCGGCGTCAGCACCATTGATCTCATTGAACGCGATCCGGCGGCCTACAAGGTTGTCGCCCTGACGGGTAACGGGAACTGGAAGAAACTGGCCGAACAGGCTCGCCGCCTGTCACCCGACATGGTGGTCATTGCCGACCCCGCCCATTACGCCGACCTCAAAGCCGCCCTGGCCGACACCAACATTGGCGTCGCCGCCGGGCCAGAGGCCCTCTGCGAGGCCGCCAGCCTGCCTTCCGACTGGGTCATGGCCGCCATTGTCGGCGCCGCCGGCCTGAAGCCCACGTTGGCCGCCGTCGAACGTGGCGCGTCCGTGGGGCTGGCCAACAAGGAATGCCTGGTCTGCGCCGGCACGCTGTTCATGGCCCGGGTCAAAGCCCACAAGGCCACGCTTTTGCCGGTCGACTCAGAACATAACGCCATATTCCAAGTATTTGATTTTGAACAAAAAGACAAAATCAGGAAAATCATCCTGACGGCCTCGGGTGGGCCCTTCCGCACCTGGAGCCTGGGGGATATGGCCAAGGTCACGCCGGCCCAGGCGGTTGCCCATCCCAACTGGTCCATGGGCGCTAAGATCTCGGTGGATTCCGCGTCCATGATGAACAAGGGCCTGGAGGTCATCGAGGCCCACCACCTGTTTGGTATGCCCAGCGAACAGATCGACGTGCTTGTGCACCCCCAGTCCGTGGTCCACAGCATGGTCGAGTACACCGACGGCTCGACGCTGGCCCAGTTGGGTACGCCCGATATGCGCACCCCCATCGCCTACGCCCTGGGCTGGCCCAAGCGCATCCCGGCGCCGACGGGAAAACTGGACCTGGCACAACTCGGGTCCCTGACCTTCGAAGCCCCAGATTACAAAAGGTTTCCCTGCCTCGGATTGGCCCGCGCCGCGTTGCAAAGCGGGGGGGCGGCCCCTACAATTCTTAACGCCGCGAACGAGGTCGCCGTGGCCCGCTTCCTGGCCGGCGAGATCGGCTTCCTCGATATCGCCGCAATTGTCGAACACACTATGACCCGCGTGAGCGTCCAGTCGGTTGCCACGCTCGAGGACGTTGTTGCGGTCGACGGCGAAGCCCGCCGGGTTGCCGCAGCGGCCAAGAATTTAAGCGCAGCCGCAGAGTAGGCGCGCCCACAAGGTTTGAGGAGATCGCGCGTGCTTGAGCAGTTATCCGGCCTCCCGCTAACGCTACTCAGCTTTGTTGTCGTCCTTACCATCGTCGTTTTTGTCCACGAGTTCGGCCACTTCTACATTGCCCGCAAAAACGGCGTGCGCTGTCAGGCCTTCTCGATCGGCTTTGGGCCCGAGTTGTTCGGCTTTACCGACAAGCTGGGCACCCGCTGGAAGTTCAGCCTGATCCCCTTGGGCGGCTACGTGAAGATGTTCGGCGAGGCCGAGACCATGCAGGCCATCGAGGGCGGCAGCAACGAGCCGCGCGCCCTGACGGCCGAAGAGGAGAAAGTCTCGTTCAAATTCAAGACCGTTGGCCAGCGCGCCGCCATCGTCTTTGCCGGCCCTGCCGTCAACTTCCTCTTTGCTATCGCGGTGTTCTGGATCCTGTTCATGACCAATGGGCGCCCCGTCACCGAGCCCGTGATCGGGCAGGTGACCGAAGGCAGCGCGGCGGCTGAAGGCGGCCTTCAGGTCAACGACCGCGTCAAGGAAATCAACGGCCGCGCCATCCAGCGCTTTGAGGACATTCGCGGCATCGTCCCCTTGAGCGACGGCAGCCCGATGCACCTGACTGTCGAGCGCGACGGCCGCACCCAGGACCTGACCATCACGCCGCGCATGACCTCCGAAGACAACGGCATGGGCCAGCAGCAGAAGCGCTACGTGCTGGGCATCGCGCCCCTGGCCGAGAACGGCAAAAGCGTCGTGCTCAATCCGATCCAGGCTCTGCGGGCGTCGGTCAGCCAGACCTACGAGGTCGTCGAAGGCACCTTCATTGCCGTCAGCCAGATCATCTCCGGGCGCCGCGGTACCGAGGATTTGGGGGGGCCGATCCGCATCGCGCAATATTCGGGTCAGATGGCCAAAAGCGGCGGTGTCGGTTTCATTGCATTTGTGGCGATTCTCTCAATTAATTTAGGGCTCATCAACCTTTTCCCAGTGCCCATGCTTGACGGCGGACACCTGTTGTTTTACGCCATCGAAGCCGTGCGCGGCCGGCCCCTCTCGGAGCGGGCTCAAGAGTGGGGATTACGGGTTGGTTTAGTTCTGGTTATGGCGTTAATGATTTTCGGCGCCTGGAACGACATCGTTCATATTCTCTGATCCGCGCCATCTCGGCAGCAACATCGGGCAGATCAAAAGAGCTAGGAAGTTTTTGATGAGTTTGGCAGCCCGGTGGGTGCGACGCTGTGAAACGCGCGACATGATTGGTGCGCGTCTCTCGAGATATTTTGCAGCTGCCGTGTTGGCTGTAGCGCTCGCGTGTGCCGGCCTATTGGCGGCGCCCTCTGCTCGGGCCCAGACCGCAGCGCCGTCCGCCCCGCAGGGCACGGCGCAGATTAGCGACACGACCGGCACCATCGAGATCATTGCCGTCCAGGGCAGCCAGCGTATCGAGCCGGCGACCATTCGCACCTACCTGACCGTGCGCGAAGGCGATCCGTTCGATCCCGTGCGCATCGACCGCTCGCTGAAGAACCTTTTCGCCACCGGCCTGTTCGCCGACGTGGTCATTACCCGCCAGAATACGACCCTGTTAATCCGCGTGGTCGAGAACCCGATCATCAACCGCATCTCCCTCGAGGGGAACAACAAGATCAAGGACGAGGATCTCAACAAGGAGATCCAGCTGCGCGCCCGCGTCGTCTATACGCGCACCAAAGTCCAGCAGGACGTTGAGAAGATCCTTGAGCTGTACCGCCGCAAGGGCCGCTTCGCCGCCCGCGTCGAGCCCAAGGTCATCGAGCTGCCGCAGAACCGCGTCGATGTGGTGTTCGAAATCACCGAAGGCCGCCCGACCTACGTCCGCACCATCAACTTCGTCGGCAACGACTACTTCGACAACGACGACCTGCGCGGCGTTGTGCTGACCCGCGAAGAGCGTTGGTGGCGCATTTTCAGCTCCAACGACACCTACGATCCCGACCGCATGAACTACGACCGCGAGCTTCTGCGCCGTCACTACGTGCAGGAAGGCTACGCTGACTTCGAAGTCGTCTCGGCGGTCGCCGAATTGGCGCCCAACCGCGAAAACTTCTACATGACCTTCACCGTGAAGGAAGGTCCGCGCTACCGCCTGTCCAAGGTCGGCCTCGACGTCAACGTCAAAGACCTGCCCAAGGAAACGCTGCAATCGGCCGTCGTGCCCCAGGCCGGCGACTGGTTCAACGGCAAGCAGCTCGAAGATACCGTTGATGCCATCACCAATGCCGCCGGTAACGCCGGTTATGCCTTCGTCGAAGTGCGTCCGCGCCTGCAGCGCAACCCCGAGACCAAGACCATCGAAGTGACCTTCCAGGTCCGCGAAGGTCCGCGCGTGTTCATCGAGCGTGTCGACATCCAAGGCAACAACCGCACCCTCGACCGGGTCATCCGCCGTGAAATCCGTCTCGTGGAAGGCGACGCCTTCAATACGGCCAAGGTCCGCCGCTCGAAAGAGCGCCTGGAGAACCTGGGCTACTTCAAGCAGGACACGGTGAAGATCGACAACACGCCGTCGGAAGTTTTCCCAGACCGCACCATCCTGACGGCCAAGATCGAAGAACAATCGACCGGCGAACTCAGCTTCGGCATCGGCTATTCAAGCGCCACCGGTGCGTTGTTCGACGTCGGCATCGCCGAACGCAACCTGCTCGGCAAGGGCCAGGACCTGCGCGCCAACTTCTCGATCGCCCAGCAGCAGATGCAGGTGAACCTCTCCTTCACCGAGCCTTACTTCCTCAACCGCCGCTTGGTGGCGGGTGCCGACCTCGTGGCTCAGCGCACCGACTACCAGAGCCAAGCCGGCTTCACGCAGAATGCCTATGGCGGCACCTTGCGCCTCGGCTTCAGCTATAACGAATACATGTACCAGCGGTTCACCTACTCGCTGACCGCGACCAGCCTGTCGGGTCTGACCAACGGGGTGTCGCAGTACATCCGCGAGCAGTCGGGCACGGCGATCACCTCGCAGCTGTCTCAGATCCTCACCTACGACCGCCGGAACAACGTCATCGAGCCCACGGGCGGCTATTACATCACCTTGTCCACCGACCTTGCGGGCCTGGGCGGATCCGAGCGCTTTGTGCGCGGCGGCATCGGCGCAGCGATGTATGCCGAGCCCTTGGCTGGCTTCATCTTCTCGGCTGTGGGCTCCGGCGGCTACATCGTCGGCCTGGGCCAGGACCTCAAGATCTATAACCGCTATCAGTTGGGCGGCTATACCTTGCGTGGTTTCAAGGATTACGGCGCAAGCCCTCGCGATGCGAGCACGCTGGACGCCCTCGGCGGCGACTGGCTGGCTACGGCCTCCTTTGAGCTGCGCCTGCCGCTTGGTATACCTAAGGAAGCGGGCATCAAGACGAAGATCTTCAACGATTGGGGCGTCATCGGTTCGCCGAAGTCGCTCAAAGATCTGGGGACCATTCAGGTCTTCGACTCAAAGGCCTTGCGCGGCTCGGCTGGTTTGGGTGTGGAGTGGACGTCGCCCGTCGGTGTCATCTCGCTCGACTACTCGCCGTTCATCTTCAACGCGCAGAGCTTCGACAGAAAATCACACTTCCGCGTTAACTTCGGTAATCGCTTAAATTAACTCATCCCGCCAAAAAACTCTTTTGAGGACTTACATGAAAACGACCTCCACATTCACCCGCACCGCCGCCGCCGTGCTCATCGCCGGCTTGACCGTGCTGGGCAGCGCTTCCGCGAGCTATGCCGCCGAGGCGCGTACGAGCCCGGTGCTCGGCATCGTTGATACCGATCTCATCCTGCAGGAGGCGCTGGCCTCCAAGGGCGTGCGCCTCGAGCGCGACAAATACGCCACCACCTACCAGAACCAGGTCAAGGACATGGAGGGCAAGCTTCGCTCCGAAGACCAGGAACTCTCCCAGCAGCGCGGTGTGCTCGCCCCCGACGTGTTCCAGCAGCGCGCGCAGACCTTCCAGCAGAAACTCGCCGACTTCCAGACCCAGGTGAAGGACAAGCAGGAGCGCCTCGATTTCGCGTTCCAGCAGTCGATGCAGCAGGTCGGCCAGGCGCTGATGGATGTGACCAGCGAAGTGTCGAAGGAAAAGGGCATCAATGCCGTGATGGCGCGCAACGCCGTCATGATCTTCGATCCGTCCATGGACATCACCAAAGCCGTCCTCGACAAGCTGAACACCAAGCTGACCAACGTCGCGTTCCAGAATCCGGATACGCTTCAGCGTCAGGCCGACGGTACGCCGGGTCCGGGCATGGCGCCCGCCGCTGGCGCGAAGCCGGCGGCTGCTCCTGCCAAGAAGTAACGGCTTCGATAAAGCAAGGGTATGCCGGATCCCCGGTTTTATAACCGCGCCGGGCCCTTTCGTTTGGGTGACCTTGCCGGGCGCTGCGGCGCCCGGCTTGCCCCGGGCGCCGACCCGGCGCTGCTGATCCACGATATCGCGACGATTGATACGGCGGCTCCCGGCGAAATCGTCTATTTTTCCGACCCGTCCTACGTCGTCGCACTCGCCTCCAGCAGATGCGGCGCCTGCGTTACTTCCGAAAAACTGGCGCATAAAGTTCATCCCACGGCCAACGCGCGCGCGGTTGTCATCGCCGCCGATCCGCGGGCGGCATTTGCCGTTATCGCCAATGCGTTCTATCCCGACCGCATGCCCGAAGCCCAAGAGGGTAACGTCGCCCCCGATGCCATGATCGGCGAGGGCACAGTGCTGTCGCCGGGCGCGGTGATCTGCGCGCGCGCCAGCATCGGTGCGCGCACGGTCATCGGTGCCAATGCGGTCATCGGCCCGGGTGTGGTCATTGGCGACGACTGCCGCGTCGGACCCAACACGACATTGTTTTACTGCCTGATCGGCCACCGCGTGATCATTCACCCGGGTGTGCAGATCGGTCAGGACGGATTTGGTTTTGTGCCGACGCCCGAGGGCCACAAAAAGGTGCCGCAGCTGGGCCGTGTCATCATTCACGACGATGTGGAGATCGGCGCCAACTGCACCATCGACCGGGGTGCGGCCAGCGACACGGTGATCGGCGCCGGTACGAAAATCGACAACCTGGTGCAGATTGCCCACAGCGTCGAAGTCGGTGCCCGCTGCATCCTGGTGTCGCAGATGGGAATAGCCGGCAGCTGCAAGATCGGCGACGGCGTCGTCATTGGGGGCCAGGTCGGCATTGCCGACCATGTTACCGTGGGCGACGGGGCCCAAATCGCCGGGAAAGCCGGGGTAATGCGCGATATTGGGCCCGGCGAGGTGGTTATGGGCTATCCCGCGCGCCCCATTCGCCAGTTTTGGCGCGAACTTGCGACGTTGTCGCGGTTGACCAAGCGCGACAAGTAACCGTACAAACTACCGCTGACGACCAAAAGTTAAGACCGGACGTTAAGAACCCACAAGGACCGTGCCATGGACGCACAGCCAACGCCCTCGGCAATGACCATCGATATCGAGCGGATCATGGCGATGATCCCGCATCGCTATCCGTTTCTCATGGTGGACCGCGTGATCGAAGTGGTGCCCGGCGAGTCCGCCATCGGCATCAAGAACGTCTCGGCCAGCGAGCCGCATTTTCAGGGGCACTTCCCCGACCGTCCGGTGATGCCGGGCGTGCTGATCATTGAGGCCATGGCGCAGACCGCCGCCGTGATCGTGGTGGCATCGCTTGGCAAGGAAGCCGAAGGCAAGCTGGTCTACTTCATGACCATCGAGAACGCGCGCTTTCGCAAGCCCGTGGTGCCTGGCGACCAGCTGCGTTTGATCTGCCGCAAGGAGCGCCAGCGCGCCAACGTCTGGAAGTTCTCGGGCGAGGCCAAAGTCGGCGACACGGTGGTGGCGGAAGCCGTCTACACCGCCATGATCATGGATAATTGATAGCTGTGGACACTACTCCGCAATTGCAGCGTATTCATCCGACCGCGGTCGTCGACAAAAACGCGCGTCTCGCGCGGGACGTCGAGATCGGGCCGTACTGCGTCATCGGTGCCAATGTCGAGCTGGGCGAGGGGGTTCGCCTGATTTCCCACGCCGTTATCGACGGTCACACCAGCGTCGGCGCACAGACCATCATCTATCCCTTTGCGTCGCTCGGCATGACGCCGCAACACCTCAGCTACAAGGGCGAGCCGACGCGGCTCGTCATTGGCTCGAACAATGTGATCCGCGAGCACGTCACCATGCACGTCGGCACGGCACAGGGGTCGATGGAGACGCGGGTGGGCAGTCACTCGTTTTTCATGGCCGGCTGTCATGTGGCCCACGATTGCGTCATCGAGGACCACGTCATCCTCACAAACAACGTCGCCTTGGGCGGCCACGTGCATGTGGGCGAATATGCCAACATCGGCGGGCTCTCGGGCGTGCATCAATATGTGCGTATCGGCAAACACGCCATGATCGGCGGCGTCACCGGCGTCGACAAGGACGTCATCCCCTATGCCCTGGTGATGGGCAACCGCGCGCGTCTGAACGGCCTGAATATTGTCGGCATGCGCCGCCGCGGTTTTAGCCGCGAGGATATCCGCTCGTTGCGCACGGCCTATGGCCTGCTGTTCTCCCAAGGCGGGACGATGGCCGAGAGATTGAACGAAGTCGCCGACCTGTTCGGATCGAACGCGGGCGTGATGGATATCATCAACTTCATCCGCGAAGATTCCTCACGGCCCATTTGCATACCCGTCGCCGGCAACGGCAACGGCAATGGCCACTGATCTTCCCTTGGCGCCGGGCGCAAATCTGCCCAAGCTCGGCATCATCGCCGGGCGTGGCGCGCTTCCTGGTTTGCTGATCTCAGCCTGCAAGGCCAGCGGCCGCGCCCATCATGTGCTCGGGCTGACGGGATTCGCCGACACGGCGACGCTGCCGGTGGACACCTGGCTGAAAATCACCGATGTCGGTAAGGCCTTCGCCGCCCTCAAATCCTCCGACTGCAAGGAGATCGTGTTGGCCGGCGGTGTGCGCCGCCCCAATATCTCCGAGCTGCGGTTCGATCTGAAGGGGGCTGGGTTTTTTGCGCGCATCGCCGGGCGGGCGCTGGGTGACGATGGGCTGCTCTCGGCGGTGATCGCCGAAATCGAGCGCGAAGGTTTCAAGGTGGTGGGGGCGGATTCCATCCTGACGCACCTGCTGGCGCCGTCCGGCGTGCTGGGCCGGCATCAGCCCGACGACGATGCCCTTACGGATATGGCGCGCGGGTTCGAGGTCGCGCGCATCCTGGGCGCTGCCGATGTGGGGCAGGCGGTCGTCGTGCAGCAGGGCATCGTGCTGGGTGTCGAAGCCGCTGAAGGCACCGACGCGCTGCTCGCCCGTTGCAGAGACTTGAAGATGGATGCGCCCGGCGGCGTGCTGGTCAAGGCCAAGAAGCCCGAACAGGAACGCCGCGCCGATCTGCCGACGGTGGGAGTTACCACCGTGCACAATGCGCATGCAGCGGGCCTGCGGGGTATCGCGGTCGAGGCCGGCCATACGTTGATGATTGGCCTGGATGACATCATCGCCGCGGCGGACCAGTTAGGTTTGTTCGTCGTCGGCAAGGCCCAGTAGCCGTGGGGCCGCTGGTCTACGTCATCGCCTGTGAACCTTCGGGGGATCAAATGGGCGCCTTACTGATGCAGGCGCTGCGGGAAGAGACCGGCGATACGGTGCGCTTCGCCGGTGTCGGCGGTCAGACGATGACGGCCGCAGGTCTGGCCAGTCTGTTCGACGTGCGCGACCTGGCCTTGATCGGTGTGTTTGAAGTCCTGCCCAAAGTTGCGTTGGTGTTCCGCCGCGTCAAGGAGACCATCGCCGACATCGAGGCCAAGCAACCCGATATCATCCTGTCCATCGACTCCTGGGGCTTCACGGGCCGTGTGCATGAGCGCTTGACCAAAAGCGGCAGTACCATCCCGCGCGTGCGCTGTGTCGCACCCCAGGTCTGGGCGTGGCGGCCGGGACGCGCCAAGCAGCTCGCGGGCTGGATCGATCATCTGCTGACGCTCTTACCCTTCGAGCCGCCCTATTTCACCAAACACGGCCTGGCTGCGACGTGGATTGGGCATCCGGTGCTGGAAAGCGGATTCAATCTCGGTGACGGTGCGGATTTCCGCGCGCGTCATGGCATCGCGACTGACCGGCGCGTGGTCGGCATTCTTCCGGGCAGCCGGCGTAGCGAAGTCGCGCGCCTATTGCCGGTCTTCAAGGACACCATCGCGTTGCTCGCGCAGCGCTACCCCGATCTGCATGTGGTGATTCCCACGGTGGATACGGTGGCGCATCACATTCACGAGGCGGCGGTCGGCTGGCCGGTGCCGGTGACCGTAGTGATGGAGCCCGATCAGCGGCGCGATGCCTTTGCCGCCTTCGATGTGGCTCTGGCGGCTTCGGGCACGGTGTCCCTGGAACTGGCCATGGCCGGTGTGCCGCACGTCATCGGCTATCGGGCGAACGCGCTGACGGCCATTCTGCTGCGGCTGTTCGTGCGCACGCGCTACGTCAATCTTGTCAACGTGATGGTCGGTCACGAAGCTGTACCGGAACGTCTGCAGGGCCGCTGCCGGCCCGATATTCTGGCCGATGATCTGACCCTGCTATTGCGCGACGACATGCGCCGTGTGGCCCAGCGCGCCGACTTTACGGCGGCCCTATCGCGCCTCGCGCCCGAAGGCACGCGTCCCAGCCGGCGCGGGGCGCAGACCATACTGTCACTGATACGCAAGCCTTAGCCGCCGCGAAGGCCTTAATAGTCAGAAATAGCCGGGTTTTTCGCCCTTTAAGGGTTGGACCACTGGTTGCGGAATCGGGCGATAGGATGTAAGATGCCTCTTCCAGCACCATTTTATGCTGGCTTACACGCGACTGAGTGCCTTCTGAGCCCCCCGCGTGTTTTTACACTGCAGTGATAAGTCGCTTGCCGGCGCGCCTTGAAATGGTGCGCGGCTGTTGTCTTTCGCCACAGAATGATCGCCAGTCCTATCGGCATACGATGCAGTGCCGCGCTTTTGTCTTCTGCGAAATTATAACGGAGAGTTTTTATGAGCACGCGGCGGAGTTTTTCGCGTTTTTCAGGCGCTGTTCCCAAGGTCGTGGCCGCGCGGACGCATAAATTTTCTATCGGTGAAACCGTCAACTACAAGCCGGCGGGTCGTCTGGCCTCGCGGCTGAAAGCTGTGCCCGCCGAAGCGCACAGCTTCACCGTGACGCGCCTGTTGCCGATGGAAGGCGCCCATCCGCAGTACCGCATCAAAAACGCCGGCAACGGCGAAGAGCGCGTGGTGGTCGAGAGCGAAATCCAAGACGGCGCTTGCTAAGGCTGGCCCTCAAGGGCATAACACTAGTGTCAGCGCGCGTTGGGTACCCCCACTTCATGCTCGTGCATCCGAGCGCTGATCTGGTTCTCCCTGCTTAGTGTTTGGCACAACCCGGCGGAAACGCGCGGGTTCAATATTCTTTTCAAGGAATACGCACATGGCGGCCGGGACAGTGAAGTGGTTTAACGCACAAAAAGGCTTCGGCTTCATTCAGCCCGAAGACGGCTCCAAAGACGTTTTTGTGCACATTTCTGCCGTCGAGCGCTCAGGCATCGGCAATCTGCAGGAAGGCCAGAAGGTCAGCTTCGACATGCAGAGCGAACGCGGCAAAAGCTCGGCCTGCAATCTCAAGCCGCTCTGAGCTGAAACACAGTTTTCTTATCAGTTCACCCGCGGAGGGCATATGTCAGACGACCGTAGCACCGCCAAGCGCGTGAACCGCGTAAAGGCCACACCATCCAGCGAAGCCGCCCGCGACGCCGCCTTCTTCAAGGAACGCGAGCGCCAGCGCACGGTCAACGACGAGAAGACCCAGCGTCTGAAGGCCTTGCGCCTGCAGAAAGAGGCGTCCGACGAGGCTGCGCGCCTTCTGGCGATCCAGAACGCGCCGCCGGCGCCCGTGAAAACGCCGCGCAAGAAAGCCGCGGCGAAAGTCTAGGCGATCGCCCGCAAAAACTGGGCGTGCATCTCATCGGCGCGCCGGACAAGATTGGCCGCGGCCTTGTACTGCAAGGCTGCGGTCTTTAAACCCAGAGTCTCCGTGAGCAAATTCACCGGCTGATTGGCCTGTTGCGTGAACAGCGCCACGCCGCCGCCGTTGACCACTTGCGAGAAAACCGGCGCCTGGGGTTTGAAGCCGGGCGTCTCGGCGTTGACAATGTTATTGGCGCGCGCCCGCGCCGCCTGTCCGGCGGACACAAGAGCAGAAGCGCCGATGCCGAGAATGTCCATGCTTTGGCTCCTGGGGACCAACGCCAGAATAGTCCCCGAGGTTGCAGGCCGAAAGCCGCTTTGTCCCGGACTCTAGAAACTGAAGTCCAGGATGAACTTAAAGGTCCAGTCGTTTGACGCCTGGGTCCAGCCGTGGCCGACGCCGAAGTTCACGGCCACGGGTGCGCCGGTGTAGTCCAGAACCAGGAATGTTTCCTGGGCCTGTTGGGTGCGGCAA
>CANJPG010000011.1 GCA_947476065.1 Fidelibacterota bacterium
CCACCATCCCCCAACAAAACCTAGGCGTTCCGTCGGCGTTGCCCTCTTTATGGTCGGGAATGGCCCCCTCAAGGGGGCGTCCTCAGGCTGGCGATTAAGCGTTTTACGGTTTCACGCTCCGGTTAGAATGAGAACAGGCTGATTTATGCCTCGCAACATTTGGGGGTAGGCGCGGATGACCATGCAAATCAACGGAATGCCTATACCGGGGCCAACCGATGTTGTGGTTTTTCATATCGGCGGCGACGGTTCGATTGGGCCGGTCGAAGCCTTGTTCGAGGCTGTGCCCGACAATCTGACTATCGTCGTTTTCGAAATCCGCGACGACGTGCAGCCCGTCGTCGTAAAGCGGGCTTCCTATTCAGACAAGCAGTTTAGAATCAAGGTCAACCGCGCCATTGACGAACGCAGCGGCGTGAAGGACTTCCACATTACGACCCTGCCCATGAGCAGCAGCCTGTTCAAGCCATCGCCTATGGCGATCAACGAGGACGCAGGCTACTACCATTGTAAGACCTGGTCCGAAAACTGCACGATCGAGAAGACTATTTCGGTCAAGGCCTCATCTATCGCCGACGTGATTGCAGAGCTGAGCTTGCCGCCGCCGGACGTGATCAGCATCGATGCACAAGGCGCAGAGTTGGGCATTCTCAAAGGCTGCGGCCCGTACCTTGATCGTGCGTTGGCGGTGGTGAGCGAAGTCGAGTTTTCGGAGATCTATCATCGCCAACCCCTGTTCGATGAGCAAATGGCGTTGCTCAGCCCCAGGGGCCTGAGGCTGGTAAACCTGTTCAATTCGCAAGTTTGGCATCCGACATCACGCATGCCGGGCAACGGGTTTCTGACCGTTGCCGAGGCGGTTTTCGTCAAATACTTCCATGCCTTTGGGCCGGAAGAAGAACGGCCGGTGCGCGGCTATGCCGATATGCGCGCCACCTCAACAGCCGAACTGGTGAAGGCCTGTATTATTGCGATCGGATTTCGCCTGATATCCTACGCCGCGAAGATTGCGGGCTTTCTGAAAGCCGAGCGCAATGATTATCAGGCATACCTGAAAGATGTTGTGCCGCTGCAAATGGCCTTCATGGCGGCGGAAAGTCTGGCAGAGCATAAGCACCGCATCGACTCGGATTTGGATTTCTTTCTGAAATTGATGAAAATCCCGGAATCTCCGAACCTCAGGTTCGGTGTACCGGATACCTCCGTAAAGCAATGGGCAGAGACAAAAAAGCGCTTTGCCGACAAGGAGGCGGAAGAAGAAGCCTCAACGACCCGTGCCGCGACCGCCGATTCTAAAATGTAGCGCCCTGCTAAGGCCGCCGGCCAGACCGTGGAGGTCGCTTTTACACCCGGCCGCGTCGATGCCTCGCAGCAGCAGACCGACGTCACGTCTTTCGCGTTTCTGGAGCCCGAGGCCGATGGCTTCCGCAACTTCCAGAAAAAAGCCTACAGTGTGCCTGCGGAAGAAATGCTGGTGGACAAGGCGCAGTTGCTCAAGCTCAGCGTACCCGAAATGACCGTGCTGGTCGGCGGCCTGCGCGTGCTGGGAGCCAACACGGGAAATACGAAACACGGCGTATTGACCCATCGCCCAGGTCAGCTGAGCAACGACTTCTTCGTCAACGTGCTCGACTTCGCCGCGGCCTGGACCAAGGTAATGACCGCGGATCGCTTCGATCTGGTATGATAAGCGCTATTGATCCGGCGCCGGCTGTCATGGCCGGCTCCGGTTTATGTTGCTCCGATCCCAAAAACAAAAACGCCCGCGCTCTCTCCCGCGCGGGCGTTTGTCTTTAGGCGTGGTGTCGAATTACTTGATCTTGGCGATGGCCGAGCCGAACAGCGCTTCGTCGCTGGGCAGTTCTTTGGTCTTGGCGAGCGGCTTGCTGATCCAGGTTTCGTTGATCAGGTCGCGCCAAGAGATGTTGGCGTTTGTGCTGTTGCCGCCCCATGAGCCGCAGCCCAGGGAGAAGGTCTGGCGCATGCCGTTCCAGAGGTTGCCGCTGTTCGACGGCGCCTGGGGCTGGTTGACCATGACGCGGCTGGTTTTGGTGGCGTTGGCCAGCTTGAAGATGTTGGCGTCGCTGGTCGAGTAGATGCCGCAGGAATGGCCCTGGCCCTGGTAGGCCTGGATCTTGTTGGTCAGTTCGATGGCGTGGTCGATGTTCTTGGCGCGGTAAAGAGCCATGACCACCGAGAGCTTCTCGCCCGAGAACGGATGTTCGGGGCCGTAGCCGGTTTCCGGCACGATCAGGAAGGTCTTGCCTGCGGGAATGGTGATGCCGGCCATCTGCGCGATCTTGTCGGCCGACTGGGCGACCATGCCGGTGTTGAGGTGGCCGTCTTGCCACATCATGTCCTGCAGCTTCTTCTTCTCTTCGGGCGAGACGAGATAACCACCCTCAGCCTGCAGGTTGGCCAGCATCTGGTCGTAGACGCCGTCGAGGAGGATGACCGAGTTGTCGGCCGAGCAGGAGGCCGCGAAGTCGAAGGTCTTGGAGATGCGGATCTTCTGGGCCGCGTCCTTCAGGTCGGCGGTGTCGTCAACCGTGACGACGGCATTGCCGACGCCAACGCCCAAAGCGGGCGTGCCGCTGGAATAGGCGGCTTTGACCATGGGATTGCCGCCGGTGGCCAGGATGCGGTCACACTGTTTCATCAGCTCGTTGGTCTTTTCGACCGACGGGGTATCGATGCTGAGGATTAGGTCGGCCGGCGCGCCGCAGGCGACGATAGCTTCACGCATGAAGTCGGCGCACATCTTGTTGGTCAGCTTCGAGCGCGGGTGCGGCGCCAGGATGATCGAGTTGCGGCCCTTAATGGCGAAGATCGCCTTGATCACCGGGGTGGCTTCCGGATTGGTCGAGGGCACCAGGGCGCCGATGACGCCGATGGGCTTCGCAATTTTGACGATGTTGCGCGCCTTGTCTTCCTCAATGATTCCCACCGACTTGTCGTCGATGATGTCCTGGAGGGTGGCGCGGGTTTTGCGGAATATCTTGGTGTACTTGCCTTCGTAGTTGCCGAGCTGAGTTTCCTCGACGGCGAACTTGGCGATCTTTTCAGCGCGGTCGACACGCGCAACTGACCACACCATGGCGCGGATCAGGTCGTCGACCTGTTCCTGGGTGTAGTTCTCGATCTGGGCCTGGGCTGCCCGCGAACGTTTGATGAGGGCTTGGACTTCGAGCGCCGCTTCGCTCATCGGACGTTCTACATGGGTATCGGGCATAGCGATTCTCCCTATCGTGAGGTAGACGAAATTTGCATGGTCTGGATCACGCCATAAATATGGGATCGGCCCGGCCTAAGCAAGTGGCCAAGGCGCGGGGCCAGGTTGCAAAAATGCTGGGCCTGCAATGCGTTTGCGGCAAATTGGTGCGCCGCGGCAGGCGCGAAAATAGACTAGGCTGCCGGGACTTAGGCCCGCCCGCCCTACCCGGCCGCCAAGCCTAAAGTCTACATTACATGCTCCGCCGGTATTGGCCGCCGACTTCATATAATGCGTTGGAAATCTGCCCCAGCGAGCAGACCCGGACGGCCTCCATCAGAACGGCGAAGATATTGCCGTTGGTGATGACAGCCTGACGCAGTGTGTCGAGCAGGACCGGGGCGCTGGCCGCATTGCGGGCCTGGAAGTCGGCCAGGCGGGTCAGCTGGGACTGTTTTTCCGCATCCGTGGAGCGCGCCAGCTCGATTGGCCCGAGGCCGGCCTCACCCTTTGGATTGGTGAAGGTGTTAACGCCGATGATGGGATAGGAGCCGTCGTGCTTCTTGCTCTCATAATGCAGCGACTCTTCCTGGATGCGGCTGCGCTGATAACCGGTCTCCATGGCGCCGAGCACGCCGCCGCGCCGCGAGATGGCGTCGAATTCCTTCAGCACGGCTTCTTCCACGAGATCGGTGAGTTCGTCGATGATGAATGAACCCTGGTTCGGGTTCTCGTTTTTGGCCAGGCCCCACTCGCGGTTGATAATCAGCTGGATCGCCATGGCGCGGCGAACCGACTCTTCGGTAGGCGTGGTGATCGCCTCGTCGTAGGCATTGGTGTGCAGCGAGTTGCAGTTGTCGTAAATGGCGATGAGGGCCTGCAGCGTTGTGCGGATGTCGTTGAAGGCCATCTCCTGGGCATGCAGCGAACGGCCCGAGGTCTGCACGTGGTACTTCAGCTTCTGCGACCGCTCGGACCCGCCATACTTGCGCTTCATCGCCACGGCCCAGATGCGCCGGGCCACGCGGCCGATCACGGAATATTCGGGGTCCATTCCATTCGAGAAGAAGAACGACAGGTTGGGCGCGAAGTCGTCGATCTTCATGCCGCGGGCGAGGTACGTCTCGACGAAGGTAAATCCATTGGCCAGCGTGAAGGCCAGCTGCGAGATCGGGTTCGCGCCGGCTTCGGCGATGTGATAGCCCGAGATCGACACCGAATAGAAATTACGCACCTGGTTGTGGACGAAATATTCCTGGATATCGCCCATCATCTTGAGGGCGAATTCGGTCGAGAAGATGCAAGTGTTCTGGCCTTGGTCTTCTTTCAGGATATCGGCCTGCACGGTGCCGCGCACCGACGACAGCGCCGTGGCGCGAAGTTTTGCGTGCTCGGCGGCGTCAGGCGCACGGCCTTCCTTGGCGGTGAACTGCTCGACCTGCTGATCGATAGCGGTGTTGAAGAACATGGCCAGGATCGTCGGCGCGGGGCCGTTGATGGTCATGGAGACGCTGGTGGTCGGGCTGCACAGATCAAAGCCCGAATATAGCACCTTCATATCATCGAGCGTCGCGATGGAGACGCCCGAGTTGCCGATCTTGCCGTAGATGTCGGGGCGCGGGTCGGGATCGCAGCCGTAGAGCGTGACAGAATCGAAGGCGGTGCTCAGGCGGTGGGCGGGCATGCCTTCGGAGACGCGCTTGAAGCGCGCGTTGGTGCGGAAGGCATCGCCTTCGCCGGCAAACATGCGTGTGGGGTCTTCGTTCTCGCGCTTGAAGGGGAAGACGCCGGCGGTGAAGGGATAGAAGCCGGGCAGGTTCTCTTTCATCAAAAACTTCAGCGTTTCGCCGTCGTCTTCGAAGCGCGGCAGTACGACCTTAGGAATGCGCGTGCCGCACAGCGAGGTGGTGGTCAGCTGGGTGCGCATTTCCTTGTCGCGGATCTTTACGACCTGCTCCGTGCCGCTGTAGCTCTCGACCACCTTGGGCCAGTCGGCCAGCAGGCGCCGCGCCGCCTGATCCTGGTTTTCATCGGCCGCCGCCGTGACGGCGTCGAAGTTGTCGGTGGGCTTATCGGCGGCCGCGAAGGCCGCTTTGGCGATGCGCAGCGACTGGCGCTCGCGGGCAATCGTCGCCTGACGGGCGGTATGGGCATGATAGTCGCGTACGGTGTCTGATATCTCGGCGAGGTAGCGTACTTTCTGCGGGGGGACGATGGATGACTGCTGCGTCGAATGGCGCGTAAGTGCGGCCGGCAGGCTGCCAGGCTGCATCTCCAGCCCAATCTCCTTCAGGCGCTCGGCGATGCACTGGTAGAGCGCCGTTACGCCGTCGTCGTTGAACCTGGAAGCAATGGTGCCGAAGACCGGCATCTTGTCGGTCGGGGTGTCGAACTTGTTGCGGTTGCGCTGAACCTGCTTGCTGACGTCGCGCAGGGCGTCTTCGGCGCCCTTCCGGTCGAACTTGTTGATGGCGACGAAGTCGGCGAAGTCGAGCATATCGATCTTCTCGAGCTGGCTCGAGGCGCCGAATTCCGGGGTCATCACATATAGGGACAGGTTGGAATGCTCGACAATAGCCGTACTGCCCTGGCCGATACCCGATGTCTCGACGATGATCATATCGAAGCCCGAGATTTTGCAGGCGGCTATGATCTCGGGCAGGGCGGCGGAGATTTCGCCGCCGGATTCACGGGTCGCCAGCGAGCGCATGAAAATGTTCGGATGCTCGATGGCGTTCATGCGGATGCGGTCGCCCAGCAGTGCGCCGCCGGTGCGCCGGCGCGAGGGGTCGATGGAAATGATCGCGATGCGCAGACGGTCGTGCTGGTCATAGCGGAAACGCCGCACAACCTCATCGACCAGCGAGGACTTGCCTGAGCCGCCGGTGCCGGTGATGCCAAGCACAGGGGTCTGGTGGGCTTTGCCTTCGCCAATGATCTTGCGGCGCACTTCTTCGCCCACGGCGCCGTTATCAAGCGCTGTGATGATGCGCGTCAGCGCCCGGCGGTCCCCGGACGTCAAGGCGGCGAGGACGGGGGCCTCGTCCAGCGGCGCCGAGGCGCCGAGGTCGTGATCGCACTGGGAGACCAGTTCGTTGATCATGCCCTGCAGGCCAAGGGCGGCGCCCTCCTGGGGCGAGTAGATGTGCGTCACGCCATACTTATGCAGGTCCGCGATCTCGTCGGGCGTGATTACGCCGCCGCCGCCGCCGAAGATCTTGATGTCGGGGCGGCCGCCTTCGCGCAGCAGATCGACCAGGTACTTGAAGAACTCGACGTGCCCGCCCTGGTAGGACGTGATGGCCACGCCCTGGACGTCTTCCGAGATCGCGGCGTTGGCGACTTCCGCGACCGAGCGGTTGTGGCCGAGATGGATGACCTCCGCGCCGCTCGATTGCAAAATTCGCCGCATGATGTTGATGGCCGCGTCGTGGCCGTCGAACAGCGCCGTCGCGCTGACAAAGCGCACGCGGTGTGTCGGGCGGTAGGGGGCGGATTTGGCGGGCAGGGTCATCTGGTTCATGGTGCGGCCATCGCTGAAGTTGCAAAAAGTGACAGGGCTCAAAGAGCGCGTCGGGACCATTGAAAGGGGAATGGGGGGATTTTATGCCCGGCTGCCTAATGGGTCCATTGCCGCTCCTGCCTAAAATCGTGTAAAATACGACATTATGACCCCGCGCTCTCGCCCAAATACCGTCCCCCCCCGCCAGGCTAGCGTGGCCGGCGGCTTCGTGGTCGGCATGTTGTCCGGCCTTCAAGCCAAGGGGCTCGATGCCCGGCCCCTTCTGACGGCGGCCGGCTTGCCGGCGACATTGCTGACCGACGGGCGCGCTCGCATGCCGCTGGCCGACTATGCCGCGCTCTATAACCGCGTTGTAGCGACGCTGGACGACGAAGGCTTCGGGCTATTCTCGGTGCCCCTGCGGCGCGGCGTCTTCGAGTTCCTCTGCCGCAGTATGGTCGGCGGACGCACCTTGGGTGAAGCGCTGGCGCGCGCCGCGGATTTTTTGCGGCTGGTGCTGCCGGATTTCGCGCTGAATGCAGGAACCGAAGGTCCTGCCGCAAAAATTGAAATCACCGCGACCCTGGCGATGAACAGAGATGATCCGCGCCGGGTCTTTGCCTTTGAATGGCTGCTGCGCCTGGTGCACGGCTTGTCCTGTTGGCTGGTGGGGCGCAGTCTGCCGTTGGAGTCCGTGCAGTTTCCCTACGGGCGTCCGGCACATGCCGACGACTACGCGCTGATTTATACCGAACACGCGCAGTTCGGCGGCGAACATCTCGTCGCGCGTTTTCAGTCGGCGCTGCTGGCGTTGCCGGTGGTGCGCGACCAGGAGTCGGTGACGAGGTTTCTCGAAGGCGCACCCGGCAAAATCGCCATGCTGTATCGCCGCGACCATGAAATGAGCCGTCAGATTCGCGATATCCTCGCGGCCTCACTCACCGAAGGCTTGAGTCTCGAGGATGTAGCCGATCGGCTGCACCTGTCGCTGCGCACCGTTCAACGGCGCCTAAAGCAGGAAGGCGCCAGCTTCCGCGCGGTCAAGGCCGCGTTGCGGCGCGATATCGCCTTGGCGCGCATCGGTCACTCGGCGCGTCCCATCGCCGATATCGCCGTGGAATTGGGCTACGCCGAGTCCTCGGCCTTCTTCCGCGCGTTCGTGGACTGGACCGGCGAGGCACCGACGAGCTATCGCAAGAAGGCGCGGTCGCTGACATACTAAGCAATATCCTCGCCAAAGGTTTCTGATGTTCCCGCCCGCCAGAATCATCTGCCTCACGGAAGAGACCGTGGAAACGCTCTACCTATTGAATGAGCAGGACCGCATCGTCGGAGTCTCCGGTTACGTCGTCAGGCCCCCGCAGGCGCGCCGTGAAAAGCCGCGCGTGAGCGCGTTCATCTCCGCCGACGTGCCCAAGATCCTCGACCTCAGGCCCGACCTGGTGCTGACCTTCTCCGATCTCCAGGCTGATATCGTCGCCGACCTGGTGCGCGCCGGCGTCGACGTGCACGCCTTCAATCACCGCAGTGTCGCGGGCATCCTGGATATGATCCGTTTGTTGGGCGCCATGGTGGGCGCGGGTGCCCGGGCGCAGACATTGGCCGATGACCTGCAGGTTGGCCTCGATGCGGCGCGCGAAAAAAGCCTGCGTCTGGCCCAGCATCCCAAGGTGTTCTTCGAGGAGTGGGACGAGCCGTTGATTTCAGGCATCTCATGGGTCTCGGAGCTCGTTGGCATTGCCGGGGGTATTGATATTTTTCCCGAGAAGGCGTCGGGCAAAGCCGCCAAAGAGCGCATCGTCAGCCAGGCCGATGTCATCGAACGCCAGCCCGACATGATCATCGGCTCCTGGTGCGGCAAGAAATTCCAGCCTGGCAAGGTAGCCGCGCGTCCGGGCTTCGACCGCGTGCCGGCTGTTCAGCATCAAGCCTTGCATGAAATTAAATCCTCCATAATCCTGCAGCCCGGCCCGGCGGCCCTGACCGATGGGCTGGCGGCGCTGCAAAGAATCATCGGAGACTGGGCTGGGGCAGCGCATTGAAGCGCGCCCAGAGTCGGCTGATACATCCACTTGCCACATGAACGAGGACCTATGAGCGACACTGCATCGGCCGAGATTGTCTTTACCCGCGACGGCGGCGCCGGCCGTATTCTGCTCAATCGCCCAAAAGCCTTGAACGCGCTCACCATGGGCATGTGCGATGCACTGCTGCCGCAGTTGCGCGCCTGGAAGGCTGATCCCGTGGTCAAGGTGGCGGTCATCACCGGCGCCGGCGAGAAGGCCTTCTGTTCGGGTGGCGACGTGGTGAGCCTGTACAAGGACCACCAGGCCGGTGGCGTGCTAGCCTTCGCGTTCTGGCGCCAGGAATACCGCTGCAACACGCAGATCAAACATTTCGGCAAACCTTATGTCGCGCTGCTGGACGGCTACGTCATGGGCGGTGGCGTGGGCGTTTCCATTCATGGATCGCACCGGGTAGCCACTGAGCGCACGACCTTCGCCATGCCCGAAACGTTCATCGGGCTTTTCCCGGACGTCGGCGGCACATACTTTCTGCCGCGGCTGCCGGGTGCGGTCGGAACTTACCTGGGACTCACGGGGAAACGTTTGAAGGGTGCGGATTGCGTAGCACTTGGGATCGCGCAGGCCTTCGTCCCGAGCGACAGTTTGCCGGCCCTTGAAGCGGCATTGGCCGCCACCGACGGCACGCAGGATGACGTCACCCGCATCATCGCCGGTTTTGCCCAGCCGGTGACGGATGCGCCGATCATGGCGCAGCGGGCCGATATCGACCGGCATTTCAGCAAGGGATCCGTCGAGGACATTCTGGACTCCCTCGCCGCTGACAGCAGCGAGTGGGCTCAGTCCCACTTGGCTTCTCTGCAGAAGTATTCACCGCTGGCCTGCAAAATAACCTTCAAGCAGATCCGTACCGGCGCAACATTGTCCTTTGACGATTGCATGCGACTGGAATGGCGCCTGGCAAGCCGTGTGGCTCAAGGCCACGATTTTTACGAAGGTGTACGCGCGCTGCTGGTGGACAAGGACAACACGCCGCGCTGGCAGCCGGCGACGCTGGCCGATGTTTCTGATGCCATGGTCGACTCCTACTTCGCAGCGCTGCCGGGCGACGAATTGGATATTAGCGATATTTCCGGAGGGAGGTGACGTCCATGCCGGTCGTGATCAAGGAATCGAAGTCCCTGTGGCAGTTGCTGCTCGATGTGTTCACCAAGCGTGTCGAGCCGAAGGCGCCTGAGCAGCGCGTCCAGGAACATCTGGCGGCCGTACGCGCCGCGCCGCAGCCTGAACGCGCGGGCATTCTCGCAGTGACGCTTTTTGCCAAGAAGACGTTGGACACTACGCGCCAGGTTGATATCCCTTTTCCGGACGCCTACCTGTCCGGCGAACAGCCGATTGATGCGGCTGCGCAAGCGGAACTCGCGGCTTATGCCGACGCGCTGGTCGAATTCCAGGCCGCGCTATTTGCTAACGATACGACCGTCAGCATTGCCGCCGCGCGCGGAATGACGACCTGGATCGCGTCCCTCTACAGCGCGGCGACCCCCGGTCTGCTGCCCCAGGGCCAGGAGATCTGGCAGAATTTGGTCACCGCCAGCGACGGCGTGGAGGACGGCTACACATTCTTCCTGCGCCGCCAGCCCAGCGACGTCGAGCGCAGCTATTTCAGCTATCGGCCCACGCTGTTCCTCGGCTAACGCAGTACCTAAATATCCAAGGCTTCCGCGAACTTGGCGTTTTCCTGGATGAACTTGAAGCGTTCTTCGGGTTTGCGGCCCATTAGCTGCTCGACCAGTTTTTCGGTAGCCCGCTGCACGCTCTTTTCATCGTCGCCGGCCAGCATGACCTTGAGCAGCGTGCGCCGCCCCGGCTCCATGGTGGTTTCCTTCAACTGGCCGGGCGGCATTTCGCCCAAGCCTTTGAAGCGGCTGACCTCGACTTTGCCGCGGGAATCGAAGTCGCTTTTCATCAGCCGGTCTTTGTCGGCGTCGTCCATGGCGTAGATGGTCTTGCCGCGCTGGCTCAAGCGGTAGAGCGGCGGCATGGCGAGGTATAGATGCCCGTTGTCGATCAACGCGCGCATCTCGCGGTAGAAGAATGTCATCAGCAGGCTGGCGATGTGCGCGCCGTCGACATCGGCATCCGTCATGATGATGATCTTCTCGTAGCGCAGCTTGCTTTCGTCATAGCGGTCACGAATACCGCAGCCCAGCGCCTCGATGAGGTCTTGGATTTCCTGATTGGCGCGCATCTTGTCGTCGGTCGCCGAGGCCACGTTGAGGATCTTGCCGCGCAGCGGGAGCACAGCTTGTGTCTCGCGGGCGCGCGCCTGTTTGGCCGAGCCGCCGGCGCTATCGCCTTCGACGATGAAAAGTTCGGTGCCTTGCGGCGACGAACGCGTGCAGTCGGTCAGCTTACCGGGCAGGCGCAGCTTCTTGGTGACCGACTTGCGGCTGAAATCCTGATCCTGTCGCTTCTTCACCCGCTCGGTGGCGCGCGCGATGACGGTTTCGAGCAGCGTATTGGCGGTGCCCACGTCCCCCGACAGCCAATGGTCGAAGTGATCCTTGATCACCGTTTCAACGAGGCGCGATGCCGCCACGGACACCAGCTTGTCCTTGGTTTGGCCCTGGAATTGCGGGTCCTTGATGAACACCGACAGCATCACGCAGGCGCCGCCCCAAAGATCCTCGCCGCTGACGCCGGCCATGCCTTTGGCGCCGGTCATTTCGGCATAGCCCTTCAAGGCACGCAGCATGCCGCTTTTCAGGCCCTG
The DNA here is from genome assembly GCA_947476065.1 of Fidelibacterota bacterium. GTDB lineage: Bacteria > Pseudomonadota > Alphaproteobacteria > Rhodospirillales > Rhodospirillaceae > SHVO01. Next base: position 11,514 of record CANJPG010000011.1, read on the forward strand.
CTCGTGGGTGCCGCCTTCCGGCGTGGGAATGGTATTGCAGTAGGAGTTGAGGAAGCCGCTTTCATCGTCGGGCCAGCACACGGCCCATTCGACCTTGCCGCCGATATCGTTGCCGTTCGCGTTCATCTCGGCGCGGCCAGCGAAGAACGAGTCCACCAGACGTTTGCGGCCGTTGAGCACATGGGTGAGATAGTCGGTCAGGCCGTTGACGAAATGTAGTTCTTCCTCGGCCGGGGTTTTATCGTCGCCTTTCAGCAGGCTTTTGTCGCAGGACCAGCGGACCTTCACACCTTCGAACAGATAGGCCTTCGAGCGCACCATGCGATAGACGAGGGCGGGGCGAAACCGGGCCGTCTCGCCGAAAATCTGCGTGTCGGGCGTGAAGATGACGGTAGTGCCGCGGCGATTGACGGCGCCGCCTTTGATGAGCTTGGTCTTGGGAACGCCGCGGCTGAATTTTTGTGTATAGAGCGTTTTGTCGCGCGCGACTTCGACCGTGAGTTCGCTCGACAGCGCGTTGACGACGCTGGCGCCCACGCCATGCAGACCGCCCGAGGTCTGGTAGACCTTATCCGAGAACTTTCCGCCCGCGTGCAGCGTGGTCATGATGACCTCGAGCGCCGACTTCTTCGGGAACTTTGGATGCATATCGATCGGCATGCCGCGGCCGTTGTCGCGGATCGTGACTTCGTTGTCCTCGCCTAGGTGCACCTCGATGGTGTTGGCATGGCCGGCGACAGCTTCGTCCATGGCGTTATCGAGGGTCTCGGCGATGAGGTGATGCATGGCGGTCTCGTCGCTGCCGCCGATATACATGCCGGGGCGGCGGCGCACGGGCTCCAGGCCCTCAAGGACCTCGATGTCCTTGGCGGTATAGTCGCCGCGTTTGCCTTTGGGAGCTTTGTCGTCTTGAAACAGGTCAGCCATTGGAGAGCTTCAGCTTATGCGCCATGATGTGAGGGGTGATGGCCCCGAAATTCCCGCGTAAAGTAGGTGGGATCAGGGGCGCATACAATATATTGCGTGGGTTGCGCGAGGCTGCACTTTCGCGGGGATTATGATGACGAATGCTGAGCCGAAGACCATGCCCCAAGGCGAATTGTCGCTGCGTGTGCTGGCCATGCCGGCCGATACCAATCCTTCGGGCCATATCTTCGGTGGCTGGGTGCTGGGTCAGATGGACATCGCTGGCGGCATTCACGCGGCCGGTCAGACCGGCGGGCGGGTGGCGACGGTGGCGGTCGACGCCATGGTCTTCCACAAGCCGGTGTATGTGGGGGACGAGGTCACCTGTTACACCCGCATCGTACGCATCGGGCGCACGTCGATCTCGATCATTATTGAAACCTGGGTCCGCCGCAGTCGTCTAGGCGACCCCGTCCACGTCACCGAGGGCCTGTTCACCTACGTCGCCGTCAATCACCACGGCCAGCCTATCGAAATCCTCAACAAGACGTTCTAATGCTTCTAATTGGTACCAGGTACATTTAATTAAATTGTACCTGGTACATTTATTTAGCCGGACGCCCACGCCTTCGCTGGGTGATGGGCTGGCCGGCGTGGCGGCTGACGAAGGCTTCAAAACCGTCGCGGCCTAAGGGCCAGCCTCCGTTGACCGCGTCGCGGATGGCGCCCAGGGCTGTATCGGGGATCGCGCCCTCGAACAGCGACTGATAGGCCGCGGGCCGCTGATCCTGCGTAGCCGCCAGCATCTGGTAGAGTTCATGGGGTGTGACTACCGGGTCGGATTTGCCCTCGGCATTGGCTTTGTAGCTCGACCAGCGGTAGGCCGCCGGGGTTTGGGCGAGGTCGGCGCGCACCGGATTGAGTTCGATATAACGGCTGCAGGCAAAGAAATAGTCGTCGGCCTCGATGACCGAGGCCCGGTAACGGCCCTCCCAAAAGCTGCCCGTGCGGCCTTGGGCGTCGTTGACATGACGGGTGTAGCGCCAGTTCAAATCACGCATCGCGCGCGGCAGGGAGTGGGCGGTCTCGGGGGAGACCAGCAAATGCACATGATTGCTCATGAGCACATAGGCATGCACGGCCAATCCATGCTCGGTGGCCGCCTCCTTCAGCCAATCGAGGTATTTTTGGGCATCCTTCGGCCCAAAAAACACCTGGCCGCGGTTATTTCCGCGCTGGATGACATGAACCGGATGACCGGGCACAAAGATGCGTGGGCGGCGGGGCATGGCTTATTATTGTACCTGGTACCGATAATTAATTGTACCAGGTACTAATTAATTGTCCAGATGACGGAAGGGGCCGGCTTCCGTCAGGGCTTCGATTTCTTCAGTCACGGCTTCGCGTTCCTGGTCGAGGAAGCGGGCGACGGCGTCGGCGAAGCTGGGATTGGCAATCCAATGGGCAGAATAGGTCGCCCGCGGCAGGTAGCCCCGTTGCAGCTTGTGGCGCCCCTGGGCGCCAGCTTCTACCCAAGCCAGCTTGTGTTCGATCGCGAAGTCGATGGCCCGGTAGTAGCAAACCTCGAAGTGGAGCATGGGGTAATCGACCGCCGTGCCCCAATTGCGCCCGAACAGGGTGTCGCCGCCGCGCAGGTTGAGCGCCCCGCAGACCGGCCGGCCGTCCTCCTCGCCCATCACCAGCACCACGGCCTCGCCCAGCCGCTGTCCCAGCAGGTCAAAGAATTCGCGATTGAGGTACGCCTGCCCCCATTTGCGGTCGGAGGTGTTCATGTAAAAGCCGAAGAAGGCGTCCCAATGGCGCGCGGTTATGTCGGCCCCGACCAGCGTGCTGATCTTCACGCCGCAGCTGTTGGCCTTCTCGCGTTCCTTCCGGATGTCCTTGCGTTTGCGCGACGACAGGGCGGCTAAGAAGCCGTCGAAGCTGGCGTAGCCCTCGTTCTTCCAGTGGTATTGCTCGCCGAGGCGCGGCAGGAAGCCGGCGTTGCGCATTGTCTCGAATTCCACCTCGCGCGGAAAGGTCACGTGCAGCGACGAAACTTTCAGCCTGCGTGCGAGCTCGATCATGCCGGCCATCAACGTCTGGCGCAGCTCGCGCTGTGTCCGCTCGTCAAGGTCGGGGCGCGCCATCAGCCGCGGCCCCGTCACCGGCGTGAATGGAACCGCGCACTGGAGCTTGGGATAATAGCGTCCGCCGGCGCGCTGGAAGGCCTCGGCCCAGCCCCAGTCGAAGACATATTCGCCGTAGGAATGACTCTTCAAATAGAGCGGCGCGCAGGCGAGAACGCTGCCGTTCCTATCCTCAAGCGCCACGTGCTGCGGCTGCCAGCCGGCGTCAGCGCTGACCGAGCCGGAGTCCTCCAAAGCGCTGAAGAAGGCGTGGCGGACGAAGGGATTGTGATCGCTGCGGCCGACGCCGGCGCAGGCATCCCAGGCCTCCGGCGCTATGCGGTGAATGCTGGAGACGACTTTCAGCGTCCAGTCCTGGTCCGCTTGCTTTTCGTCATCCATTCCAGTGACCTTAAGCGACTTCGAAGATCGCCTCGACCTCGACGCAGGCGCCGCGCGGCAGCGACGATGAACCCACGGCGGCGCGGCAATGGCGCCCGGCGTCACCGAAGATCTGCACCATCAGGTCCGAGGCGCCGTTGATCACCTTTGGCTGGTCGGTGAAGTCCGGGCCGGCGGCGACAAACCCTGTGAGTTTCACCACGCGGGTGACACGGTCCAGATCGCCCCCGCAGGCCGCTTTAGCCTGGGCGATGAGGTTAAGGCCGCAGATCTTAGCAGCTTCATAGGCCTGCTCGGTCGAGATCCCAGCTCCCACCAGCCCGATGTGCTGTACGGCGCCCTCCACCAGCGGCAATTGCCCCGAAATAAAAAGGAGATTGCCGGCTCTTACAAAAGGGACGTAGTTAGCCACGGGGGTGGACGCCCCCGGAAGCTTTAACCCAAGGGATGTGATGTGCGCCTCGATCTTGCCAGCCATGCGGCCTCCAAATAGGACAATGGGTTTGCCTTCATATATAAGCGCCAAATATGCTACGCCCACTCGCGAAATAGCAATTGCTCACCAGAAAGCACGCCCTTGGAAAAGCTCTCTCTGCCCAAGACCAAAATTAAAGTCCTGTTGCTGGAAAATATCCACAAAAGCGCTGTGGATCTGTTCAAGCGCCATGGGTACGGCAGCGTCGAGAGCGTGCGCGACGCCCTGAGCGGCGATGAGCTGAAGGCAAAGCTGCGCGACGTGCACATTCTCGGCATCCGCTCGCGCACCAAACTCACCAAGGATGTGCTAGCGGCTGGCGAAAAGCTGCTGACGGTCGGTGCCTTCTGTATCGGCACCAATCAGGTTGATCTCAGCGCCGCCAAGCGTTTGGGCATTCCAGTGTTCAATGCGCCCTATTCCAACACGCGCTCGGTGGCGGAATTGGTGCTGGCCGAGATCATCATGTTGTTCCGCGGCATCCCGCAGCGGTCGTGGGGTGCTCACGAGGGCGAGTGGGATAAGACGGTCAAGGGGGCCCGCGAAATCCGCAACAAGGTCATCGGTATCGTCGGCTATGGCCATATTGGCTCGCAGCTGTCGATCATCGCCGAGGCCATGGGCATGCAGGTGCGTTTCTACGACGTGGTCGAGAAACTGGCGATCGGCAACGCCACGCCCTGCCGGTCTCTCGATGACCTGTTGGCGGTCGCCGACGTGGTCACGTTGCATGTGCCGGAAACGCCCGAGACCAAGAACATGATCGGCGCGGCGAAATTCAAGAAGATGAAAAAGGGTGCCTTTTTCCTCAATGCCTCGCGCGGCACCGTGGTCGACATTCCCGCCCTGGCGGAGGCGCTCAAAAGCGGACACATCGCCGGTGCGGCCGTTGACGTATTTCCGAAAGAGCCCGCGGGACCTGAGGAAAAGTTCAAAAGCCCGCTGCAGGGCTTACGTAACGTCATCCTCACGCCCCATATCGGCGGCTCGACCGAAGAGGCCCAGGCCAATATCGGTGGCGAAGTGGCCGAGAAGTTGGTGAAGTACTCCGACAACGGCTCGACGCTAGGTGCGGTGAATTTCGTCGAGGTGGCCTTGCCGCCCCAATTCAATACCACACGCTTCATGCATATCCACCGCGACGAGCCCGGCGTGATGGCCAAAATCTCGGCGCTGTTCTCGAGCCGTGAGATCAACATCGCCGGTCAGTACCTGCGCACCGACGGCGAAATCGGCTATGTGGTGACGGACGTGATCGGCCGTGTCCAGGTGGGCATGGGTATCCGCAAGGATCTGGCGGCTATTCCCGGCACCGTACGCACCCGCTTCCTCTATGAAGCGCCCCGCAACACGTAAGTCGCGCAAATCGTGACGGGTACGCATCAGGATCAGGAACTGATCTGAAATTGGTGCGTTAAGGGACCATGCGCCGGTACCCAAGAACCACAATTGCGGCAAGTGTAGCCCTCGGCGTCATCGCCTTCGGCTTGCTGTTTGTTATGCTGTTTGACTTCAAAAGCTATGTCGAGCGGCGGGCGACAACAGCTTTGGGCCGGCCGGTCACCATCGAAGCTCTGCATCTTCGCATTTTTCCCCTCGAAGCCGTCCTTGAGAACCTGAACGTCGCCGATGGCCCCGTTGGCGAGGCGCTGCCTGCCGGCAAGCCGCCTTTCATGAAGGCCGAGCACGTGGACGCGGTGCTGGGCTTCTGGCGCCTGGTCGCGGGCGATCTGGTGTTCAAGCATTTGACGGTGGAAAAGGCAATTGCGCGCATTGAGCGCCGGGCTGACGGTTCGCTGAGCTGGGACGTCGGGGCACCTAAGGTCGACGCGGCGGAAATCGCGAAGAACCCGACGCTGCCCGAGATCAGGGATCTGCGCCTCACCGACGTGCAAATGCTCTACCGAGACGATTCAACAAAGACGCGGCTGACGCTGACCCTCAATACCCGCGAGGCGGCCAACGGCGGCGAACCAAGCCTACTGGTCAGAGGCGAGGGCACATATGCCGGCGCGCCGTCGAAACTAGAAGCCACCGGCGGCTCGATCCTTAAACTCCGCGATGCCGAGAGCCCATATCCCGTGACCGGCACGCTGACCTCGGGTGCCACCACGATCATGGTCAAAGGCACGGTGGTTGATCCGGCAAATATCAGCGGGCTAGACATCAACCTCGTCGTCAAAGGCGAGGATGCAGCGGACCTCTATCGCGTCGCTGGCGTCGCGCTGCCGCCGACACCACCCTATACCATCGACACGCATCTGGACCGCGACGGTGCGCGGTGGATTTTCAAGAACCTCAAATGGCTGATGGGCGAAAGCGACTTTGCCGGCGAATTGGTATGGGACCTCACATCCCCCAAACCCATGCTGACCGGCGAAATGCATGCCAAAGCCGTGGCGCTTAAGGATCTGGGAGGGTTCATCGGCGCGGCACCGGGTGAAGCTGAAACGCCGTTGAACGTACGCCGCGAGGCTGCTGACCGGGAACGCGAACGCCGCGTTAGGGTAGACGCGCCGGCTCCCGATCAAGCCGTAGCTGCCGAGCTATTCATTCCCGACATGACGTTCGACCTGCAGAAGCTCAACAGCATGAATGCCAAGGTTCATGTCGATGCCGCTAAGATCATCGATCCTGGCTTTCCCCTGGACCGTTTTGAGGTCGATGTCGTTTTGCAAGACGGCCTGCTCTCGCTTAAGCCCCTGATCTTTGAAGTTGATAACGGCTTCATCAACATCGACCTCGCCATGAACACACGTGTGCAGCCGGCGAAAACCGATATCAGCGCGGTGGTGAAGAACTTTCCCCTGCAGCGCCTGACCGGAAAATCCGGCGACAATACCAGTTGGGGCGTCATCGGCGGACGCATCACGCTGCACGGCACGGGCAATTCCATGCACAAAATCCTCGCCGCCTCGGACGGCGAGGTTGGTCTCGCCATGGGCGGCGGTGAGCTGAGTCTGTTCATCGTCGAGTTGGCCGGCATCGATATCGCCGAGACTTTGGGCATTCTTTTGTCGAAGGATAAACCCACGCCGATCCGCTGTATGGTGGCCGACTACGGCATCGAGAAGGGCAAGATGCAGACGCGCACCATGGTCTTTGATACCAGCGACACGCGCTTCAACGGCAGCGGTAGCATCGACCTGGGGCGGGAGGTTTTCGACATGCGTATTCACGCCAAGCCCAAAGATACGACGCCGGTCGCGCTGCGTTCAAAGCTGTTGCTGACCGGCACTTTCGCGCATCCGTCCTTTGGTCCTGATACCAAAAACATGATCCTGCGCGGTGGTGCCGCCGCGGCGCTAGGTGTCTTCCTTACGCCGCTCGCCAGTCTCATCGCGCTGATTGACTTCGGCGGCGGCAAGGACGCCGACTGCGCTGCCCTGATCGGTTCGCTGCAGAAGTAAAATTAATTCGGTACCAGGTACAATTAATTTGGGACGGGGAAAGCCTCGCCCAAGACCTGGCGCCACTCGGCCGCAGCCTCGGCCACTTTGCCGGCCTTGATATGATGATCGGCAAGCGTGGCACGCCAATAGGCCGCCTTGGCTTTACCGTGCCATTCCTGCCCGACATCGATGGCGGTCTGACCGCCGGGCGGCTGTAGCGCGCATGGAGTGCGTTTGCGGGCCCAGGCCCAGAAATCCACCAAGGCCCGCTCAAGTTCATAGGGCCGTGGCGAGCCGGCATAGAATTCCTGCGCCAAAAGCTCGAGCGCAAACGAAGCGATGGGCACCTGCGCGTGCGCGCGCCAGGCCTTCAGTGCCGTCATCAAAAGACGCGGGCGTCCGCCGTAGAGGCTGTCCGATAGCCGTAGCGTCGCCGCCTCGGCGATAGGATTGGTGATGCTCCAGCCCGTCGCGCGGGTGAGGCTCGGCGTGCCGGGAATGAGATAGGCGCCGTTGTATTCGCGGCATGGCAATACCTTCACCCACAGGGCACCACGCGGCACGAGCACGCCGGTGTCGGCGATGGTCACGCCGTCGAAGCGGGTTTTCAGCACGGCCCAGACGATCTTCAGCGCATCGGCGGCTTTTTGCGCCGTCAGCTTGGGCGGCAGCAGGTAGAGCACATCGACTTCGGTAATTGGCGCGACCGACGTGCGTTTGCCGACGGCGCCGGCGACCAGATGATCGCTGCCCGTAGCCGCATCGCGGGCGCTCTTCGGATACAATTCGGCGCGCAACACGGCCGTCACATCGTCGCATACGCCGCGCGCCACCGCATAGGCGGTGTGGCTAGGAACGACGCGGCGCAGGAACTCGCCGAAGCAGGCGCCCAGAACCGGCGTTTGCGCGGCAATCGGGAAACCTGAAACCCGAACCGGGTCTGATGGCGGACGTTTGACGAGGGCGGGAGGAAGCGGCACGGCCACTCCCTAGGAGCAGCCGTTGGTCGCGCCGCAGGTGTCGCACTTCATGCAGGTGCCATTACGCAGGAGGGTGAAGTTGCCGCATTCGCCGCAGGCATCACCCTCGTAGCCCTTCATGCGCGCCATATGCACCGCACCGCGTCGGGACTCGGTGACTTCGGTCACGCGCGTGACTTTCACTTCTTCGAAAGCGCCACGGGATAAGTTGTCCTGGTCGATGGCGAGTGCGCTGGCGGACATCGCAACGGTGCTGCCGGAGGACGGCCCGCCGCTGACGGCCTGCGTGGCCGCGGCATCCCCACCGCCGCTGTCGCTCTTGTTCTTGCCGTGGTTCTTCAGGAAATAAAGATTGCTCGAGCGCACGAAGCCCTGCGACACGGCTCTGCCGGCCATTTGCAGCAGTTTCTCGGATTGCTCGCCATCGCCCATGGCGTCGGGCAGCATGTCGTGAGGCTCGGCATGGGCGAGGTCGTGGCGGCCGAGATAGCTGACGGCCAATTCCCGGAAAATGTAGTCGAGGATTGAGGTGGCCATCTTGATCGAGGAGTTCCCCTCGACCGGGCCGGCGGGATCGAAGCGCGTGAAGGTGAACGCATCGACGTATTCCTCGAGCGGCACGCCGTATTGCAGGCCGATGGAAATGGCGATGGCGAAGTTGTTCATCAGGCTGCGGAAGGCTGCACCCTCTTTGTGCATATCGACGAATATTTCGCCCAAGCGGCCATCTTCGTATTCGCCGGTGCGCACATAAACCTTGTGGCCGCCGACGAGGGCCTTCTGGGTGTATCCCTTGCGGCGGTCGGGCAGGCGCTGACGTTCGCGCTCGACCACGCGTTCGATGATGCGTTCCGCGACGATCTCGGCGCGCGACGCTGGCGGCGCTTGGATTACCGCAGCGACGGCGTCTTCGTCGTCATCAACGCTGTCGTCGATCAGATTGGACGCCAGCGGCTGCGATAGCTTGGAGCCGTCGCGATACAGCGCGTTGGCCTTCAGGCCCAGCTTCCACGACTTCATGTAAGCCTTGGTGCAGTCGGCGACGGTCGCGCTGTTGGGCATATTGATGGTCTTGGAGATGGCGCCCGAAATGAACGGCTGGGCCGCGGCCATCATGCCGATGTGGGCGTCGGCGGAGAGAAAATGCGTGCCGGTGCGTCCGCAGGGATTAGCGCAATCGAACACGGCGATGTGCTCGGCCTTCAGGTGCGGCGCATTCTCCAGCGTCATGGCGCCGCAGACATAGGTATTTGCCGCTTCGATATCGGCTTTGCTGTAGCCCAAGGCCTCCAGCATGTTGAAGCTGACGTCGTCCAGCTGCGCGCTGTCGAAGCCGAGCTTGTTGATGCAGAAGGTGTCGCCCAGGTTATAGCGATTGAACACAAACTTGATGTCGAAGGCGTCGCCGAGCGCCGCCTCAACCGCATCGAGCGCGCCCTTGTCGAAGCCGCGGTCGGCAAGGGATGTGGCGTTGATGGCCGGCGCACCCTTCAGTGTGGCGCGGCCGACGGCATACTCAATGATCTCTTCGATCTGCTTGGCGGTATAGCCCAACGTGCGCAGGGCCAAGGGCACGATGCGGTTGATGATCTTGAAATAACCGCCGCCCGCCAGCTTCTTGAACTTCACCAGCGCGAAGTCGGGTTCGATTCCGGTGGTGTCGCAATCCATCACCAGGCCGATGGTGCCGGTGGGCGCGATGACGGTGACTTGCGCGTTGCGGAATCCGTGAGCGGTGCCGAGTTCCAGCGCGCGGTCCCAGGCCTGTTTGGCCGCCCGCACCAGGTCGGAATCCGGACAGTCGGCGGCATTGAGTGCTGACGGCGGCGTGTGCAGGCCTTCGTAGCCGTCGTGATAGCCGTATGCCGCGCGGCGATGATTGCGGATGACCCGCAACATATCGACGCGATTGGGCAAGTATGCCGGGAAGGCGCCGTGTTCTTCGGCCATCTCCGCCGATGTGGCGTAGGCCGTGCCTGTCATCAGCGCGGTGACGGCGCCGGCCAAGGCGCGGCCCTCGGCGCTGTCGTAGGCAAGGCCGTTCGCCATCAGCAGGCCCCCGAGATTGGCGTAGCCCAGGCCCAACGTGCGGAACTTGTGGGACAGCTCGGCGATCTCCTTGGACGGGAACTGCGCCATCAGTACGGAAATTTCCAGCGCCATGGTCCACAGGCGTACGGCATGCTCGAAGCCCGCCACATCGAAAGCGCCGCCGTCTTTGCGGAAGGTCAGCAGGTTGAGTGAGGCCAGATTGCACGCCGTGTTGTCGAGGAACATGTATTCCGAACACGGGTTCGAGGCATTGATGCGTCCGGATTGCGGGCAGGTGTGCCAGTCGTTGATGGTTGTGTCGAACTGCAGGCCGGGATCGGCGCATTGCCAGGCGGCTTCGCCGATGCGGTCCCACAGGGCGCGGGCTTTCAAGGTCTTCACGACCTTGCCGCCAACGCGGTTGGTGAGGTCCCAGTCGCCGTCGGTTTCCACTGCTTTCAAAAAAGCGTCGGTGACGCGCACGCTGTTGTTGGAATTCTGGCCGGAGACGGTGCCGTAGCCTTCGGAATCCCAATCCGTATCGAACTCGGGAAACTCGACGACGGCATAGCCCTGGCGTGCGAACTGCAAGGTACGCTGCACGACGTTGTCGGGGATCATGGCCGCACGGGCGGCCTTGATCTCTTTGCGCAGCTGCTTGTTGACGGCGGGATCGAACCGGCCGTCCTTGTCGGTGCCGGTGTCTGCCCCGTCCCAAACTTTCACCGCGCGCAGGATGGCGTTGATGTGCTTTTTGGTGATCCGCGAACCGGTGACCAGGGCCGCGACCTTCTGCTCCTCGCGCACCTTCCAGTCGATGAAAGTTTCGATATCCGGGTGATCAGCGTTGAGGATCACCATCTTGGCGGCGCGGCGCGTGGTTCCGCCCGATTTCACGGCGCCCGCAGCGCGGTCGCCGATGCGCAGCCAGCTCATCAGGCCCGACGACTGTCCGCCGCCGGCCAGCTTTTCGCCCTCGGCGCGCAGGCCAGAGAAGTTGGTTCCGGTGCCCGAGCCGTATTTGAACAGGCGCGCCTCGCGCACCCACAGGTCCATGATGCCACCGTCGTTCACCAGATCGTCGGCGACGGACTGGATGAAGCAGGCGTGAGGCTGCGGACGTTCATAGGCGCTTCGGGCCGCGGTCAGCTGGCCGGATTTGTAATCGACATAGAAATGGCCCTGCGACGGGCCGTCGATGCCGTAGGCCCAATGTAGGCCGGTGTTGAACCATTGCGGCGAGTTGGGTGCGCACATCTGCGACACCAACATAAATCTCATCTCGTCGAAGTATGTACGCGCATCGGCGTCGCTGTCGAAGAAGCCCGCTTTCCAGCCCCAATAGGTCCACGTGCCGGCGAGGCGGTCGAAGACCTGGCGCGCGTCAGTTTCGCCCGTCGTGCGCTCGCTCTCGGACAACTCGCGTAGGTCACTTGTGGCCGCCGTCTTGCGCCACAGGAATTCCGGCACGTCGGCTTCGGCGACGGGCGCCAGCTTGGTGGGCACGCCGGCGCGGCGGAAATACTTCTGCGCCAGGATGTCGCAGGCGACCTGCGACCAGGCTTCGGGCACTTGGATGGCTTCCTGGCGGAAAACCACCGAGCCGTCCGGGTTACGGATTTCACTCAGCAGGGCGCGAAAGGCGACACCGTCGTAGGGGGACTGGCCTTCGGTGGTGAAACGCCTGGAAACGCGCATGCTTGAAACCTCACACCTGGCGCCGGAGTCCAAAGCCGCGCCGGCCCGCCATCTGACGGGCATCAGCTAACAGCTTGGGCTTCCAAGCGAATTCCCCTCGACCCGTGGTGCGGCGCTAGATATAGGGCCAGCCGCCAGCACCAACCGCTAGATTATGTGAGGGGGGCATAAAGGTTCAATAAGGATTGTGACCCTGCAAGGGTTTACCCACAACATATTGGGCTGCCTGACTCGATTTTCTCAAGTTTTCCAGAGACTTATCCACAGGCCTGGTTGGAGCGGATAAAATTGTCCGCAGTGTCGGACTAGAACGCGACCGTTCGTCGTTCTTATGACGGGCTGCTGGGCCTGGATCACACAGGGGAGCCTGCAATGCGCGTGATGATATTTGTGAAGGCCACGGCCGACAGCGAAAAGGGCTTAATGCCCGAGCCCGGGATGTTCGAGGCGATGGGCAAGTTCAACGAGGAACTCATCAAGGCCGGCATTATGCAAACCGGTGACGGGCTGAAGCCCACCAGCGCCGGCAAGCGCGTGGCTTTCGACGGCCCCAATCGCACCGTCATCGACGGGCCCTTCGCCAACCCTAATAACCAGGTGGCCGGCTACTGGATCTGGACGGTCAAAGACATGGACGAAGCCGTCGCCTGGGTGAAAAAGTGCCCGAACCCCATGCCGGGCCCGAGCGAGATCGAAATCCGCCCCCACTACGAAATGGAAGACTTCGCCGGCGTCCTGACGCCCGAAGCGAGCGCGATCCACGACGGCAACCGAGCCAAGTTGGGGCGCTAACATCTCAGATGACCGAAAAAACGGCGGGATTCAGGGTTTCGGACGCCTTTACCCGCCCCCGGAATCCCGCCATATTGCCGCCCTAGAACGGGGCTACAACGTCCTTCTACGGAGTTGATCGGCAATGAGTTTCGGCACCTGGCTGCATACCAAACTGCACGGCGAGCTCGTGGGCAGCGACGCCTACGGCAACACCTATTACAAATCCAAAAAGATGCGCAGTGGCAATCGCCAGGAGCGCTGGGTGGTTTACACCGGCGAAGCCGATGCCTCGAAAGTGCCGCCCGAGTGGCATGCCTGGCTGCACCACACTGTCGATGCGCCTCTTGAAGGTCCAGCCCGGCCATGGCTGAAGCCACACCAGCCAAACCTCACCGGTACAGCTGCCGCCTATTTGCCGCCCGGCGCGGACGCGCGCGGCGGACAACGCTCCAAGGCCGCCGATGATTATCAGGCCTGGACGCCGGAGGGCTGAGTATCCCCGTGAACGTTCAGGCGAATGTCCAAGCCAGTGCGGCGCGGGAAGCCGCATCACTTTCCAAGACCGAGCGCCGTGAATATCTTGCCGGCATTCTGACGGCCGCAGCACTTGCGTTGGTGCTGATTTTTACAGCTCTGGCCAACCGCGGCGCCAAGCACAACGCCGCTGCGAACTTCGTACTGACGGCCGCCTTCCAGCGCGCCGACGGTGTGCGGGTCGGCAGTCCGGTGCGCGTGGCCGGTGTCAACATCGGCACCGTATCGGCAGCGGCGCTGGACGATGACCGCAACGCCGTGCTGACGCTCAGCTTCCTGCAGCCCATTGCCTTGCCCGACGACACCGCCGCCGTGATTGAAACCGACGGCCTTTTCGGCAGTAAGTACATCGAACTGCGCCCCGGCGGTACCGAGGAGATGCTGCAATCGGGTGCCCGCATTTCCTATACACAGAAGTCGGTGATCATCGAGGACCTGGTGGCGCTGATCGTCCAGCGCGCCAAAGATGCCCGCGCGGCCCAACCCGCGCCTGTCGCACCCGCCTCGTCGAAAGAGCAAAGCCAATGAAGCGCAATCCGATTGAAACAGTTCTCGGCGCCGTGGTGCTGGCGGCTGCGGCAATGTTCTTGGTGTTCGCCTATTCCATCGCGGATCTGAAGGCGGTCACCGGCTACGAGGTCAAAGCCACCTTCCTCAAGGTCGGCGGGCTGGAACGCGGCAGCGACGTGCGCATCAGCGGCATCGACGTCGGCACCGTCACGGGCCAGACGCTCGATCCGAAAACATTTCAGGCCCAGGTGGTCATGTCCATCGAGCCCGGCGTGCAACTGCCGGCGGATACCGAAGCCTCGATTGTCAGCGACGGCTTGCTCGGCGGCAAATACGTCAATCTGGCGCCTGGACGCGCCGCCGAACACATTGCCGCCGGCGGCGTGATCGCCAAAACCCGGGACTATCAATCGCTGGAAGACCTCGTCGGCCAGATCATTTTCCTCGCCACCAATAGCGGCGAGCAGGGCAAGTAATGACAAGACTTCTGTCGGCCATCGCGGGCGTGCTTGGCGTCTGCGCCACAACTGCGGCGGCGGCCACCGATATCCCGATGGACACCATTGTGCTCGGTGGTCTCGACAAGGTCGCCGCGCGCGTCAACACCGTCAGCGGCAAGGTTGGCGCGCCGGTGGCTTTCGGCACCCTGGAGATCGTCGCGCGCACCTGTGTCACCCATCCGCCGGAAGAAACCCCCGAGAACGCCGCATTCCTGGAAATCTTCCAGCGGCTGGACGGCGGCAAGAAAGAGAAGGTTTTCAGCGGTTGGATGTTCGCATCCACGCCCTCGCTCTCGGCGCTCGATCACCCGGTCTACGATATTTGGGTCTTGCGCTGCGAGAGCAGCACGGCTTCCAAATCGCCCTGAGACAAGGGGCCTTCGAACAGGCCCTGGCGCGTGAGCGCGCTGCTCAGCTGCACCAGATACTCCTGCTGACTGATCTCGATGGTGCCGAAGCGCTTCAGATGCTCGGTGATGAATTGCGTATCCAGAAGAGCAAACCCACCCCGTTTAAGCATGCCGACGAGATGACAGAGGGCTACCTTCGAGGCGTCGGTCTCGCGGCTGAACATGCTTTCGCCGAAGAACGCCCCGCCCATGGCCAGGCCGTATAGCCCGCCCGCAAGTTCCCCGTCCTTCCAGACTTCCACGCTGTGCGCGAGCTTGGCGTCGTGCAGCGCGTTGAACAACTGGATGATTCTGTCGTTGATCCAGGTATCCGAGCGGATGTCGGTCGCCTCGGCACAACCGGCCATGACCGCATTGAAGCAGGTGTCGATGGTGACCGTGAAGGTGCCCTGGCGCAGCCGCTTGCGCAGCGAGCGAGGCACGTGAAAGTCGTCGAGCGGCAGTACGCCGCGCAGCTTGGGCTGCACCCAGAAGACGTCGGTATCGCCGCGCGACTTGGCCATGGGGAAAACCCCATAAGCATAGGCCTTGAGAACCAATTCCGGGGTGATGTCTGTCGTCACGGGGGCGCGCCCCCGCCAACTATTTCTAACTTGGCTATTTCTTGTCCGCGTCGCTGTTGGCGATGAATTCCTCGAGCCAGCGGATATCGTAGTTGCCGTCGATGATGGCTGGTTCGTTGAGCACAGCCATGTGCAGCGGAATGGACGTCTCGATCCCATCGATGACGTACTCGTGTAACGCACGGCGCATGCGCATCACGCATTCGTGGCGGGTGCTCCCTTGCACGATCAGCTTGGCGATCAGGCTATCGTAGTGCGGCGGAATTTTGAAGCCCGAGAACAATCCCGAATCGACACGGACCCGTCTGCCGCCCGGCGCGTGATAGCCGGTGATCAAACCCGGAGAGGGCGCAAAGGTGCGCGGATTCTCGGCATTGATGCGGCACTCCATGGCGCAGCCCTCGAATGTCACGTCTTTCTGCGAAAAGCCGAGTTCGAGGCCGGCTGCGACGCGGATCTGCTCGCGCACTAGGTCGATGCCGGTGATCATCTCGGTGACAGGATGCTCGACCTGCAGGCGGGTGTTCATTTCGATAAAATAGAATTTACCGTCTTCATATAGAAACTCGACGGTGCCGGCGTTGTCATAGCCCAGCTTGCGCATGGCCGCGCAGACTACCTCGCCGATCTCATCACGCTGGCCGGCATTGAGGGCCGGCGACGGGCTTTCCTCGAAAATCTTCTGGTGGCGGCGCTGCAGCGAACAATCGCGTTCGCCCAGATGCACGACGTTGCCGTGTTTGTCGCCCAGCACCTGGATCTCTATGTGGCGCGGCCGGCCGAGATATTTCTCCATATAGACTTCGCCGTTGCCGAACGCCGCTTTGGCTTCCGTGCCGGCGGTCTGAAAAGCTTCGCGCACTTCGTCGCGGTTCTGGGCAACCTTCATGCCGCGCCCGCCGCCGCCGGCCGTGGCCTTGATCAGCACGGGGTAGCCGATGCCGTCGGCGATCGCGACGGCAGCGTCGGCGGATTCCACCGCGCCATCGGAGCCGGGCACCACGGGAATACCGGTCGCTACGGCCGTCTTCTTCGCCATCACCTTGTCGCCCATGGTGCGGATATGGATGGGCGAGGGGCCGATGAACGTGATGCCGTGGTCGGCGACCATTTCGGCGAACTCGGCATTTTCCGACAGAAAGCCGTAGCCTGGATGAATGGCGTCGGCGTGGGTAATCATCGCCGCCGAGATCACCGCGGCTTTGTTGAGATAGCTGTCGCGCGCCGCCGGCGGGCCGATGCACACGGACTCATCAGCCAGGCGTACATGCATGGCCTCGGAATCGGCAGTCGAGTGCACGGCTACCGACTTGATGCCCATCTCGCGGCAGGCACGTTGAATGCGAAGCGCGATCTCGCCTCGGTTGGCGATAAGGATCTTCTCTAACATCAGATGTGCTTATTCAATGATGACAAGCGGCTCGCCGTATTCGACGGGCGAACCACTTTCGAGCAGGATTTTTACGATCTTGCCGCCGCGCGGCGCCTTGACCGGATTGAAGGTCTTCATGGCTTCGATCAGCGCCAGGGTCTGGCCCTCTTTCACCGTATCGCCGACGGCGATGAAGGGCGCAGCACCCGGCTCGGGCAGCAGATAGAACATGCCGACCATGGGCGACTTTACCGTGCCGGGGTGCGTCGCGGGATCGGCGGGTTTAGCCGGCGTCGCGGCGGCGGGCGCGGCTGCCGCGGCCGGGAGGGCGTAGGCCGGAGCATAAACAGGCGCGGACGCGCCACCAGCGGCATGACGCGCGACGCGAATGCGCACGCCGCCCGATTCATATTCGATTTCGCTAAGCCCGGTCTCATTCAGCACGCCCGCCAGATGGCGCACCAGATCGCTTTCGGTGGATTTTGCTTTCGCCGGTTGAATGCTCGCCGGCTTCACTTTTACAGGTGCTTTAGCCTTGGTCTTTTTCACGCTTTTGCCTTGCTCAGAAGTTGCGCCATCGCATCGACGGCCAGTTCATAGCCCTGTGCGCCGAAACCGCAGATCACCCCGGTGGCGGCGCGTGACACGAAGGAGTGATGGCGGAACTCCTCGCGTTTGAAAATATTCGACAGGTGCACTTCGATGACCGGAAGCTCACAGGCCAGCAGCGCATCGAGGATGGCCACCGACGTATGGGTATAGGCGGCGGCATTGATGATCACGCCGGCAGCGGTCGTGCGCGCGGCCTGGATCAGCGACACCAGTTCGCCCTCGTCGTTGCTCTGACGGAAGTCGGCGGACAGGCCATGGGTCTTGGCGCGGGCCTCGGTCAGGCCGCGAATATCTTCCAGCGATGTGCGGCCATAAATCTCCGGCTCGCGCTGGCCCAGCATGTTGAGGTTGGGCCCGTTGAGAACAAGGATGGCGCGGCTCACGCGGATGTTCCTATCGGCTAAAGGCACAAGGCTCCGGACATGGGAACCCGCGCTTTAAAATAAAGTTTAGTCTTTCCGTTCAGGCGGGACAGGGATACACCAGCCCGGCGCGAAGGGCAACCGGGCCTGTACGGCGCAGGAGCCGAAAAATCATTTACCTACTTGGACTTGTTGCAACATTTGGCCCTGCGTCCGATACTTACGCGGCGCAAATTTGTGGCTTAATATCACCCCTAAAGTCGCGTTTTCGATGCAGATTATCCTGAATGGCGAAGTCCGGGCTGTGGCCCAGGGGCTATCGGTTTCCGCCCTCCTCACGGAGCTCGGCATCGACACCCGCAAGGTCGCCGTCGAGCGCAATCTCGAGATTGTGCCGAAGTCCGCGTTTGAAACCACGGCGCTGGCCGAAGGCGACCGGCTGGAAATTGTACATTTTATCGGTGGCGGCTAATGGACGGCGATCAAAAGACCAGCGCGGATTTCTTCGAAGTGGCGGGTAAGCGGTTCACCTCGCGCCTGCTGGTCGGCACCGGCAAGTACAAGGATTTCATTGAGACGCGCGAGGCCATCGAAGCCTCGGGCGCCGAGATCGTCACGGTTGCCGTGCGCCGCGTAAATATCTCCGATCCCAAGCAGCCCATGCTGATGGATTTCGTCGATCCCAAGAAATACACCTACCTGCCAAACACGGCGGGTTGCTACACCGCCCAGGACGCGGTGCGCACGTTGCGCCTGGCTCGCGAAGCCGGCGGCTGGAATCTCGTCAAACTCGAAGTGCTCGGCGACCAGAAGACGCTGTATCCGGACATCGTCGAAACCATCAAAGCCGCTGAATCCCTGATCAAGGACGGCTTTGACGTCATGGTCTATACCAGCGACGATCCGATCATCGCAAAGACTCTGGAAAAGATCGGCTGCTGCGCCATTATGCCGCTGGCCGCGCCTATTGGCTCCGGCTTGGGTATTCAGAACCCTGTGAACATCCGCCTGATCATCGAAGAGGCCAAGGTGCCCGTGCTGGTGGATGCCGGCGTCGGCACCGCTTCCGATGCGGCCATCGCCATGGAACTGGGCTGCGACGGCGTGCTGATGAACACTGCCATCGCCGCCGCCAAAGACCCCATCCGCATGGCGCGCGCGATGAAGCTGGCGGTGGAGGCTGGCCGGCTCGCCTATCTCGCGGGACGCATGCCGAAGAAGCTCTACGCCGACCCGTCGTCGCCACTGGCCGGGCTGATCTAAACCCCCGGCAGGATTTGCCGGGCGGGGGTGTTAATTACCCCGTAAAGGCTCCGCTGTGCGGCGGCTCAACTTCGTAAGTCATTGATTCTATGTGTTCAGTGGTATGGCACAGGCCTTGCTTATAAACCGCTGAAGCCCGAGGTGTGCGCCCGCGTGATTGGCCGCCGTCCTTGGGCAACCTGAAGCAGCGTATGGAGTGGAGCGATGAGCCTCCAAGGAACATTCAACACGGCCGTGCAGGCGATGAACTCGCAGTCGCAGGCCTTGTCCAATATCTCCACCAACATCGCGAACGTGAACACCACGGCTTACAAGCTGCAGGACACGCACTTCGCGACGCTGCTCAATGACATTCAGCCCACCGAGAAGAAATTCTTCACAGTCAACACCTTCGATACCCGAAAGGTCGATAAACAGGGCACCATTACCACCACCAACCGCACCTTCGACCTGGCGCTCAATGGCCGCGGCTTCATCGTCACCAATACCGAACAGGATCCCACCAGCGCCAACTCGCGCTGGCAGTACACGCGCGACGGCGCGTTGTTCGGTAAAGCCATCGACCTCGGCGTCGATACCGACAACAACGGGGTAAGCGACCAGGGTACGCTGCTGACAACCGCCAACGGCGCCTACGTCTACGGCTGGCCCGCCGATGCCGACGGCAACGTCTCGGAGACCAACGACCTGTCGTCGCTGACGCCGGTGATGTACGGCAACAACTCGGTTTTTCCGTCCAAGGCGACGACGAAGATCAATTTGCAGGCCAACGTCTCGGCGACCGACGAAGGCCGTCAGACCGTCAGCCTTCCCTTTATCGATCAAAGCGGCAATTCGCGCACCTTGACCATCGGCTTCAACGCCGCAATTGGCCAGGACTGGACGCTGGACATGGCGTCGAACGACGTCAACAACCAGCCGGTCAACATCACCTTCGATTCCCAGGTTCAGTTCGATGGCCAGGGCAAACTTGTGTTCCCGCAAGACGGCCTGTTGAACGTCGAACTCGAGGAGCCGGGTGTCGGTCCGCAGTCGCTGACTGTGGACATCAGCAAGATGTCTCAGTTCGCCGACGGCACCAAACTCACCGTCGTCAACGTCGACCAGGACGGTTACCTCGCCGGACGCCTGCAGAACACCTACTTCAACGGCAACGGTATGCTCATCGGCAGTTATTCCAACGGCGAGGTGAAAAACCTCTACAAGCTGCCAGTGGCAACGTTCGCGGCCGATAACAACCTCGAAGCGAAGTCAGGCAACATCTTCGTGCAGACCACCGAAGCCGGTGCGATGCAGCTCAGCGGCCTGGGCACGCCCACGGGCACGACCCAGTTTGTCACCGGTGCGCTTGAAGCATCAAACGTCGACCTGGCCGATCAGTTCTCCAAGATGATTATCACTCAGCGCGCCTATTCAAGTGCGGCCAAGGTGCTGACGACGGCCGACGAGATGACTCAGGCCGTGCGCGACCTGAAGCGCTAAACGCGCTCTAACCGGCGCGCCGCATCAAAAGCTTTTCCCGGAAGACGTCGTAGATCGTCACACCGGCGGCGGCCGCGATCTCTTTTGCGGTCATGCCGGTTTCCGTCAGCAGCACACGAATGAACTCGGGCCGCGCGCGCCAAGAGCCGCGTTTGCTGGGCCGCGCCTGTATGCGGCTGGACGCCGATGCTGCGCGCTCGGCGGCGGCGCGTTCCTCGGCGTCCAGCCCGCGCTTGATGGCATCCGCCATGGCTTCGGCATGGCGGTTCTTCTCGGCCGTGTGACGGTCTCGCTCGGTACGGTATTCGGCGCTGCCGGATGGATCGCTGCGCGAGCGCTTCCACCAGGCCCCCATTTTTTCAGGCGAGGCGGCGCCGAAGTCGGCTGGAAAACCGCTGGGGCGCCGCGGGCGCTGGCGCATCGCGGGTTCTTCGGTGGGCGTTGCCGGTTCACTGAGTCCGGCGGCTTCGCGCAGGTTCATGCCATGCGACTCAGCCAGGCGCGTCGCGGCATTCAGCGCGGCTTCGCGTTCGCCCTCATAGGTCGTGGAATGCGCCACCTCCAGGAGCTTGCGGAAGCGCAAACGCTCCTTGGCCGTGAAACCGGTATCGCTCATTGATCGTCTCGAACTTGCGCTGGGTTTTTATCTGCCCGAGTGGGCGGCTTATTTGCGCGCCTTAGCGATGTATTCGACCAGTTTTTCCTTGGACACCGCGCCCGGCACGAAGACATCGCCGATCAGCAGCGATGGCGTGCCGTCAATCGACAGTTCATCAGCAAGGTTGTGATTCTTGACAATGACGTCGGTGATCGTCGGGTCCTTCATGTCGTTTTGCAGCTTGCGCATGTCGAGGCCGGTCTTCTCGGCAATCTCCATGATGTTGGCGTCGGTCAGTGAACCTTTGTGTCCCAACAGCGCCAGGTGCAGGTCGGAATATTTGCCCTGCTTGCGCGCGGCCAAGGCCGCTTTGGTCGCGGTGACCGATGCCGGCCCCAGGATCGGATACTCCTTCAGCACCAGGCGCATTTTCGGATCTTCCTTCAGAAGATCGATCATGGCCGCGAACATCGCTTTGCAGTAACCACAGTTGTAGTCGAAGAACTCGACAACCGTCACATCGCCCTTCGGGTTGCCGATGATGGTGCCTTCCGTCGGATTGAAAAGCTCCTGCTTGCGGTTGCTGATGATGGTGTTGCGCTTATCGACCTTGGTTTTTTCCGCCTTGGCGTCCAGTGCATTGATGGAGTCCGAGATAACCTCGGGATTTTCGATAAGGTATTCGCGCACGAATTTGCGCAGCTCGTCCTTCTGCACCTCGGTAAAGGCACTTTTTTCGGCGGCCGTTGCGGGCAGGGTGCCGGCGGCGCCAAACAGGGACAGCATCAGGAGGGCGGCAAGCAGACGCATAGGATATTCCTTTTTCGGCCGGCGCGGCATTAGCGCCGCTTGCGCATTTCGCGCATGTTGTTTTGCGCGAGGATTTTGATGTCCTGTAGGCGATACCAAGTCGGCGTGTCTTTTTCGAGGAGTTTTTCAGCCTGGTTGCAATACCGCGCCACATCCCCGAATTGTCCGAGCAGGATAGCACGTTCGGCGGCGGCATAGGCCGACAGCCCGGTTTGATCGGTTTGGGAATAGGACCGCGCCAGCATATCCCAGGCGCCGGGGTCCTCCGGGTTGATGGCCAAGGCGTGTTTCAGGGCCGCCTGGGCTTCCGGGGCATACTCCGGCTTGCCGCTTTCAACCGCGGCGTGGGCCAGGGCCGACAGGATTTCCGGGGCGTCCGGCAGGTGTTTGAGGGATTCGCGGTAGGCGACGATGGCATCCTCGACATGGCTGCGGCTCAGTTCCATGTCCCCTTTGATCTGCCAGAAGAACGGGTCCTTGGGCGCGTCGGCCAGCAGAGTATCGACGATGGGAAAGGCCTGATCGAACTGCCCGCGGCGATAATAGGCGATGGCGCGGGCATAGCGGCCTTCGATGCTTTTGTCGGTGGCCGGGTAGCGCTGCAGCGTGGTGATCTGCGGCTTGAGGAAGGCGAACAGCTTGGCGACCATGCGCCGGTGCTGGCGCTCAAGATCTGGGTCCGACGGGGTGTTGGTATAGGGCGACATCGCCATGGCGGCTTCAATTGAATCCATGCGGTCGCGGGTCAAGGGGTGACTGCGCACGTAAGGGTCCTGGTTGTCGGTGACCAGCAGTTCATCGCCGGACAGGCGCTCGAAGAAGTCGCGCAAGCCTTTCGCCGATTGGTGGGTGTCGTTCAGTACCTTGAGGGCGAATTGGTCGGCGCGGGCTTCCTGGCCGCGGCTGAAGGCGAGGTAGGAGCCGATGGCGGCGCGTTGCCCGCCCATCAGCACCGCCATGCCGACCTCGGGATTGCCGCTCGCGACACCCGCGGCTACGGCAAGCAATGTCGACAGCAGCGAGATCGCATTGGGGGCGGCGAGATCGCTGGACACCATGACCACGTGCCCCGCGGCGATATGGCCGATTTCGTGGGCCATGACGCCGATGACTTCGTTGGGGTTCTTCGCGCGCAGCAGCGTGCCGGTGTTGAAGTAGATATTATTGCCGGGGGTGGCGAAGGCGTTGATGCTGTCGTCCACCATCATGTGAAAGGTGACGGTGTTGCCCTGCAATCCGCCGGCGATCAGCAGCGGACGGCCGTAGGCCGCCAGCGTCATGCCGATCTCGGTATCGTCGAGCACGGTGCCGGTACTGAACTCTTGCGCCTCTCCGACCCCACTTGTACCAATCAGCACAAAGCAGAGTGACGTGGCGGCCAGCAGCTTGGCGGCGAAGGCAAATCGTGAAGCGCGGGGCATGCTTGATGTCGTCACAGGATTCTTGGGCAATGACTTGGGTAAGGGCAGGCAATAGCGCGGGATTATGGCATTTTCCGGCCTCGTCCCGCGGCCTTTTTTCGCTCTGTGGAGCCCTTGTAATGAGTGCTTTTTTGGCCGGCTGCGGGGATTTGCCGCCGGTCCGCCTGCAGTTGGGGGCAGGCGACCGCCCCGCGCAATATACCCAGGCCGGATTGATCGCGGCTGACGAACCCGAGGCGGTTTTAGCTGCGCGTGATGTCCTGATGGCCGGCGGCAGCGCAGCCGACGCGGCGGCGGCGCTCGGGCTCGTGCTGACGGTTACATTGCCGTCGCGGGCCGGGCTTGGCGGCGGCGGCGCCTGTGTGCATTTTGACGCGCGCGCCGCTAAGGCCGAGGTGCTGGACTTCATGGCGCCCGCTGCGGCCGACGACGTCGGCGCGCGTTTTCTGGCTGCTGTGCCGGCGGCCTCGCGCGGGCTGTTCGCCTTGCACGCCAGATACGGCGTTATGCCCTGGCCACAGGTGGTGGCACCGGCCGAAAACCTTGCCCGCTTCGGTCATCGCGTGTCGCGGGCCTTCGCGCTCGACTTGAAAGAATACAGCGGGGCTCTCGTAAACGACCGCACGGCGTTAGCGGCCTTCATGACGCCGCGCCGCCAGATGCTGCAAGCCGGCGACGTCCTGCGCCAAGTCGATCTGGCGACGATGCTCGGGCGTCTGCGCGCGCGCGGTCCCGGCGATTTCTATGCCGGAACATTGGCGCGCGATGTCGAGGATGCGATCGCGGTTTCCGGAGGCGCTGTGACGGCCGCGGACTTGCGCGCCTTCGTGCCGCAGTGGCGGGCGGCCATTGGCGTAGATGAGGGGTCGGCGCGATTGTTCACACCGTCACGAAGCATCACGGGCGGCGACTTCGGCGCGGGGGAAATCAAACCGGGCGCCGCTGAAAAAGCGCCGGGCGCCACCGGTTTTGTTGTCGCGGACTCGCACGGCAATGCGGTCGCCTGCGTGCTGACCATGAGGCAGATCTTTGGGCTGGGGATTATGCCGATGGGATCGGGCTTTCTGCTGGCCCCGGGGCCCCAGGTCGCGCCGCAGCACATTGTGCCGGTGATCGGTATCAGCCCGACCGACCACCATATGATCTATGCCGCGGCCGTCGGCGGGCCCAATGCGCTGGCGCAGGCGGCCATCGCCGTGCGCACCAAACAGGCGCCAGCGGATGGTGCGGGGCTGGTAAATATGCTGGTCTGCGGCGGCGGCGAAAATGCTACATCTTCGCGCTGCCAGGCGGTCAACGATCCGCGCGGCGCCGGATACGCCCTCATGCTCGCGCCGAAGGAATAGGTATGGCGATCAAGATTGCACAGCGTGCGCTAGTTCCGCCGTTCATCGTCATGGACGTGATGCGCGAGGCCGCGGCATTGGAAGCTGCAGGGCGGAGCATCATCCATCTCGAGGTAGGGCAGCCATCCACCGGCATTCCTCGCGCAGCGGCCGCACGCATCGGGCAAATTCTGGGCGGCGATACCTTGGGCTACACCCTGGCCAACGGGTTGCCGGCCCTGCGCGCACGCATCGCGCGTCATTACAAAGAAAGTGACGGCGTCGATGTGGCGCCGGAGCGGATTTTTGTGACCACGGGTTCGTCGGGCGGTTTTGTCTTGGCATTCCTCGCCGCCTTCGAAGCGGGTGATCGCGTGGCCCTGGCGGCTCCTGGATACCCCGCTTATCGCCATATTCTCACCAGCCTCGGCGTCGTGCCGGAGTTGATCGAAGTGAACGCGGATAGCCGGTATCAGCCGACGGTCGCGCACCTCAAGAAGATGACGCGCCTGCCGGAGGGGCTGATTGTCGGCAGTCCGGCCAACCCGACCGGCTCGGTGATCCCGCCCGAAGAATTCCGCGAGCTGGCCGCCTTTTGCGACACGAACGGCGTGCGGCTGATCTCGGACGAGATCTATCACGGCATCACCTACGGCATGAAGGCGACCACCGCGGCCGGTCTGTCCGGCACGGCCATTATCGTCAACAGCTTTTCGAAATACTTCAGCATGACCGGCTGGCGGCTGGGCTGGCTGGTGGTGCCGCCCGACTTCGCGCGGCCGCTGGAGTGCCTGGCCCAGAACCTGTTCATCGCGCCGCCGGCGATCTCGCAGCATGGCGGCATCGCGGTATTCGACTGTCTGGATGAACTGGAAGCCAACGTCGCGCGCTACGCCCGCAACCGCGAAATTCTGCTCAGGCGTTTGCCCGAGATCGGTTTCGAAAAGTTCGCGCCGGCTGACGGGGCATTTTATATCTACGCCGATATTTCGAATTTCGGCGAAGATGCGGCCGTCTTGTGTTCACGCATGCTGAATGAAGCCGGCGTGGCGACCACGCCCGGGATCGACTTTGATCCCTTCAAGGGTCACCGGTTCGTGCGCTTCTCCTTCGCCGGCTCTGAAGCCGATATGGAGGAAGCCTGCGCGCGCCTGTTGGCGTGGCGCGCGCAGAAAACCCGGGCGTAAACCTATTCGTCTTTGTTCCACCAGCCGCGGCGCGCCGGCTGCGAGGGGTCAGGCTCTGAACTCACGGTCGGCGGCGGTGCGATGACCGGCGCCGGCGACGGCGCAGGGGCCGGAGTGGGTGCGGGCTGAGGCGCGGGTGTTACGGCTTCGGGCGCCGGTGATGATGCCTCACCTTCGCCCTCGCCGCGACGCCAGGACTTAGCCCCTTCTTTCAAAGCACGGAAGAAACGCGACGGACGGCTTTCGCCGGCTGCGGCATCCTCAGCGCCTGAAGATTCGGAGGCAGATTCTTGCGATACGGCGGCGACGTAAGCCGGCGGTTCGTTTTCGGAACGACTGTTCTGCTCTTCATTGCCGGATGGCGCGTCATCCTGACCCCATGACTGTTGCGATGACACAGCGCCATTTTCACCGCCGGGTGTGCTGCCCGGCTCGCCGCCACGGCGACGACGACGTCCACCGCGTCGGCCACGCCGGCGTCCGCGGCGCGCCGGATCGTCGCGGCCCACGCCGTCTTCACCGCCGCCTGCCGATTGACCGGCCTGACCTGGCTCGTCGTCCTGGCTGCCTTCGCCGATAGCAGGCTCCTGCCATTGTGCGGGCTGGCCTTCGGCACTTTCCGCTGCGTTTGAAAATTCAGGGTTGGCGACGAGATTTTGCGCGCTGTCGCCCGGACGGGGTTCGCCGCCGCGCCGACGCCGACGGCGCCTGCGCTTGCGGCCACCGGCTTCCTCGCGCGCGCCTTCGCGGCCCGCGTCACGGCCACCTTCGCGGCCGCCGTCGCGACCACCTTCACGTCCGCCTTCGCGGCCGGCGTCACGCCCACCCTCACGACCTTCACGGTCGCGGCGGTGATTGTTGCGCGGCTCCTGCGGACGGCTCTCCTCGACCTCGTCCTCTGACTCTTCTTCTTCTTCCTCAACCTCGGCTTCGACCGCGCGTTCTATCTCGCGCGGCTGTTCGCGGAGCACTTCGGCGTCCTCTAGGGGACTGCGCAGTGCTTTGACGCGATCGAGGCGGTAGCCCGGCGGCACCAGCGTGGCGTCGCCCAGGACAAAAATTCTAATGCGGTAACGCGCCTCGATGCTGGCCAGGGAGTCGCGCTTATAGTTCAGCAGATAAAGCGCCACGTCGGGATGCACTGTGATCGTCACTTCACTCGAGCGCTGGCGTCCGCCTTCTTCTTCCAGCATGCGCAGCGCGTAAACCGCGGCGGATTCCGTCGAACGCACCATGCCGCTGCCGGCGCAGTGTGCGCAGGGGCGGTAATTGGCCTCGATCAGGCTGGGGCGCAGGCGTTGGCGCGACAGCTCAAGCAGGCCGAAGTGGCTGATGCGCCCGACTTGGATGCGGGCGCGGTCGGCCTTTAATGCTTCTTTGAGGCGTCTCTCAACCGCATGGTTATTGCGGTTGTCTTCCATATCGATGAAGTCGATGACGATCAAGCCGGCCAGGTCACGCAGGCGCAGCTGGCGCGCGATTTCATCGGCGGCCTCTGTATTCGTCTTGTAGGCGGTCTCCTCGATATGCCGCTCCTTTGTGGCGCGGCCCGAGTTGACGTCGATGGCCACCAGCGCTTCGGTCTGTGCGAATACGATCGAGCCGCCCGAGCGCAGCTGCGCGGTCGGGCTGTTGATGGCTTCCATCTGGCTTTCCACCTGGTAGCGGTGGAACAGCGGGATGATGTCGTCCTTGTAGCGCTGGACCTTCTTGGCGTGGCTGGGCGTCAGCATGCGCATGAAGTCTTTGCCGACCTTGTAGCCCTCTTCGCCTTCGACCCAGACTTCTTCGATGTCGCGCGAATAGATGTCGCGGATGGCGCGCTTGATCAGGCTGGCTTCTTCGTGGATGAGGGCCGGCGCGCGGCTGGTCATGGTGACTTCGCGGACGCTGTTCCAGGTGCGCTGAAGGTATTCGTAGTCGCGCTTGATCTCGGTCTTATTGCGCTCGGCGCCGGCGGTGCGCAGGATTACCGCCATGTTCTTGGGCAGCTCGAGGTCGCCCAAAATGGCCTTCAGACGGCGACGGTCTTGGGCGCTGGTGATCTTGCGCGAGACGCCGCCGCCACGCGGGCTATTGGGCATCAGCACGCAATAGCGTCCGGCGAGGGAGAGGAATGTGGTCAGAGCCGCACCCTTGTTGCCGCGCTCTTCTTTGACCACCTGGATCAGCATGATCTGGCGGCGCTTGATGACTTCCTGGATCTTGTAATGGCGCGAGGCCACGAACCGGCGGCGCTGCTTTTCTTCGGCAGCTTCTTCCTCTTCGTCGCCACCAACGGTTTCTACGCCGGGCTTGTCGGACGTGATCTGTGTGTCACTCCGGCCCTGTTCGCCCGACGCATTGTCGCCGGCTTGCGGCGCATCGCCGTTGCCGGCGGCTTCCGATGCCGAAAGGCCCTCGATGCCAGCTTGCGTTTGCTCGGTCCCTTCGCCGGGGTCGTGCTGCTCAGGCGGCTGCGGCTCGTTCTCGCCGTGCTCTTCGTGGTCGTCGGCATCGTCATCCGTTGTCGTCGTGGAGGTGATGGCCGGCGGAATGAAGGCGAGGGGAATGGCGTCGCCGTGATCATGGTCGTGACCATGATCATGCCCATGGTCGTGATGCTCGTGATCATGGTCATGGTCGGGCTGCTCGGGTTGGGCGCCGGCGCCTGGCTCATTGCCATGGTCGTGCGCGTGATCATGCTCATGATCGTGATCATCGTGAGAATGATCCTCGCCCTGACCTTCAGCCGGCGTGCCGCCCTGTTCGCGCTGCGCCTGACGGCGCGCATCCCGCTGGGCTTGGCGGCGCTCTTCTTCCTCCTCATGGCGCTGAACTTCAGCCATGAGACGTTCGCGGTCGGCGACCGGAATTTGATAGTAGTCGGGATGGATTTCGCTGAAGGCCAAGAACCCGTGACGGTTCCCGCCGTAATCGACAAAGGCTGCTTGAAGAGAAGGCTCCACCCTGACCACTTTGGCCAGGTAGATGTTGCCTTTGATTTGCTTCTTGGTAGAGGTCTCTACATCAAATTCTTCAAGCCGGGTTCCGTCCAGAACCACCACCCGCGTCTCCTCCGGGTGCGTGGCCTCGATAAGCATTCTTTTGACCATAGTAGCGTGTACTCCGTGACGCCGCGGTGCCCGCGCGGCCCAAGGTCAAAGGACCCAAGAGCGCGCGTCCGCAGCGGGTTTGTGTAATTGGTGAGTGGGCGCGGGAAAGCATCCAGCGCATTGAGTTCAAGGGGCTGCCGCAGAAGTCAGCCGTATGGAACGCCGTCTGGTGACGGGCATTCGCGGTCGGCGAGCGGCGGTTCAACATAGATCTCGGCACACGAGCCCCCGGGCTGCGTTGCTGGGGCCGGCCAGAACCTGAGAAGGTTCGGCCATTCCCGTTTAAAAACGGGTCTCTTCCAGACCAAAAGCCCTTAAAACTCAATGAGTCAGGCTCAGTTAAGTCGCGGGATGTGAGCCACCGGATGAGGAATGACCGTAGGGGTCAGACTGCACGTGCGGCGAACCTCGGCGTGTCGGAAGTAACCACGAATGCAGTAACCATAGACGGGTCTTAGGCAACGTGACAACGCTTAATTCCCCCCAAGCGCGAGCGCAAAATGAGGCTGGGCCGCGTAAGATTGTTGCCGCGACTCGGCAAAAAGTTGTATGTTGTGCAGACTCAATGGCTTAACGGGCGACTTGAAACTCCTATGTCAGATTCAGACAAGCCGCATTTTGCTCATATCACGCCGGATCTGGCGGCTGATATAAATATCAAGACATTGAAAAATATAAACAATATTTATATTCCGCGACGGCTCGTGCTGGCCGCGGGCGCGGCGACGGTGATGCTGCCGACGGCGGGATGGGCCGCGGCACGGGCGCTCAGCATTGCCTCCGCCATGCGGCTGCACGACCACGACACCCACACGCGTCTGGTGCTCGAGCTCTCAGAGCAAATCGACTTCAGCCTGTTTCGCCTGGCTGACCCCTATCGGGTGGTGATCGATCTGCCGGAATTGGATTGGGCCGTCGGCAACAGCACCCAGGCGGCCGTTGGCCTCATCAAATCGGTCCGTTTTGGGCCCTATCAGACCGGCAACGCCCGCATCGTCATCGCTTTGGGCGGGCCGGCCAATATCAAGAATGCCTTTGTTCTGCCGGCCACCGGGGGCACGCCTTTTCGCTTTGTGCTCGATCTTGAGCCGATGGATAAGGCCAAGTTCATGACCGTTGTCGGCCCGCAGTATCGCATTGGCCAGTTCGGCGGCGGACAGACCACGGCGGCTGTCCAGCCACCGCCGACGGCAAAGGCGCTGCCGGCTGAGGTCAAAACGCCGGCGCCCAAGGATAAAAAGAAGATCGTCGCCATCGATCCCGGCCACGGCGGCGTCGATCCCGGCGCCATCGGGGTCAGCGGCATCTATGAAAAGATCATCACCTTGGCCGCAGCCCAGCAGCTGAAAGCACGTCTGGAAAGCACCGGCCACTACAAGGTCGTGCTCACCCGCGACCGTGATGTGTCCTTGGGCCTGAGCGAGCGCCGCGAGATTGCCCGCGCCGCCCAGGCCGACATCTTCGTCTCGCTGCATGCGGATTCAATTGCCAATAAGTCCCTGCGCGGGCTGTCGGTTTACACGTTGTCGGAAAAGGCCTCTGACAAGGAAGCCGAAGCCCTGGCCGAACAGGAAAACAACGCCGACAGCATCATCGGTGTCGACCTGTCCCATGAAAGCCAGGAAGTGCGTCATATCCTGGTCGATCTGGCCCAGCGCGAAAGCATGAACCTGGCTACCAAGCTGGCGGCCAAGCTGATCGACGAGCTGCAGCGGGAGATCACTCTGTTGCGCAATAGCCACCGCTTCGCGCGCTTTGCCGTGCTTAAGTCGCCTGATATCCCGTCGGTTTTGATCGAAATGGGCTATCTGTCGAACCAGGAGGACGAGACCGCCCTCAAGAAAGAGGCCTACCGGGGCAAGCTGATGGCGGCCATCGTCAAGGGCCTGGACGCCCATCTGGGTCCGACACAAAGCGCCAGCCGCCTTTAAAGGGCGGATTTTTGCCGTATTTCCGGAGTAATCAGCGCTGCTTGAACGTTAAGAATCTCCAGGCGGCTTGTGGCGGGCTATGCTAGAAGCCCCCAGCCGCAAGGGGGGCCGTGTTTGGCGGCAAAGTCGACGAAGGTTACGGGTTCAATGAAGCGCTTGCTGACAATCCTTCTGTGCGTGGCCGTGCTCGGCATATTTGCCGTCGCCGGCGGCGCGACCTTCATCTTCTACCACTTCAGCAAGGGGCTGCCGGACTACCGCACCCTGGCCACCTATACCCCGCCTGTCATGACGCGCGTCTATGCCGGCGACGGCTCGCTGATCCAGGAATATGCCGTTGAAGGCCGTGTGTTCGTTCCGATCACCGCCATCCCCAAACGCGTCGCCGATGCCTTCATCGCCTCGGAAGACCAGCGCTTCTACACCCATCCCGGCATCGACCCGGTGGGTCTGTCGCGCGCGGTGACTGTCGCGATCTTCGAAAAGCTCACCGGCAGTGACCGCCGTATCAAAGGTGCCTCCACCATCACCCAGCAGGTGGCGCAAAACTTCCTGCTCGGCAAGGAATACACCTTCGACCGGAAGATTCGTGAAGCCATCCTGTCGATCCGGATCGAGCGCGCCTTCACCAAGGATCACATCCTCGAGCTTTACCTGAACGAGAACTATCTCGGCTTCGGCGCTTATGGTGTCGCCGCCGCGGCGATGAACTATTTCAACAAATCGCTGGATGAATTGACCGTCGGTGAAGCGGCTTTCCTGTCGGGCCTGGCCAAGGCGCCCAACAACTACAATCCGCTGCGTTCGCCGGAAGCCGCGCGCGAAAGGCGCAACTACGTCATCGGGCGCATGGAGGAGGACGGCTACATCACCTCCGCCGAAGCCAAGGCCGCCCGCGCCGAAAGCATCACCGTGCGCAACCGCTCGGAAACTGAATTGGTTTCCGGCGCCGACTATTTTGCCGAAAACGTCCGCCGCGATCTGGCGTCGCGTTTCGGCGAAGAGGCGCTCTACAAGGGCGGGCTCGCGGTGCGCACCTCGCTGGACCCGGAACTGCAGCGTCTCACCAACCGCATCATGCGCGCCGGTCTGCTGAGCTACGACCGCGCCCATGGCTGGCGCGGCCCCATCACCAAATTGACGCCCCCCGGCGATTGGGTGGAGCGCATGCGCCATGTGCAAGACCCGCCAGGCTTGCCGTCCGAGTGGCAGCTGGCTGCGGTGTCTGTCGTCGAGGCCGACAAAGCCACATTGGTCCTGCGCAACGGCAAAGCCGGATCAATCCCCTTAAGCGAACTGCGCTGGGCGCGCGCCGCACTGCCCGATCAGCACGTCGGCGAAGCCGTACGTTCGGCGGACAAAGTGCTGCATGCGGGCGACGTCGTTGCGGTCGAGCCGGCCGACAAAAACAGCGAGGGCGCCGACTATCCCGCCGGCACGTTCGCCCTGCGTCAGTTGCCGCAGATCGAGGGCGCGATGGTGGTGATGGACCCGCACACGGGCCGTGTGCTTGCCATGAACGGCGGCTTCTCCTACGCCCGCTCGCAGTTCAACCGCGCGACCCAGGCCCTGCGCCAGCCGGGTTCGTCGTTCAAACCCTTCGTATATTTGACCGCCATGGAGCAGGGCTTCACGCCGTCCACTCTGGTGCTGGATGCGCCGTTTGTCATGGACCAGGGCCCGGGCTTGCCCAAGTGGAAGCCCAAGAACTACACCGATGAATTCCTCGGCCGCGCCACACTGCGCAACGGCATCGAGAAATCACAGAACCTGATGACCGTGCGCGTGGCGCAGGCCGTCGGCATGGATAAAGTCGGCACCACCGCAGAAGCCTTCGGCATCGTCGATAAGATGCCACCCAACCTGTCGGCCGCCTTGGGCTCGGAAGTCAGCACCGTGCTGCGCATGACGACGGGCTACGCCCAGCTGGTCAACGGCGGCAAGAAGCTGAGCCCCGTGCTCATCGACCGCATCCAGGACCGTAACGGCAAGACCGTGTTCCGTACCGATACGCGGGCCTGCCCCGCCTGCGCCGCCGACGCCTGGGACCAGCAGGGCCCGCCGGCGCTGCCCGACGAACGCAAACAGCTGGCCGACCCTGCCAGCGTCTATCAGATCGTGCACCTGCTGGAAGGCGTCGTGCAGAACGGCACCGGCCGCCCTGTGGCAGCTGTCGGTAAGCCTTTGGCCGGCAAGACCGGCACATCCAACGATGCCTTTGACGTCTGGTTCATGGGCTTTTCGCCCGATCTGGTGGCCGGGATTTTTGTCGGCTTCGACGAGCCGCACAGCCTGGGTCCGAAGGAAACCGGCGGCGGTATCGCAGCCCCGATGTTCCGCGACTTCATGAAGGAAGCCCTCAAGGACAAACCGGCCACGCCCTTCCGCGTGCCGCCCGGCATCAGCCTGGTGCGCGTCGAACACGATACCGGTCGACCGGCTCAGCCCGGCGACCGCCACGTGATCATGGAGGCCTTCAAGCTCGGCACGTCGCCCGAAACCCAGGTGACGATCATGGGCCAGTCGGATCAGGACGATGCCGGCGTCAATCTGCCGAACCAGCCGGCGGCAGGCGGGCTTTACTAGCCCGCTACGGCCCCTTGTCACGACACTGCGTTTTTTCTAAAACGCCAGCAGCACAGCATTTAGCCAGCAGGTATTCCGATGCGCCCCGACATTGAAAAACAGGTCAACGATATTAAGCGCTGCCTCCATTTGCTGCGGAGGCATCTTTGACTGGGATCGTGCGCTCCTGCGCCTGGACGAACTGAACGCCAAGGCCGAAGACCCCAATCTCTGGAATAAACCCGCCGAAGCGCAGAAGCTGATGCGCGAGCGGACGCATATCGAATCGTCCATCTCAGCGACGCGCAAGCTCGAGCGCGAGCTCGACGACGGCATTACCTTGGCGGAACTTGCCGACGAAGAGGGCGACGAAGGCGCCATCGAAGAAGCGCGGCGCATGATCGCCGACGTCTACACCAAGGCCAAGCAGGTCGAGCTTGAAAGCCTGCTGTCCGGTGAAGCCGATCCCAACGACTGCTATCTCGAAATCCACGCCGGCCAAGGCGGCACCGAGGCCCAGGACTGGGCCGAGATGATGGCGCGCATGTATACCCGCTGGGCCGAACGCAAGGGCTACAAGGTACAGTACATGGAAGAGAGCGCCGGCGAAGGTGCCGGTATTAAATCCGTGACCTTCCTGATCACCGGCCTCAACGCCTACGGCTGGCTGAAAACCGAAAGTGGTGTGCATCGCCTGGTACGGATATCGCCGTTTGATTCAAACGCGCGCCGTCATACGAGCTTCTCATCGGTCTGGGTCTATCCGGTGGTCGACGATACCATCGAGATCGAGATCAACGACAAGGACTGCCGCATCGACACCTATCGCGCCCAAGGCGCCGGCGGCCAGCACGTCAACAAGACCGACAGCGCCGTGCGCATCACGCATATCCCGACCAATATCGTCGTGCAGTGCCAGAACGAGCGCTCACAGCATCAGAACCGCGCCAAGTGCTGGGAAATGCTGCGCGCGCGGCTTTATGAGCTGGAGATCGAAAAGCAGGAAGCCAAGCTGGCCAAGCAGGAAGACGCCAAAACCGAGATCGGCTGGGGGCATCAGATTCGCTCTTACGTCCTGCAGCCCTACCAAATGGTCAAAGACCTGCGCACGGAAGTCGAAACGTCCGATACTCAGGGCGTGCTGGACGGCGACCTGGACAAGTTTATGGCGGCGTCATTGGCCGCACGCATCAAGACCGGCGCGGACGTGCTCGACGCTTAACCCAGCCACGGCTGGAGGTAGTTTTCGCCCATACCTGCGGCCAGGCGCGCTTCCATGTTGAACGGCGCCCTTAGCCCGCCGGGAAAGCGGGTGTTGATCATTTCGACATAGTGCCTGTGCGGGTCTTGCTGGTCTTGGGCGCAGAGGAATTCGAACCAGCGCACACCGACCGCGAGATGTTTGATCTCGTCGGTGTAAATCACATCCAGAATGGCGGCAGTAGCTTCGTCGCTGGCAGAGCGCAGGCGCTGGGTGGTCTGCGGCGTGGTGTCCAGGCCGC
This sequence comes from Fidelibacterota bacterium, assembly GCA_947476065.1. Lineage (GTDB taxonomy): Bacteria > Pseudomonadota > Alphaproteobacteria > Rhodospirillales > Rhodospirillaceae > SHVO01. Next base: position 46,343 of record CANJPG010000011.1, read on the forward strand.
GCGCTTCCAGCGTCATGGGAATCAACGCCAGCCGCGCGGAGAGGTCATCCGCGGTGCGCATGGCCGCGCCCCAGAGGCCGTCATGGGCAGGCAGGTCGCCGTAGCGGACACCCAGTTCCTGCAGACGCGCGGCGAGCGCCGCATAATGCTCGGCTTCCTCTAGAGCGACATCGACCCAGTCATCGTGAAAGGCGCGCGGCATGTCCGCGCCAAAGCGCGCGATGATGTCCCAGGCGAGGTCGACGGCGTTGAGTTCGATGTGGGCGAGGGCATGCACAAGGGCGAGACGCCCTTTTGGTCCGGTAGAGCGCCGCGGCATCTCGCGCGGCTCCAACAGCTCCGGCCGCGCCGGGCGAGCAGGGCGTTCGGGCGGCGTGCTGCGTCCAATACCCGGATCACCGTTGCGCCAGGCGGCTGCCGCTGCAACGGTCTGCGAGACTTTCGTGGCGGGATCGGCGGTGGAGAGAATCTCCACCGCCCAGGCCGCAAGAGTCTTGCTCACAAAATCTCAAGCGCCTTGCGGACTTCCTCGGCGTGGCCCGGAACGCTGACTTTGCGCCACTCGGCGCGGACCACACCGGTTTCATCGATGATGAAAGTCGAGCGTTCGACACCCATGAAGGTTCGGCCGTACATGCTCTTTTGCGCCCAGACGCCATAGGCCTCGCAGACCTTGGAAGCATCGGTGGCCAGGGGGAAGTTCAATTTGAACTTGGTTTTGAACTTCTTGTGGCTGGCGCTGTCGTCTTTGGACACGCCAATGACAACGGCGTTGGCGGTCGAGAATTTCGGCAGGTTGTCACGGAAGGCGCAGGCCTCGACGGTGCACCCGGGCGTGTCATCCTTGGGATAGAAGTAGAGCACAACGCGCTTGCCGCTGAGGCTCTTCAGGCTGACCGTGCCACCGTCGTCGGTGGGCATGGAGAAGTCGGGCGCGCGTTTGCCGAGCAGCGATTTAGCTGCCGACTTCGGAGCTGCCTTCGGCGCCGCGGCCTTTTTGGCAATTTTCTTCGTTGCTTTCTTCACGACCTTTTTAACGGCCTTCTTCAAAGGCGCTTTTGCTTTCGTTTTGCTCTTTGCTTTCTTGGCGGCCATGTCCGTCTCCTTCTTCCAATATTAATGCGGTGCGTCGGGGCCCAGTTTGGCGCGGGCTTCTTCCGCCGGGCGGTCGATGATGCGCGCAAAAACGTCCGAGATCGCAGCGCTGGTGTCGCGCATTAGGTTTTCCAGTGTGGCGAAATCCGGCATACCGGCGCCGGCGGCGAGCTTCTGCTTGAGACCCAGCGGCGTATCGGCGTCCGGCAACTCCCCCTCGGTTGTCAGGCGTAGCATGACCTGAAGCCGCGACCAAAGCGCAATGCCGTCTTTCAGGGCTGCGCCGTCGTCCGTTGTCAGGCCGCCGCCCGCGACCAGGCTGGTGATGATGTCCGCCGGTCGGGCGCTGGCCGGGTGCACTTCGGGATGGTGCAGGAGCAGGTACTGCAGCACAAATTCAGCATCGATAAGCCCGCCGGGGGTCCTCTTGAGGTCCCAAAGTCCGCCGTCCTTATGCTCGCGGCGCATACGCGCCCGCATGTCGGCGACGGCATAAACAAGGGCAGCGGGATCACGGCGGCGTCCAAGGACCCCGGAGATGGCGGATTCGATAGCTTGGCCCAGCGTCGGCGAGCCAAAGACCACTCGGGCGCGGGTCAGGGCCATGTGCTCCCAGGTCCAGGCGTCCTCGGTCTGATATTTGATGAAGGCCTCGAGGCTGGAAGCCAAGGGTCCTTTGTCGCCATTGGGCCTGAGGCGCATATCGAGATCGTAGAGTTTGCCGTCGCGGGTCAGCAGGGTGAAGGCGGTGATCAGCCGCTGCACCAGCCGGATATAATACGCCGGTGCGGGCAACGGCTTGGCCCCGCCGGCGGAATGGGAATCCATCGGTGCGTCGTAGATGACCACAAAATCGAGATCAGAGGTGGGGGTGAGTTCAAAGCTTCCGAGCTTGCCGTAGCCCAGGATGGCGAGGCTGCCGCCCGCCACCGTACCGAATTGCCGCGCGAATTCGTCACAAATCCGCGGGACCAGACCGTCAATGACAATCTCAGCGATGGTAGTGAGCTGCTCGGCCGCCTGCAGCGGATCGATCATGCGTGTTAGCGCCTGCACACCGACGCGGAATTGCTGATCGTTGGCCCAGCGGCGCGAGGCATCGAGGATTGCTTCGAAGGATTCCGTCTGCGCGAGTGTGCGTTCCAGGTCGCTGTGCAATTCGGCGGCTTTGCCCAGCGGCTCGTAGAAATCCGGCGCCAGTACGTAGTCGAGCAGGGTCGGCCTGTGGCTGAGGTGTTCCGCCAGGCGCGGGGCGTCGCCCATGATCTCTGCGACCAGGTCCAGCAGATCCGGATTGGCGTAGAACACCGACAGCAGCGGCACACCCGCCGGCAGCGCCGACAGGCAATGGTCGAAACGCACCAGAGCTGCGTCGGGCTGAGCGGTTTTGCCGAAGGCGCTGAGCAGGCCGGGCATGACTTCGGTAAGGAGCTGGCGCGCGCGGTCGCTGCGTGTGGCGCGGTGGCGCCCGTGGTGCCAGGCGCGCACCATCTGGGCGACGGTTGCGGGGTTCTGATAGCCGATACGCTTCAACGTGGTGATGGTATCGGGATCGTCTTCGGTGCCGGTGAAGACCAGGTTTCCATCGACGGCGAGAGAGGGCGAGTCCTCGAACAGGCCGGCGTAGTGGACTTCGACGGTGCGCAGCGTACGCTCCACTTCAGCCATGAAAGGCGCCAGTTCGGCGTGCCCCATAAACGCGGCCACGAGCGCCAGCTTGCCCATGTTTTCAGGCAGTGTCTGGGTCTGCTCGTCGGCGATCATCTGCAGGCGATGTTCGAGCTTGCGCAAGTATCTGTAGGCCGCGGCGAGATCGTCACGCACCTGAGGCATCACGAAACCCGCTGCGGTCAGCGCGTCGAGAGCGGGTAGAGTTTGTGACAGGCGCGTCTGCGGAAACCGTCCGCCCCAGATGAGCTGCTGGATTTGCGCGAAGAACTCGATTTCGCGGATGCCGCCGCGCCCCAGTTTGATGTTGTGGCCGGCGACCTCGACTGTGCCGCCGCCCTTATGGGCGTAAATCTGGCGCTTAATCGAGTGGATGTCCTGGATGGCGTAGAAATCCAGCGACTTGCGCCAGATGAAGGGCTGCAGGTCGTGAATCAAGGCGGCGGCGATTTTCAGGTCACCCGCCACGCCGCGCGCCTTGATCATCGCGGCGCGTTCCCAATTCTGGCCGTAGCTCTCGTAATAAATTTGCGCGGCTTCGCGCGACACGGCGATCGCCGTTGAATCTGGGCGCAAACGCAGATCGGTGCGGAACACATAACCCTGCGCCGTGCGCTCTTGCAGCATACGGGTTAGGTCTTTCGTAAGCTGCACCGTGAACTCTTGCGCACTCTTCTTGCCGACATAGGGCAGCTGGTGTTCATCGAAGAAGATCAAGAGGTCAATATCGGATGAGTAGTTGAGTTCGCGTCCGCCCAGCTTGCCGAGACCGATGACGGCATAGCCGAGGTTGGCTTCCGGATCAGCAAGACTGCCGAGCTTTAGGTTGCCGCGGGCTTGCGCTTGGCGCAGCAATTCGCGTAGCGCGCGGCCGATGCTGGCATCGGCAAAATCCGACAGGCGGACGGTGACCTGATCGACCGTCCACAACCCGGCGATGTCGGCCAAGGCGATCAGCAGCGCGATCTGCGCTTTGGCGCGGCGCAGGTCCGCCATCACCGCGGCGATATCGCCCTCGGGGGCGGATGGCGCAGCTCCTTTGTCGGTGGTCACCGATGCGATCACAGCGGCGACGCAGTCCTCGGGCCCCTGCAGGGCGAAGGCCATGAACGTTGAAGGGTGATCCAGCAGCAGGCCGCTTAAAAAGGGGCTGTTACCGAACACAGCGTCCAAAAGACCACGCCACTGGGTGTTCCGGGCCACGTCCCGCATGAAGTCTGCAACTTCGGACGCCTGCGTTTCGCCGGCCGCCAACCAATCGTTGTGAAGGCGTTTTAAGCGCTCTGGGTCGGCCGGCGGGGGCAGCGGATGGGGAAAGGTTATCACGTGCGACTCGCAGGATTCTCTACCGTTGGTGCGGACAGTGGGATATAGAAGGGATGCGGTCAAGCTGCAGCGGGTCTAAGGGCGCATTCGAGGTTGTCAGGCGCAAAAAGCCAGCATTCCGCCATTGTCATTTGCCACCATCGTCCATCCGCTTCGCGGATCTTAGCATTCTGGAGCCCGCAGGGTTGACGCACGGCGCAGTCAGATTCTTGATTCGAGCTCTGGAAGCCGCCTTTCTGGTGTTGCTTCTGGCCGCGGCGTTGCTCGCCTGGCGGCTGAGCCAAGGCTCGCTCAAGCTTGATGTGGTCGCACCCTATATCGCCAGCGCGTTCACCGAGATCGCACCCGGCTACCGCTTCAGAATCGAAGATGCCGAATTCAAATGGTCGGGTTTCTCGGGTGCGCCCGAGTTAACTGTACGCGATGTGCGCGTGCTGAACGATGCCGGGGCCGTGATCGCGGGACTGCCCAGCATGCGCGTGCGCCTCAGTGTCGAGGCCTTGCGGCGGGGTGTCGCCGCGCCCGAGCAAATCCGTCTGTCAAATCCGATCATCCGCTTTGTCCACCGTGCCGACGGTACACTCGGTCTAGGTGTCGAGGGCGCGCCGGCCGCAGCGCCTGCGGAGACACCCGGCGCCGCGCCCGCCGTGCCTGCGGCCCCTGCTGACACCAGCGGCAACGCGCTGGCGGTATCGCTCATCAGTGCGTTGACGCGGGCCCCGGGCGGCGACAATCCGGCAGGCTATCTCGATAGTGTCGAGATCGATGCGACCACACTGGTGCTGGTGGATGAAGTCTCAGGTCAGCGCTGGCTGGTGCCTGACGCCACGCTTAACTTCCGCCGCGCCGGTGCCGACGTCGAGATCGATGCGACGCTGCCGGTCATCGAGGAAGGCAAGCGCTGGAACCTGACCGCCAAGGGCCGTTATGCGGCGGCGAGTGAAACCCTGAAAGTCGCTATTGGCGTGGATGGTTTCCGGCCGGCGCGCGTGGCGGGCCTTGCGCCACAGCTGGCGCCGCTCGCGATGATCGATCTGCGTCTCAGCGGCACGGCCGCGGCGACGCTGAAGCTTTCCGGGGCGACGGCGCGCCTCGTTGCCATGGTCTTCGACGTGAAGGGCCAGGACGGGGAATTCCATTTGCCCGATCCGGTGGCGCAGAATTATTCGGTCAAAAGCATCGCCGTGAAGGGTGCTGCTGGCGCCGACCTCGACCAGGTCACCATCGAACAGTTCCGCGTCGAGCTGAACCGCCGCGGCGAGGCTACGCCGGTCATCACAATGAACGGCGAGGCCAAGGGGCTCAACGGCGCGCCGGTCGTAGACCTTAACTTCAGCATGGCTGAACTCGGCATGCCGGCGCTGAAACAGTATTGGCCCGTGGCCATCAAGCCCAACACGCGCAGCTGGATTGACGACAATTTGCGTGACGGCGGCCTTTACGACACGCGCCTAAAGTTGCGACTTGCCGGACCTTCGATGGCCGATCTCGATGCGACTGAAGCGCGCCTGACGGCATCGCTCAAAGGTGTCACAGTCAAGTATATGCGTGACATGCCCGAGGTGATTAACACCGATGGCGTCATGACGATTGGTCCCGGTGAGGTGGTGATCGACATCACCAATGGCGGATTGCCGGATGCTGTGTCCGGCAAGGGGCTGACGGTGCCCACCGGTAAGGTGCGCATGTATGGCCTCGCCAGCGGCAATGAACGCGCCAATATCCAGCTCAAAATTCTCGGCGGCTTCGGCGACGTCATGCGGCTGATCGACAACGAGCCGCTGGGCTATGCCACCATGATGGGCCTCGACGCCAATCGCGCGACGGGCGATGCCAACATCGACCTCAGGCTGGACTTCCCGCTGATCAAGGACCTGAAGCTCGACCAGCTCAAGCTCGGAGTAAAGGCGACAACTCAGGGCATCGCCATTCCCGACGTGGCCTTTGACCTGCCGTTGAGCGACGGGCGGCTGGCGCTTACCCTTGACCGCGCCGGCATGGATGTTTCCGGCAGCGCGGTGCTGGGCGGTATCCCCAGCGCTATCGTGTGGCGCGAGAACTTCGGCGGCGGCGACTTCCGCAGCCGCTACGTGCTCGATCCGATCGTCGGCAACGCCGAACGGCCAAAACTGGGTCTCAGCGTCATGCCGTTCATCCCGCCCTATATCGACGGGCCCGTGCCCGCGCACGTGATTTATACCGTCCGGCGCGACGATACGCGCTTGCTTGAGGCCGACGTTGATCTGACGGCGCCGGTCATGGCGGTGCCCGAACTCGGCTGGCGCAAGGAGTCCGGAAAAGCCGCGACGGCAAAGGTCCAGGCCGTGTTCAGCAAGGAACACCTGCGTGAGGTGCAGTCGTTTCACGTCACATCGGGCGACGACCTCGACGTTTCCGGCAGCGTGAAATTCGATGAAACCGGCAAGATGCGGCTGCTGTCCTTCAATCCAAGCGTTGTCGGCGAAACCAGACTCGGCGGTCAGGTCGCCGTTGACGAGGCTGGCGGCTATGACATCAACGTCAAAGGGCCGACTTTCAACTCCACATACTTCTGGCGTGAGCTGAACCGCGACGACAAGCGCGGGACCGCCTCTGCCCAGACCGGCGATACACCTTTCGCGACGCCCATGCGCATACACGCCGCCTTCGACCGAATGTGGTTGACCAAAGGTGCGGATTTCACCGATGTCAGCCTGGACATGGACCGCAGCTACACCGGCATCCAATCCATCGATTTCGCCAGCACCGTGAACGGCAAGACACCGTTTGTCTTCAAGCTGGGACCCGAGAGCGGCACGCGCAAGTTCAAGGGCAGTGGCGTCGATGGTGGCGGTGTGGTGCGTGCTGTTGGCCTGTTCGGCGATATCGCCGGCGGCAACCTCGATATCTCCGGCGAATTGGCCGCCGATGGCACGGTCAGGGGCAAGGCCGAGATCACGGACTTCAAGCTGATCCAGGCGCCATTGCTGGCGCGCCTGCTGTCGGTGGCGTCGCTGACCGGCATTGTCGATGAACTGCAAGGCAAGGGTATTTCGTTCAAGACACTGCGCGCGCCGTTCTCCTATGCCAACGGAACGCTGACGGTGAAAGACGGCGAAATGTATGGCAGCGCGCTGGGGCTCACCGGCGAGGGCACGTATACCTTCGCGTCGTCACAAATGAATTTCGAAGGAACGCTGATCCCGGCCTATTCGCTCAATTCGATCCTGAGCAGCATTCCGCTGCTGGGCGCTGTCCTTAGCGGCGGCGAAAAAGGCGGCGGGATTTTTGCTGCGACTTATACCTACCGCGGCAACGTCGCGACGGCGCAGCCCTCGGTCAATCCGCTGGCGGCCCTGGCGCCGGGGTTCCTGCGCCATATATTCGATATCTTTAAGTCGAAACCGAACGATCTGCCGAAGCCGGAAGGCGAGGCCAGCGATCAAGAATCAGAGCGCGCGGACCCGAAAGCCGGTTAACCAATCACTTTGACTATCGCGTGGCGCTTTTTGCCGGCGCTGAGCTTGATGACGCCATTGGCGGCGGCGTCGCTGGTGACCATGGCGTTTTCATCGTCGCACTTCTGATCATTCAGTTTCGCGCCGCCGCCGCGGATCAGGCGGCGGGCCTCGCCGTTGCTGGCGGCAAGGCCAGCGCGGTTGAACAGATCCCATGTGGCGATGCCGGCCTTCAGCACGGCGGCGTCGATCTCTATGGTCGGCAGGTCATCGCCGATGCCGCCCTGCTCGAAGGTCTTGCGCGCGGTTTCGGCGGCGTCGTTGGCGGCGTCAGGGCCGTGCAGAAGGCTCGTTGCCTGGAGCGCCAATACTTTCTTCGCGTCGTTGATCTCGGCGCCTTCCAGCTTTTCCAGGCGCGCGATTTCGTCCAGCGGCAGGTCGGTGAACAGCTTGAGGAACCGGCCGACATCGCCGTCCTCGGTGTTGCGCCAGAACTGGTAGTAGTCGTAGGGGCTGAACTTTTCCGCCTTAAGCCAGACCGCACCCGAGGCAGTCTTACCCATCTTGGCGCCCGAAGATGTCGTGATCAGCGGGCAAGTGAAGCCGAACAGCTCGGCCTCGACCACGCGCCGGCCAAGGTCCACGCCCTGGATGATGTTGCCCCACTGGTCCGAGCCGCCGAGCTGCAGCGAACAGCCGAAACGCCGGAAGAGTTCGACGAAGTCGTAACCCTGCAGGATCATGTAGTTGAATTCGAGGAAGGTCAGCGGCTGCTCACGCTCGAGGCGCAACTTCACGCTGTCCATCGTCAGCATGCGGTTGATGGTAAAGTGCCGGCCGATATCGCGCAAAAACGGGATGTACTGCAGGCCGTCCAGCCAGTCGGCATTGTTGACCATGATCGCATCGGTCTTGCCTTGCCCGTACGTCAGGAACCGGCCGAAGGACTGCTGGATCGAGGAGATGCGCGCGTTGATGGTGGCGTCGTCTTGCAGCGTGCGCGTTTCGTCGCGCCCGGATGGGTCGCCGATCTTGGTTGTGCCGCCGCCCATAAGCGTGATCGGCCGGTGGCCGGTCTTCTGCAGCCAGCGCAGCATCATGATCGACACCAGATTGCCGATATGCAGGCTGTCGGCGGTGGCGTCGTAACCAACATAGGCGGTGATCACCCCGGTCGCGGCCTTGGCGTCGAGCGCCGCGAGATCTGTGCACTGGTGCAGGAATCCGCGGTCGGTCAGGGTCTGGATCAGGTCGGAGCGGTATTGGGCCATGGGTTTGCCGGCAGGTCGTAACGGTTTTCAACGTGCAGTTTGCAGAGTCAGGCCGCAGGCAGCGTGATATAATAAGTATAACCGCCCAAAAGCCGCGCGCTGAGTACCATACCTGCATTCTTCGAACAATGAGCCGCCATGACCGCATCCGCTCAGAATTTCAAGCCGTTATGCGTTATTGGTTTAATGAGCGGCACCTCCATGGACGGCATCGACGCGGCCTACCTCGAAACCGACGGCGAGGGCCGGGTCCAGCAGGGGCCGGCGATTACGCTGCCCTATGCCCCGGATTTCAGGGCTAGCCTTGGTGCTTTTGTCGAGCGGGCGCCGGATCGCGGCGCCGGTGAATCGGCACTGGAGGCTGAACTCACCGACCTCCACGCGACTGCCGTTGAACACCTGCTGAAGTCCATGGCGCTGCCTGTGTCGGCGCTGGATCTGGTTGGTTTCCATGGCCAGACCATCTGGCATCGGCCGGCGCAACGTCAGACCTGGCAGATGGGCGACGGCGAACGCCTGGCCGATGCGCTCGGCGTGTCGGTGGCTTACGACTTCCGCACCGCCGACGTGGCCGGCGGCGGACAGGGCGCGCCTTTGCTGCCGATCTATCATGCAGCGCTCGCCCGCACGGAAGGTCTGCCGGCGGCGATCCTCAATGTCGGCGGTGTCGCCAACATCACCTGGATCGGCAACGGTGCCGGCGATCTGATGGGCTTCGATACCGGGCCCGGCAACGGATTGATCGACGACTGGGTGCGCGCGCGTCTCGGTCTGGATATGGACCGCGATGGTGCGGTGGCGGCGAAAGGCCGCGTCCACAAAGACTTGGTCGACGAACTGCTTGACCATGATTTTTTTGCGCGGCCAGCGCCCAAGTCTCTCGATCGCTTTGCGTTCACTGCGCATCGCCTGTCGCATCTCAGCACCGAAGATGGTGCGGCGACACTAACCGCTTTCACGGCGGCATCGGCCGCCAAAGCGCTGGATCATTGCCCCCAGCGCCCGAAGAAAGTTTTCGTGGCCGGCGGTGGGCGTCACAATCCCCGTTTGATGGGCCTGATCGCGCAGTACAGCGGCGTGGCCGTGGACTCGGTCGATGTACTGGGATGGGACGGCGATGCACTGGAAGCGCAGGGCTTTGCCTACCTCGCGGTGCGGGCTTTGCGCGGACTGCCGCTGACATTCCCGGGCACCACGGGAATCGCAGCGCCGCTGACGGGCGGACGTATCGTCGCGCCGCGCAGTCTCGCCGCCGCAAAATCGGCTTAGCTGTTTTTGCCTTGGGCGGTCTTGCGCCGGCCGGTTGAGCCGGTGCCCATGCGCGCATCGACGTAGGTGCTCACCGACGTCACCAGCTGATCCATGTGATCTTTGAAGAAGTGGTTTGCACCCTTCACCAGCTGATAGTCGATGGTGATGTTGTTCTGCATCTTGAGTTTGTTGGCTAGCTTCTCGACCGAGGGCTCGGGCACAACGTCATCTTCGGTGCCTTGCAAAATCAGGCCCGACGACGGGCAAGGGGCCAGGAACGAGAAGTCGTACATGTTGGCCGGTGGGGCGATGGAGACGAAGCCCTCGATTTCCGGCCGGCGCATCAGAAGCTGCATGCCGATCCAGGCGCCGAAGGAGAAACCGGCAACCCAGCAGGACGACGCATTGGCATTGACCGACTGCAGCCAATCCAGCGCCGAGGCGGCGTCGGAGAGTTCGCCTTGGCCGTTGTCGAAGTCCCCCTGCGAGCGCCCGACACCGCGGAAATTGAAACGGACGACAGAAAAGCCTTTTTTCACAAAGACATAATAGAGGTTGTAGACAACCTTATTATTCATCGTGCCGCCGTGCTGGGGGTGCGGGTGCAAGATCACGGCGATCGGCGCGCGTGGGACTTCGCTATGGTGATAGCGGCCCTCCAGGCGTCCTTCCGGGCCGGTGAAGATAACTTCAGGCATATATTAGAGTCCTTGGGGTCCGATCCCGACCATACCAGCAATTTGGCACCAAAAGTCGGCGGGGCCGATTATTTAGGGGATGCGGCCCCAAGGTGCAAACCTGAAATCCAGGCCCAACGCGATTGGGGGGCTCTTTCCCGCAATTCCGGCAACCTCTCCGTGCGGCAGAACGTTGCAGCGCGGTGATCCACATCTGTATTGGGGACGTATAACCCTAAATAAAGTCGCTCATTACCTTGCCTTTCACCGGGAGGGGATCCTGTATGAGGCTCGCAGAATCATGTGTCGATGCTGAAAAACTCCATGTAGCCAATAGCTTAAGTGGAAAGGACCTGCCCCAATGAAGGATTCATCTAAATCCCGCTATGCCGTGGCAGCACTTGTCGATCTGGCCTGCCAGCCGGGCCATCAGCCGACCACCCTTGCCGCCATCGCCAAGCGCCAGGACATCTCGGTGTCTTATCTTGAGCAACTTTTCGCGAGATTGCGCGCGGGTGGGCTGATCAAAAGCGTGCGTGGCCCAGGCGGCGGCTATATTTTGGCCCGTCCTAGCCACGATATCACCATTGCCGATATCTACGGCGCCGTCTTCGAGGCCACCGAAATGGCCCTGGCGCAGCCCGGCGATGGCGCGACCTTGAAGGCGCAAATGGAAACCCTCTGGCAGGCCATGGAACGCGAAGTCGCCAAGTTCCTGAAAAACGTGACGGTTCACGATGTGCTCTCAGGCAAGCTGAGCACGGCGGCCGGCAATCGCCTGCCGGCCGAGTAGCGCCGCTGCCGATTCAATCTGCGGCGATCGTGGCGTGGGAATGGTAAAAGGGGCCCATGGCCCATTCATCCGTTTCAGAAAATAGCCTGTGTTATCTCGACTACAATGCGACCACGCCGGTGCTGGCGGAGGTTGCTGACGCTGTCATTGCGGCCATGGGACGTTTCGGCAATCCGTCCTCGGTACACGCCGCTGGACGCCACGCCCGTTCGGCGGTGGAAGATGCGCGTGAAGCGGTGGCCGCCATGGTCAACGGCGCAGCGCAGCAGGTTGTGTTCACCTCCGGCGGCACCGAAGCCAATGCGTTGGCCCTGCGCGGACTCGTCTCCACCTCTCGCACGAACGTCATCGCCACTGCGGTCGAACATCCCTCGGTCTTGGCGCACGTCGGCGCGGAAGGCCTTATTCCGGTGGATGACGACGGCATTGTGAATCTGACGGCGCTCGAAGAGATGTTGAAGCTGCGTCCAGCACCGGTATTGATTGCCTTGATGCTTGCCAACAACGAGACCGGCGTCTTGCAGCCGGTCGGGGCGGTTGTTGATCTCGCGCGCAAATACGGCGCGCTGGTGCATTGCGACGCCGTGCAGGGGCCCGGCAAAGTGGCGCTCGATATTCAGGCGCTGGGTGTCGACAGCATTTCCCTGTCGGCGCACAAATGCGGTGGTCTCAAAGGTGTCGGTGCCTTGGTGCTGCGTAAAGGCGGTGACGTCGCCGCCGACATGCTGGGCGGTGGACAGGAGCGCCGCCGACGTGCGGGCACGGAAAACGTGCCGGGCATCGTCGCTTTCGGGGCGGCCGCACGTGCCCATGGACGCATCTTAAGCGAAGCCGCGCGCGTGCAACGTTTGCGCGATGCCCTGGAAGCCGGGGCTCTTGCCATGGCGCCGCAGGCAAAAATTTTCGCCAACGGCAAACCACGTCTTGGCAACACCGCCTGCATCGCGCTGCCGGGAATTTCCAGCGAGACACAGCTGATGCGCCTGGATTTGGCCGGCGTGGCGGTTAGTGCTGGATCGGCCTGTTCCTCCGGCAAAATCGCCGCCTCACACGTTCTCCTGGCAATGGGTGTGCCGGCGGAGGAGGCAAAATCGGCCATTCGCGTCAGTTTTGGCTGGGAAAACACCGAAAACGACGTCTCCCGTTTCCTGGAGGCGTGGCGCCCTCTAGCGGCCAGCGCCGCGGCGTAATACATACGCCGCCATGCCTAAGGTTGTTTTCATCGAGCGGAACGGACACCGCAAGGAAATCAAAGCCGCGAACAATGTTTCGCTGCTGCAGGTGGCCCACGCCCACGACATCGACATGGAAGGCGCCTGCGAAGGCTCCATGGCTTGCTCGACCTGCCATGTGATCGTCGAGGGCGACTGGTTTGCGAAACTGCCGCCAGCGCATGCCACAGAAGAGGATATGCTCGACTTGACCTACGGCGTGACGCGCACGTCGCGCCTGGCTTGCCAGGTGATCGTGACCGAAGCGCTCGACGGCCTGACGGTGCGGCTGCCGACCGCAACGCGCAATATGATGGACTGAAGATGGCGCCACTCAACTCCATGGGGTTTGCCAAAGAACCATCCGCCACGCGGGTGGTTGTTGCCATGTCGGGCGGCGTCGATAGCTCGGTTGTCGCGGCGCTGCTTAAATCGCAGGGCTACGACGTCGTTGGCCTGACGATGCAGCTTTACGATCACGGCGCCGCCACTGCCAAAAGCAAAACCTGCTGCGCGGGGCAAGACATCTACGATGCACGTCGCGTCTCGGACATGATCGGCATTCCGCACTATGTCGTGGACTATGAGACCACCTTCAAAGCCGATGTCATGGACCGCTTCGCCGACGGCTACATTCACGGCGAAACGCCGGTGCCTTGCGTACTGTGTAATCAGACCGTTAAGTTCCGGGACCTTTTGAAGGCCGCGAAGGATTTGGGCGCCGATGCGCTGGCCACCGGCCATTACGTGCAGCGCATCGCGGGCGAGGGCGGTGCGGCCTTGCACCGGGCTGCGGATCCCGACCGTGACCAGAGTTATTTCCTGTTCACCACCACGCGCGCGCAGCTCGACTTCGTGCGGTTTCCTTTGGGCGGCATGAACAAGCGCGAAACGCGCGAACTAGGCATCACGTTCGGCCTGCATGTAGCCTCAAAACCCGATAGTCAGGATATTTGCTTTGTGCCGAACGGAGACTATGCCGCGGTCATCCGCAAGCTGCGCCCCGAAGCGGCGCAGCCCGGCGAGATTGTGCACGTCGACGGCCGCGTCCTTGGCAAACACGAGGGCGTAATCCATTTCACCGTGGGTCAGCGCAAAGGTCTGGGCATCGGCGGCGAAGCCGAGCCCTTGTATGTGGTGCGTATCGAACCCGAGACAGCGCGAGTCATCGTGGGTCTGAAAGAGACGTTGTTGCGCCAGTCCTTCGCCTTGCATGGAGTCAATTGGCTGGGGGCAGGCGAGGGGCCGTCGTTGGAGGGAACGGCGGTGCGCGTGAAACTCCGCAACACCCATGTGCCGGTGCCCGCGACGGTTTTTGGCGAAGGCGCGCCTGGCACCGCACGGATCGTGCTGGCTGAGCCCGAGGCCGCCGTGACCCCAGGACAGGCTTGTGTGTTCTACGACGGCGAACGCGTCTTGGGCGGCGGCTGGATTGCTCGCGATCCAGCGTTGACGGCGGCGCCCCATAATCTGCGCCGGGCGGCGCAGACAGCTGCTGCTCAGGGATAATTCTGCTTTGGCTGTAATGGCTTAGGGCCCCGGCCGGGCGGTTTGACAATTCCCAGCCACCGACTTACAACCCACACCTCTTGGGCCGGGGCCAACCCCTCGCGTCCATGTTTTAGTTGGGCGGGGTAGCTCAGCTGGTTAGAGCACGGGAATCATAATCCTGGGGTCGGGGGTTCGAGTCCCTCC
>CANJPG010000012.1 GCA_947476065.1 Fidelibacterota bacterium
ACGGCAAAGCCGAGCTGGTCACCACCTTTGCCGAGGGCTTCAAAATCCCTTACGGCATCGCTTTCGGAAAAGGTGCGGTTTACATCGGCGACAGTGCCGGCGTCTGGCGCATTCCCTATAGCCCCGACGACACCAAGGCGCGTGAGAAGCAAACGCTGGTCACGCCCGAAGGCGCTTTCGGCGGCGGCGGCGGACATTCGACGCGCAACGTCAACCTCAGCCCCGATGGCACGAAGCTCTATGTCTCGATCGGCTCCCAGAGCAATATCGCCGAAGAGCCCACACCGCGCGCGACCATCCAGGAATTCACCCTCGATGTCGCCGGCCTGAAGGCCGGCAACCAGCGCACCTATGCCAGCGGTTTGCGCAACGCTGTCGGAACTGCATTCTATCCCGGCACCAGCGACCTCTACACCGTCGTCAACGAGCGCGACACTTTGGGCGACGAACTGGTGCCCGACTATCTGACCAAGGTCGCCGACAACGGCTTCTACGGCTGGCCCTACAGCTATCTCGGTAAGAATCCGCAAGCGGGCTACGCCGACAAGCGGCCCGACCTGATCGCCAAAGCCATCGTGCCCGATGTGCTGTTCCGCTCCCACTCGGCGCCCTTGGGTCTTGCGTTCTATACCGGCACCCAGTTCCCCAGCGAATACCAGGGCGGCGCCTTCGTCGCCCTCCACGGCTCGTGGAACGCCGCCGAGCCGCGCGGCTATCAGGTGGCTTTTGTGCCCTTCGCCAGCAAACGCCCGGCGGGCGATTACGTTGTCTTCGCCAGCGGCTTCTGGTCGGGCCAGGGCAATACGGCAGAAGTCTGGGGACGCCCCGCGGGTGTCGCCGTCGCCAAGGACGGTAGCCTCTTGATCTCCGATGACGTCGCCAACACCGTCTGGCGCGTCAGCTACAATAAATAAGCCGCCTAAAGCGCCTTTCTAGCCTAAAGCGCCTTTCTAAAAGTCAGACTGTAGCGCCCGGCCAGATCTGAGACCGGACTGGTGCCGGAGTGCACCTTGCGTACCCCATGAAACCGCATGCGGCTGGCGCCGCCCATCAGCAGCACGTCGCCGCTTCTAACCCGGAAGACCTGGGGCTTGTCGGCGCGTTTAAAGCCGCCAACCATGAAGTCGGCGGTATCGCCTAGGCAGACGGTGACAATGGGCTGACCGAAGTCGGCCTCGTCCTTGTCCTGGTGCAGGCCCATCTTGGCACCCGGGCCGTAGAAGTTGATCAGGCAGGCGTCGGGACTGAACCCGGGCCACGGACTTTTCGCTGTAACCTTTTGAACTATATCGAGAAAGTCCTTTGGAATCGGTGGCCAGGGCTGGCCGGTGGCGGGGTTGCGCGGCTCATAGCGATAGCCTTTGGCGTCGCTCCACCAGCCCAGGGGCCCGCAATTAGTCATGGCCGCCGAGGTCTGTCCGCCGCCTTTGACCCGGGTCGGAACCGGGGGTGCGGCGGCCAGGACCGCCTGCAAGGCCTGCCAGAGGCCCAGTTGGGCGCCGGCCTCGGCGGAGCCCGGCCTAATAATAAATCCATCCGGCAAATCGGGGGCCGGCGGGGGGTCGAGAAGGGGCAGTTGCAGGGCGGGCATGGCCAATAATATGGGCTTAAAAGCAGATCTTGGTCCTGAAATCCCATCCAGAATCCCGGAAAATCCCCAGAGAAAGAGTCAGTTGGGCCGTTGCAGGCCCAAAACGCCCCCCTTATATACCCCTCCAAGTAATGAGGCCGTGGCGGGGGATGCTTGCGGTCTCTCAATGAAGCGTATTTTGAAACCTCATATTGGGGACATCCGGGGTGCCTTTCCGGGCTCCAGATGTTCGCCGCTGAAAGAAGGAATGAGACATGGGTAAAGTTATCGGCATCGACCTTGGTACCACCAACTCCTGCGTCGCGGTGATGGAGGGCAAAAACGCCCGCGTCATCGAGAACGCCGAAGGTGCCCGCACCACGCCGTCGCAAGTTGCCTTCACCGAATCAGGTGAACGCCTCGTCGGCCAGCCGGCCAAGCGCCAGGCAGTAACCAATCCCGAAGCCACGCTGTTCGCCATCAAGCGCCTCATCGGCCGGCGCAGTGACGACCCGATGGTCGAGAAGGACAAGAAACTCGTCCCCTACAAGATAGCCAAGGGCGACAATGGTGATGCGTGGGTCGAAGTGCGCGGCGAAAAATATTCGCCGAGCCAAGTATCCGCGTTCATTCTCGGCAAAATGAAAGAAACCGCTGAGTCCTATCTCGGCGAAAAAGTCACCGACGCGGTCATCACCGTTCCGGCCTACTTCAACGACAGCCAGCGCCAGGCCACTAAGGACGCCGGCAAGATCGCCGGCCTCAACGTGCTGCGCATCATAAACGAACCCACTGCCGCGGCCCTTGCCTACGGCATGGATAAAAAGAGCTCGGGCATCATCGCGGTCTACGACTTGGGCGGCGGCACCTTCGACGTCTCGGTCCTGGAAATCGGCGACGGCGTCTTCGAAGTGAAGTCGACCAACGGCGACACGTTCCTGGGCGGTGAAGACTTCGACGCGCGCATCATCGACTTCCTTGCCGACGAATTCAAAAAAGAAGCCGGCATCGATCTGCGCAAGGACAAATTAGCGCTTCAACGCCTCAAGGAAGCTGCCGAAAAGGCCAAGATCGAGCTGTCGAGCGCGATGCAGACCGACGTCAACCTGCCGTTCATCACGGCGGACGCCTCGGGTCCCAAGCACCTCAACGTCAAGATGACGCGCACCAAGCTGGAAACCCTGGTCGAGGATTTGATCCAGCGCACCGTCGAGCCCTGCAAGAAGGCGCTCAAGGACGCGGGCATTAAGGCCAGCGAGATCCAGGAAGTCATCCTCGTCGGCGGTATGACCCGCATGCCGAAGGTCCAGGAGATCGTCAAAGAGTTCTTCGGCCGCGAGCCCCACAAGGGCGTCAACCCCGATGAAGTTGTGGCGCTCGGCGCTGCCATTCAGGGCGGCGTGCTGAAAGGCGACGTCAAGGACGTGCTGCTGCTCGACGTCACCCCGCTCTCGCTGGGTATCGAAACCCTGGGCGGCGTGTTCACGCGCCTGATCGAACGCAACACCACGATCCCGACGCGCAAGAGCCAGACCTTCTCGACCGCTGAAGACAACCAGACGGCGGTCACCATCCGCGTGTTCCAAGGCGAACGCGAAATGGCCGCCGACAACAAGCTGCTGGGTCAGTTTGACCTCGTCGGCATTCCGCCGGCCGCCCGCGGCATGCCGCAGGTGGAAGTCACCTTCGACATTGATGCGAATGGCATCGTCAATGTCTCGGCCAAGGACAAGGCCACCGGCAAGGAACAGCAGATCCGCATCCAGGCTTCGGGCGGCTTGTCTGACGCCGACATTGAGAAAATGGTCAAGGACGCCGAGGCCCATGCGGAAGACGACAAAGCGCGCCGCGCCGCCGTCGATGCCCGCAACCATGCCGACGGCCTGGTGCACTCGACCGAGAAGAACCTGAAGGAGCACGGCGACAAAATCCCGGCCAACGACAAGGCCGAGATCGAAGCCAAGCTTGCCGAGGTGAAGGCCGTGCTTGATTCCGGCGACGCCGAGAAGATCAAGACCGCCACCGACGCCTTGATGCAGGCCTCCATGAAGATGGGCGAAGCCATGTACAAGCAGGATCCGGGTGCCGCCGCTGGCGGCGGTGTGGGCCCCGGCGAAGGCGACAAGCCCAATGACGATGTGGTCGATGCTGACTTCGAAGAAGTCGACAAGAACAAGAAATAGCGCCGACCGCGCCACAGGGGGGGTCCTGTGATATTTAAGCGTGACTGTTTTTGCTAAACCGATGATCATCGCGCCCGGAGTATCAAAACCCCGGGCCATGATGGCCAGGGCCGCAACGCGGCCTATGGTGATGGAGCGTATCTGAGCATGGCCGCTGTAAAGCAGTGCTATTACGAGGTTCTGCAGGTCGCCAAGACCGCGTCGGGGGACGATCTCAAGAAATCCTATCGCAAGTTGGCGATGGAATTTCATCCCGACCGCAACCCCGGCAACAAGGAAGCCGAGCACAAGTTCAAGGTCCTCTCCGAGGCTTACGACATTCTACGCGACGAGCAAAAGCGCGCGGCCTACGACCGCTACGGCCATGCCGCCTTCGAGCAAGGCCAGGGCGGCGGCCAAGGCGGCTTCGGTTTTGATTTCGGCACCGGCTTTGCCGACATTTTCGACGAGATGTTCGGCGACATGATGGGCCGGCGCGGGGGCGGCCGCGGCGGCCGTGGTCCGGCGCGCGGCCAAGACCTGCGCTACAACATGGAGATCTCGCTCGAAGAAGCGTTCTTCGGCAAGAAAGCCACCATCACCGTGCCGTCGTCGATCGTCTGTGACAAATGCAAAGGCTCCGGCAGCAAGGATGGCGCCGCACCCACGACCTGCCCCGGCTGCAAAGGTGCGGGCAAAATCCGCGGGCAGCAGGGATTTTTCACGGTCGAGCGGGTCTGCCCCACCTGCCACGGCGGCGGCCAGGTGATCACCGATCCTTGCCCCAAGTGCCAAGGCGCAGGCCGCACACGCAAAGAAAAGAACCTCGACGTCACCATTCCGCCGGGCGTTGAAGAGGGTACCCGTATCCGTCTCGCCGGCGAAGGCGAGGCCGGCATGAACGGCGCACCCGCGGGCGACCTTTATATATTCCTCGCCATAGCACCCCACCGTATGTTCCAGCGCGACGGCGCGAACCTGTTCATGCGTATGCCCATCCCCATGACCACCGCGGCTTTGGGCGGCGAAGTGGAAATGCCGGTGATCGACGGTTCCAAGATCAAAGTGCAAATCCCCAAAGGCTGCCAGAACGGCCACCGCTTCCGCCTGAAGAGCAAGGGCATGAGCGTGCTGCGCTCGACCGCACGCGGCGACATGTTCCTCGAAGCCGCCGTCGAAGTGCCCGTGAACCTCACCGACAAACAAAGGAAGCTGCTCGAGGATTTCGAGAAGGACAGCGAAGTCGCCACCTATAGCCCCGAATGCACAAGCTTTCTGAGCAAGGTGAAGGAATTCATAGGCGCGGGGGCTGCGAAAGCGGCGAAATAGCTTTTTATTGGTCGTGTTTTCGACGCCGAACCGGCTTCCACTTCGGCGGACAACATTCTAGCGGAACATCGTCAGCAGTTTGTTGGTGCGCGCCAGGGCCCGCGAGACTTTGCACACCACCATGTAGTCGAAGGCCGTAGCGATGCCGGGATGACCGGCGCGCAGGCGTACAAGCGCCGCTTTGCTCAGCACATAGACTGATGAGTCCACCACCGCCATGATCGAGGCCGTGCGCGCTTCGCCGGTATAAAAAGCGATCTCGCCGACCATCGCGCCCTTGTGCAGCTTGGCCAGTCGTAAAGGCGTGCGGCCCTGGGCGTCCTTGATCACCTCCAGGCTACCACCCGCGATGAAAAACATCTCATCGGCCTGATCGTTTTCGGCGCAGAGCTGACCGCCATGCGGCACGTCGCGCAGTTCGCAATGGGCCGTGAAGACGGCGCGGTCGTCGTCGGTCAGAAAACCAAACAGCGTGTCCTCGCCGCCGCCGCCGGCCCAGGCGGCGATGATATCCTGCTCGGCGGTTTCGACGGCGTGATCGAGGGAGGGAAACCAGGCGATGCGCGCGTTATGCTCCTGCCCAGCGCCGATCCGGCGCAGGACCGCATCGTTGTCGAGCGAGGTGACAAAATAAAACCGCGTCGGCCGGTTGCGATAGCGGCGCAAGATTCTCTGGAACACGCCGATGGCCGAGCTGTCGATGCCGCTGACCTTCGTGAAGTCGATCACCACGCCGTCGATGCCGCCCTCGAGGTTCTGAAAGACCGAGTCAATTTTACTGGCCGAGCCGAAAAACACGTAGCCGCTCAGCCGATAGAGCAGCGTCTTGTCGCCGTTCTGGCGCAAGGTCTCGGCCTCGTGGTCGGGACGCACGACCGAGCTCGCAAACAGCGCGAGGTTGGTGGCAAGGTCGGCCAACGGAATGCGGCTGTAGGTGAGCACAAAGACGATGCAGGAAATCAGTAGCCCGGCAGCGAAGCCCACCAGGAAGCCGTAATTGGCGACCATGGCTAGGATGATGAATATCTGCACGAACTCTAGTCGGCTGGTGGTGTCCCGTCGGTCCCACAGCCATTGCTTGAGCATGGTCAAGCCCAGGTAGAGCACGAGCCCGCCCAAGGCGGGCTTGGGCATCAGCGCCACGATGGGCCCCGCGCCCAGCAGCATGGCCAGGCAGATGCCAGATGCGATGACGCCTGAGACCGCGCCGCCGCCGGCCTGGCGGTTGAGGGTGGTGCGGCCAATGGCGATGATGGCCACGAAGCCGCCCAACAGCGCCGACACACCGCCCAGCAGGGCGTGGGTCTTCAGCGTCTTGTTGAGATCGAACTCCTTGTGAAAGCTGAGTTCCAAACTCGCGACCGACAGCAGGATTGTCAGGAGGGCGACGAAACTCACCACCAGCATGGCCGGCAGGTTCGCGATCAGCACACTCACATCGAGCTCGTCCCAGGCGATGTTCCAGGGCGCCAGCCACTGGGCCTCGTGCATTTTCGGAAACATCCAGGCGTCGCGGCTACAAGCGGCGGCGTGGCAGAGGCCGCTTTCCAGAAATAGGTTCACGCCCACGGCGGCGACGGCGATCACCGCCGGAATCAGCACCGCGCCCGAGACTCGCGGCGCCAGTACCAAAAGGACCACGGCGACGAGTACGCCAAAAGCCAGCTGCGGCTGCAAAGGGTCGGAGATGAAGGCGTCAAAGCCGCCCAGCGTCAGGGTCATGCCGGAGATGATATTGAGCGCCCCGCTCGACATCAGCCAGCCGGTGGAGGCGAGAAAGCCCGCCATGACGGCAAACGGTATATAGCGCACAAGGCCCGGCAGGCGCGCGCGCACCACCAAGGCAAAGGCCGCCGCGCAGAACAGCGAGGTCAAGGTCACCGTGGCCACCGCCATCTGCAGGGTATGGACGCCGGGCAGGGCGACGGCGCTCATGATCGTCAGCATGCTGGCCAGCACTGAAACCGTATTTGAATCCGGCCCGCTGAACAGCGTCTT
The DNA here is from genome assembly GCA_947476065.1 of Fidelibacterota bacterium. Taxonomy (GTDB): domain Bacteria; phylum Pseudomonadota; class Alphaproteobacteria; order Rhodospirillales; family Rhodospirillaceae; genus SHVO01. The sequence continues at coordinate 7,060 of CANJPG010000012.1, forward strand.
TTCGTCGGACACGGCGCCAAAGAAGCCGCCGATGACGGCGGTGATCAATGTGATGGTGATGCCAAAGCCCACATAGGGGGCCAGCGGCCCCGAGAACAGCAGCGCACCGTAGGAGATGGCATAGATCACGGCACTCAAACCGACGATGATGCCGGCCGATGTCTGCCGGCCGATGACGGCGATGTATTTCAATGCAGGCCCCGGCGCTGGCCGAAGAATTCGATGACGACATCGACCAGGGCGTCGTTGGAATCCACGAATTTGGACGGATTGGCGCGGCACTGCCGTTCCATGCCGAAGGGAATCTCGGTGCAGCCCAGCACGATGATCTCGGCGCCGCGCGCCACGAGATGTGTGGCAGCCTCGGCAAAGGTCACCTCGGCCTCTTGCCAGTTGTTGGCCTTGATCATGGCAATCGCCGGCGAAACAAACCGCTCGAACTCCTCTACCGTCGGGCTGACCACGGTATAGCCAAGGTCCTTCAGGCTGCTCGTGTAGATGCCCATGGTATGGGTGCCGAAGGTCGACAGCACGCCGACCATTTTGGCGGAAGGGTTCTTCTTGCGCACCTGGCTCGCACTCGCGCGCACGATATGCAGCAGCGGCACGGCCGAGGCCGCTTGCATCTCGTCGAACCAGCAATGGGCGCTGTTGCAGGGAATGCAGATGGCCCTGGCGCCCGCCTGATTGAGGAAGCGGATGCCTTCGAGGAGTTGCGGCAAGGGCGATGGGCCGGCGCCGACAATGCTGGCGGTGCGGTCTGGCGTGGTGCAGTCGCCGTACAGCAGCACCGGGATATGCTCCTGATCGACGCTGGCCTCGGTCTTTTTGACAAGCTTGCGCAGGAAGTCGGCCGTGGCCAACGGTCCCATGCCGCCTAAGACGCCGAGAAATTCCGTCATGTATCCCCCTCCGGCCGATCCTATCAGCTGACGATTCTCGCAGTGGTAGATTTTCGGGCGCAAATATCTATACTCCGCGCGAGATCGAAACGCCGGAGCTTCTTATGAAAATCGGAATCGTCGGATGCGCCGGCCGCATGGGCCGCATGCTCATCCAGGAAGTGCTGGCGACGCCAGGCGCCGAGCTTGCCGGCGGCGTCGAGCCGAGTGGCCCCGCCGTGGGCCAGGACCTGGGCACCCTGGTGGGAGCCAAGGCGGTGCGGATCGCTGTCGGCAGCGACATCAAGGCGCTGTTTGCCGCGAGCGACGCCGTGATCGATTTCACCTTGCCGTCGGCCACCAAAATGCATGCCGAGCTCGCGGCCTCCATGGGCAAGGCGCTGGTGATCGGCACCACGGGTCTGACCGATGAGGTCAGAGCCGTGATCGCCACTGCCTCCAAGAAATCAGTCATCGTCCAGGCGCCCAACATGAGCGTCGGCGTCAACGTACTCTTGGCCCTGACCGAGAAGCTGGCGGCTGCGCTGGGCCCTGACTACGACATCGATATTCTCGAGATGCATCACCGCCACAAGGTCGATGCACCTTCGGGCACGGCGCTTGGGCTGGGCGAAGCTGCCGCCAAAGGCCGCAAGGTCGCGCTGAAAGACGTCGCCAAGCATACCCGCGATGGCCAGGTCGGCGCGCGCCCCGTCGGCGAGATCGGCTTTGCAACCTTGCGCGGCGGCGACGTGGTCGGTGACCACACTGTCATTTTCGCAGCCAACGGCGAGCGCATCGAGATCACGCACAAAGCCTCCTCGCGCGAGATTTTCGCCAAGGGCGCCGTGCGGGCCGCCCTGTGGGCCGCCGGCAAAAAGCCCGGGCTTTATTCCATGCGTGATGTGCTGGGTCTCGGTTAGGCCATGAAGCCCGCTGCTGTCGCGGAATTCTATCGCCGCCTGCGCGACCTCGAGCCCGTTCCCAAGACCGAGCTTAAATTCGTCAACGCCTATACGTTGCTGGTCGCTGTCGCCTTGTCGGCCCAGGCCACCGATGTCGGCGTCAACAAAGCCACCGGCCCGTTGTTCGCCAAGGTCGATACGCCCGAGAAGATGCTCAAGCTGGGCGAAGCTGGGCTCAAAAGTTACATCAAGACCATCGGCCTGTTTAACACCAAGGCCAAGAACGTCATGGCGCTGTCGAAGATTCTGGTCGAGGAGCACGCCAGCCAAGTGCCGGCGACGCGCGAGGCGTTGGAGAAACTGCCGGGCGTCGGGCGCAAGACCGCCAACGTCGTGCTTAACGTCGCCTTCGGGCAACACACCATCGCCGTGGACACGCATATTTTCCGCGTCGGCAACCGCACCAAGATCGCGCCCGGCAAAAACCCGCTTGAGGTCGAAGCGAAGCTGGAAAAAGTCACGCCGGCGGAATTCAAGCAGCATGCCCACCACTGGCTGAGCCTGCATGGGCGCTACGTCTGCAAGGCGCGCACGCCCGAATGCTGGCGCTGCGTGGTGCGTGACCTGTGCCCCTTCACGCCAAAAACTCCGGCACCAAAAAGCGCCGAAGCGGAAACAGCCAAAGCGAAGAAGAAAGCTGCGAAAAAGAAACGCGGCTAGCCAATGGTCTCGATGCTGCCGTGAATCTTGCCGCCGTTGGCGACGGCGATGGTCTTGTAGGACACGTTGCCCTTCACGACACCTGACGCGGCGACTTCGAGATGGCCGTGCACCTTGAGATTGCCGTCGTAGTGTCCGGCGATGACGGCGCTGTCGACTTCGGCATTGCCTGTGAAGCTGCCATTGGGCGTGACCTCGATGGATTTCACTTCGGTCAGATTGGCTTCGACCTTGCCTTCCACCAGCAGGCGCTCGCAGCCGGAAATTTCTCCGGACATCCTGATTTGTTTGCCGATGATCAGGCGCTTGCCGTCGGTCTCGGCTTCGGCGGCGCGCAGGCCGGTGAGGTTGGGGATGTCGGCGACGCGTTTGCTGATCTGCGGCGTGAAGGCCGCCATGCGGTCCGAGCTGAACTTGTCCGACATGATCTTTCCCCCAAGCTGCGTGCTGCTGAAAAACGGATTGCTCTTGAACGCGGTGCCGGCGGGACGTTTCGCACGGAAAGGCTTGGCCGGCGGGCGAACCGCCGGCGTGCGCCAATCGCGCGAGAAGTCGATATGCGGTGACTCGGCACTTGCTGTGCCGGATTCAACGCTGTCGCTGGCCGCCTTTGGTTTATCGTTCTCCACGCGGATATTGCCCCTTTTAGGGTCCACCCATCATAAGGCCAACCAAGCTATGCGGGCGGGGTTAATTTTTCGAATATACCCAGTATACTGCGCCCGAAACTGGGGAATTTTACATGACTGAAGCACGTTACGACGTTCTGGGTATCGGCTCCGCCATCGTCGATATCATCGCCCGCACCGACGACGATTTCATCCGCACCCATGGCATGATCAAGGGCACCATGGCGCTGACTGACGCCGCCCAGGCCAAGCGCATCTACGATGCCATGGGCCAGGCGGTAGAGATTTCCGGCGGCTCGGCGGCCAATACCATGGCGGGCATCGCCTCCCTGGGCGGCGCGCCCTGTTTCATCGGCAAGGTCGGCAATGACAAACTGGGTGAAATCTTCGCCCATGAAATCCAGGCCGTGGGTGTGGACTTCCACCCCGGTGAGAGTCGCCCCACCAAGCTGCCCACGGCCACCTGCCTGATACTGGTGACCCCCGACGGCCAGCGCACCATGAACACCTTCCTCGGCGCCTGCACCGAGCTGGGCCCCAACGATCTGGATACCGAGCGGCTCAAAGCCGCCCACGTCACCTATATCGAGGGCTATCAGTGGGATACCCCTGCGGCGAAGGACGCCATCCGCAAAGCCTGCCAGACAGTGAAAGGGGCGGGACGTAAAGTGGCCCTGTCCCTGTCGGACCCCTTTGTCGCCGACCGTCACCGCACCGAACTGCTGACCCTCATCCGCGACGACGTCGATATTCTGTTCGGCAATGAGGACGAGATCTTCAGCCTCTACCAGGCCGCCGACCTGGAAGGCGCCATCTCCCGTCTCCGGGAAGCCAAGGTCCTGGCCTGCATGACTCGGAGCGCCAAAGGCGTGGTGGTCTTCGACGGCCAGACCACCATCGCGGTCGAAGCCGCTCCCGTAACCAAGGTCGTGGACACGACCGGCGCCGGTGACCTGTTCGCCGCCGGCTTCCTCTATGGCTTCACCCACGGCCGCGAACTGACCAACTGCGCCAAAATCGGCGCCATGGCGGCGGCCGAGGTCATCAGCCACATGGGGGCACGGCCGGAGGTGCCGCTGCGCGACCTCTTGGTGAAAAACGGGTTCTGAGTCGCCTAAGCGCTGAAAAACGCGGCTTTTTCGGCATATTTCACCGATTTCACCGCAGTGCACCTTGAACACCGGGGCCTTTTCAGTATATAGAGCGCGCGTCTAAGGGAGCCGGGCGCGAACTGCGTCCGGCTTTTGCTTATATAAGGGCGGGATCGCCCCCAATTGAGCCCCCGTGACCGCCCGCGTGCGGCGGCCGCACGCTAAGACGCTGTTATGTCAGCATTATTTGGAAGGTTGGGCCTTCGCGCCCAAGCGGTAGTTTATGGAATTGCGTAACATCGCGATCATCGCGCACGTCGACCACGGCAAGACCACCCTCGTCGATGCTTTCTTGAAGCAGTCCGGCGCCGTGCGCGCCAACGCCCGCATGGACGATTGCGCCATGGACTCCAACGATCAGGAGCGCGAACGCGGTATCACCATTCTCGCCAAGTGCACGGCGGTTGAGTGGGGCGGTTTCAAGATCAACATCGTCGACACCCCCGGCCACGCCGACTTCGGCGGCGAAGTGGAACGCATCCTGTCGATGGTGGACGGTGTCTGTTTGCTCGTCGATGCTTCGGAAGGCCCGCTGCCGCAAACCAAATTCGTGCTGTCGAAAGCGCTGGGCCTGGGCCTGCGCCCCATCGTCATCGTCAACAAGATCGACCGCCACGACGCCCGTCCCGATGAAGTGCATACCGAGATTTTCGATCTCTTCGCCAACCTCGGCGCCACCGATGAACAGCTCGATTTCCCGACGCTGTTCGCCGTCGGCCGCGAAGGCTGGGCTGTGCGCAGCCTGGAGAACGAAGAGCGTAAGGACCTGACGCCGCTGTTTGAAACGATTGTCAAACATGTGCCGGCGCCAAAACGTAATCTCGACGCGCCGTTCACCATGCTGGCGACGACGCTGGAGTTCGACAACTTCCTCGGCCGTATTCTGACCGGGCGCATCGAAACCGGCATCGCCAAGGTCAACATGCCGCTCAAGGTTCTGAACCGCGAAGGCAAGGTGCTTGAAACCGGCCGCGCGACCAAACTTCTGACATTCCGCGGCCTCGAGCGCGTGCCGGTAGAAAGCGCCGAAGCCGGTGACATCATCGCCCTCGCGGGCATGACCAACGCCAACGTCGCCGACACCTTCTGCGCTCCGGAAGTCACCGAACCGTTGAAAGCCCGCCCGATCGATCCGCCGACGCTCGCCATGACCTTCTCGGTCAATGACTCGCCGTTCGCTGGCCTCGAAGGCGACAAACTCACCACCCGCGTCATCGCTGCCCGTCTGCACAAAGAGGCCGAAGGCAACGTCGCGATCAAGATTTCCGAATCCAATCAGAAAGACGCCTTCGAAGTCGCGGGCCGCGGCGAATTGCAGCTGGGCGTGCTGATTGAAAACATGCGCCGCGAAGGTTTCGAGCTCTCAATCTCGCGCCCGCGCGTGCTCTTCCAGACCGACGAAAAAGGCAACAAGCTTGAGCCGATCGAAGAAGTTGTCATCGACGTCGATGAACAGCATTCGGGCATCGTCGTCGAGAAGATGTCCCAGCGCAAAGGCGAGTTGCAGGAACTCAAGCCGGCCGGCGGCGGCAAAACACGCATGGTGTTCTTAGCCCCCTCGCGCGGCCTCATCGGCTATCACGGCGAATTCCTCACCGACACCCGCGGCACCGGCGTCATGAACCGCCTGTTCCACTCCTTCGGACCCTACAAGGGCCCCGTGGCCTCGCGCCGCCAGGGCGTGCTCATCGCCACCGACACTGGTGAGGCTAACCAGTACGGCTTGTTCCACCTCATCGACCGCGGTCCGCAGTTCGTCCAGGCCGGTACCAAGATCTACATGGGCATGATCGTCGGCGAACATACCCGCGACAACGACCTGGAAGTGAACCCCTTGAAGTCCAAGGCGCTCACCAACTTCCGCACGGTCATGAAAGACGACAAGCAAGACCTGCCGCCGCCGCGCGTCATGACCCTGGAACAGGCCATCGCCTACATCCAGGACGACGAGCTGGTGGAAGTGACCCCCAAAGCCATCCGCCTGCGCAAGCGCTACCTCGACCAGAACGAGCGCAAGCGCATGTCGAAAGTCTCGGCGGCCTCCTAATACACGACCACCCGGCCAGGATTCACTTCCTGGCCGGGATGTGCGACAACAGCCGCCATGGCTGACAGCGCACCCGTTCGTAACTGGCGGCAATCCTTCGCGGTTTATCTTGAACGGCGCTCGGTCGTCATGCTGGGGCTCGGTTTTGCCTCGGGTCTGCCCTTCTGGTTGATCTTTGACACCCTCTCGGCTTGGCTGCGTAGTGTTGGGCTATCGCTCAACGTCATCGCCTTTTTCAGCCTTGCCACGCTGGCCTATGCCTTCAAATTCCTCTGGGCGCCGATTGTTGACCGCACAGCAATTCCCGGCCTGACGCGCTGGCTGGGTCATCGCCGCTCCTGGATGCTGGCGGCGCAAGGGTTGATCATGGTTGGCCTCGTGATGATCGCCATCACCGATCCGGTCGCGCATCTCTCCCTGACGGCTGCGCTGGCCGTACTCACGGGCTTCACGGGCGCCACGCAAGACATCGTCATGGATGCCTGGCGCATCGAAGTGGCCGAGGAACGCGAACAGGGCGTGATGCTCGCGTCCTATCAGTGGGGCCATCGCATTGCTTATATTACCGCTGGCGCAGCGCCCTTGTTTCTCGCCGACGCCTTCAACTGGTCGGTGTCCTATTTCACCATGGCCGCGCTGATGGTGATTGGTGCGCTGGCCGTCATCATGGCGCCGCGCGAAAGGGCTCATAACATCCGTCCTATCCCGCGCATTGCCGGGGCGGCCAATCCCTGGCGTGAGCGCACAGAATGGGCCGTGCGCCTCGTCATCCTGGTGGTCGGCGCCTTGGTTCTCGGCTCCGGCCTTTCGGCACAAGTCGCACTCATCGCTGCGATGCTGCCGCACGATGCCGCTGCGGCGCTGACAACAGCCTGGGCGGCGCGGCCCCTCGGCGTCTTCCTGCAGCTCGCCGCTGTTGTCGTCGGCTTCGGGTTCATCGTCGCCTGTGCCTGGCCTTTGCCAGGGAAGCCGACGCAGCCGGGCTACTTCCTGTCCCATGTGTTCGGCGAACCGCTCGGTGACTTCTTCCGGCGCTTCGGCCGCACGGCCGGGCTGATCCTTGGCGTGATCTGCTTCTATCGCCTGTCGGAATTCGTGCTCAACATCATGAACCCGTTTTATCTCGATCTCGGGTTCAGCCTGACGCAAATCGCCGAGGTGCGGAAAATCTACGGCGTCGCCTTGTCGATGATCGGCATCTTCATCGGCGGCTATTCCATCGTGCGCTGGGGCGTGATGAAGGCCCTTCTGGTGGGCGCGATCATTGCCCCTCTTAGCAATCTGATGTTCTCGTGGCTGGCAACCCAAGGCCCCGACGTATCTGCCTTGATCATCACCTTAGGCGTCAACAACATCTGCCAGAGCTTCGCCGGCACCTGCTTGCTGGCTTATATGTCGAGCCTGACCAGCGCCGGGTTCACCGCCACGCAATATGCGCTGTTCTCGTCGCTCTATGCCCTGCCAGATAAATTCATCGCCACGCAGTCGGGGCGCATCGTCGATGCCGCGTCGCAGTCAGCGGCCACCGGCGGATTGATCGCGCCCTTGCAGGCCTTCTTCGGCGGTCTTGATCCTGGCGCATTGGTCGCCGGCGCCAGCCGCACCGGCATTTCAGTGGAAGCCCTAGGCGCTGGCTACTTCGCCTTCTTCATCTATACCTGCGTGATCGGCTTTGCCTCTGTGCCGCTGGTCCTCATCGTGACCCGCCGCCAGCGCAAGGCAATTTAGCCCGCCACCGGCAGATAGACCGTAAAGGTCGCGCCCTTGCCGATGTCGCTGTCGATTACCAAGGCGCCGCGATGACGGTTGGTGATGTGCTTGACGATGGCCAAGCCCAAACCGGTTCCGCCCAGTTGCCGCGAGCGGGCGTTGTCGACGCGGTAGAAGCGCTCGGTCAAGCGGGGGATATGTTCGCGGGCGAAGCCTTCGCCGAAATCGCGCACGGAGATTTTCAGGCAGGGGCCCTTGCCCGGCATGCCGGCGGGCCGCGTCTCGCTGACGTCGGCGTTTACCTCGACGCGGGAATTCTCGCCGCCGTACTTCAGCGCATTCGTCACCAGATTATGGAACACCTGACTCAGTTCCTGCGCGTCGCCCAGGGCCGGCGGGAGGCCGGGGGTCGCGGTGATCACGATGCTCGAGCGGCGCTCCTTGGCCTGGCGGTCGAGGAATTCCGAGGTGCCGCGCAGCACACCTTCGATGTCCACCGCTTCCGTGGGCCGGGTGTGTTCGCGCAGTTCAATCCGCGACAAGGACAATAGATCGTCGATCAGGCGCGCCATGCGGTTGGCCTGCTTGAGCATGATGTCGAGGAATTCGTCACGGGCCTTGGGATCGTCCTTGGCCGGACCGCGCAGGGTCTCCACAAAGCCCAGCACGCTTGAAAGCGGCGTGCGCAGTTCATGGCTGGCATTGGCGACAAAGTCGGCGCGCATGCGGTCCATCTTCATCCGTTCGGTGAAGTCGTTAAGGGCGACAATCAGTGCGGTGCCGTCCTGGGCCGTGGCGCTGAGAGGCACGATCAACGCGCCGAAAGTATACTCGACGGGGCCGGGCAGGGTGAATTGGGCCTCGGTCTTGCGGTTCTGCGCCAAAGCCAGATCGGCGGCCTCAAGCACCTTAGGATCGCGGATAACCCCGGCGAGATCGCGGCCCGCGAAACCCTGACCTCCACCTTCGGTAGGCCGCTCGAGCTCAAACAATTTGCGCGCGGCGGCGTTGGCGCTGATGACCCGCCGGCGCCGATCGAGCAGGAAAAAGGGGTCCGGCAGGCTGTCGAGAATGTCCTGGCGCGACTTGGCCAGGGCGTCGGCTTCGTCGCGGCGGTCGGCCCAGAGTTTGCGCAAGGCCGTCAGACTGCTGAGCAGCCGCTGCGCCGTGGCCGAGTGCTCGAGCAGCGGCGCCTGGGCATCGGGATTGGCCAACAGCTCCTCGGCGTAACGGATGATGCGGTCGAAGTCGGCCAGGCGCGCGAGCACAGCGCCCGCCATCAGCACAAACACCAAAAGGCAGCAGACGAAGGCTGTCGTCCAGTCCAGACGACCCACCAGCGCGAGGCCCAGCAGCACCGCCCAGGCCGGCAGGCACGGTCCCACCGCCCAGGCGACCAAGCGGCGCGCAGCGGCGGGAGAAAGTTGGGCCATAGACGCCTTACTGTGTATGCGAACTTAGAGCAGCTTGGGCGCGCTGGCGTGGGCCGCCATCAACGCCATCTGCACAAGATCTGAAACCGTGGCATCCATACTGACAATCTGCACCGGCTTGTCCAGACCCATGAGCATTGGACCGATGGTGGTGGCCGCGCCGAAGCGTTGCACCAGCCGGGTCGAGATATTGGCGGCATGTAGACCGGGCATCACGAGCACGTTGGCGGGGCCCGTCAGGGTGCAGAAGGGATAGATCTTGCTGCGCTCGGGATCGAGGGCCACGTCCACGCTCATCTCGCCGTCGAACTCGAAGTCGACAGCGCCGTCGTTGGCGGCGGCGTCGAGCAGGCGTTTGGCATCGCGCATGATGCCAGCCACCACGCCCGGCGGATTGCCGAAGTTGGAATAGGACAACAGGGCCACACGCGGCTCGTGGCCCAGGCGGCGCACGGCAGCAGCGCTGGCGATGGCGATATGGGCGAGTTCGTCGGCCGATGGACGCTCGTGAACAGAAGTATCTGCGATGAACAGCGTGCGCCCGCGCAGGATCATCATGGTCAGGCCGAAGATGACTTCGCGCGGCTGTTTGTCGATGACGCGGCGAACATCCGTCAAAGCTGAGTGATAGTTGCGCGTCAGACCGGTGACCATCGTATCGGCGTGGCCGAGCGCTACCATGCAGGCGGCGAAGACGTTGCGGTCCTGGCTGACCAGCCGCTCGCAGTCGCGCTGCAGGCGGCCGCGGCGCTGGTGGCGGCGGTACAGGTGCTCGATATAAGCCGCCAGGTCCTTGGACTCGCGGGCATTGGTGATGGTGATGCCGTCAAGGTCCTCGGGTTTGACATTCAGCTCGGCCAGGCTCTGCTCGACCATGCGGCGGCGGGCAACTAAAATCGCCTTGCCGTAGCCGGCATTGCGGTAGGCAATGGCCGCACGGATCGAGCGTTCTTCCTCGCCTTCGGCAAAAACCACCGTCCGCGGCGAGCGCTTCACTTCGCTGGCGATGGTCGAGAGTGTCGCAACCGTCGGATCGCGGCGTTCGTCCAGCTGGCGGCGGTAGGCCTCCATGTCGGCGATGGGCTTGCGCGCCACACCTGAATCCATCGCGGCCTTTGCGACAGCCGGCGGCACGGTCGAGATCAGGCGCGGATCGAAGGGAACCGGGATGATGTATTCGCTGCCGTAGCGCAACTTGCGCCCAGCATAAGCGGCGGCCACTTCATCCGGTACGTTCTCACGCGCGAGGTCGGCCAAAGCCTGAGCAGCGGCCAGCTTCATTTCTTCGTTGATGGTGCGCGCGCGCACATCCAATGCGCCCCTGAAGATGAAGGGAAAGCCCAGCACGTTGTTGACCTGATTCGGATAGTCAGACCGTCCGGTCGCGACAATGGCGTCGTCGCGCACCTCGGCGATTTCTTCCGGGGTGATCTCCGGGTCGGGGTTGGCCATGGCGAAGATGATCGGGTTCTTGGCCATGCTCTTGACCATCGCCGGAGTCGCCGCGCCTTTAACCGAGAGGCCAAGGAAGGCATCGGCGCCGTCCAGCGCTTCGGCCAGCGTGCGCCGGTCTGTGCGCACGGCGTGGGCCGACTTCCACTGGTTCATGCCTTCCGTGCGGCCCTGATAGATGACGCCCTTGGAGTCGACCATGATGGCGTTCTCGGCGCGCACGCCAAGGGCCTTGGCCAATTCGAGGCAGGAGATGGCGGCCGCACCCGCGCCATTCAGCACCAGCTTGAGCTCGGACATCTTGCGGCCCGTCAGGTCACAGGCGTTGATCAGACCGGCGGCGCAAATGATCGCCGTGCCGTGCTGGTCGTCGTGGAACACCGGAATGTCCATGATCTCGCGCAGGCGGCTTTCGATGACAAAGAACTCCGGCGCCTTGATGTCTTCCAGGTTGATGCCGCCGAAGCTCGGACCTAAGAGCCGCACACAGTTGATGAACTCCTCGACGTCGCGGGTATCGACCTCAAGGTCGATGCTGTCGACATCGGCGAAGCGCTTGAAAAGCACAGCCTTGCCTTCCATCACCGGCTTGCTTGCCAGCGCGCCAAGATCGCCGAGACCCAGAACTGCGGTGCCGTTCGAGATGACGGCGACCAAGTTACCCTTGGCGGTGTAGTCGTAGGCGGTCGAGGGATCGCGGGCGATCTCAAGGCATGGGGCGGCCACGCCCGGCGAATAGGCCAGTGACAGGTCGTGGGCGGTGGTCAGCGGCTTGGTGGCAATGATCTCGATCTTGCCGGGCCGGCCAGTGGAATGGAACGCCAGCGCCTCCTGATCGAAGTTGCGGCGCACGGCGGGCTGCACGGCTTTCTGCTCGGGTTTTTTGGACTCTGATTTTTTGCCCGGCGTACCATTACCAATCTTGTTCATTTTTCCTGCTCAATGCCCTGGCCAGGCCGGCACGGTGTGCGCGTCCGAAGTCCCTTTCAGGCGTTTTCTATGCTGCATCAATGCTGCAGGTCGTATGCGATCCCTTATCGCGCGATCCTGCAGTTCTATTTTGCCGCAAATACCTTTGCTGCGCAAAGCGCGGTGGCCTTGAAATTACTCAACTTTCACACGCTTTTCCAATCTTCTTCCAAGTGTCGCCAAGTTGTCGCCAAGGCAAGGCGGGTTGGTATAGTGTCGCGGCGTTTTAGCCAAGACAGCGGAAGAAAATTACGTGCCCGATGAGACCAGCGATGAGCGTCTGCTGAGCCCCACCGACGCAGCATCCCCTGCTGCGGTGCAGGGTGATGTGACGCCGATGATGGCGCAATACCTCGCCGTCAAGGCGAACTATCGGGATGCCCTATTGTTTTATCGCATGGGCGATTTCTACGAGCTGTTCTTCGACGACGCAGTTGCAGCATCACAGGCTCTGGACATCACGCTCACCAAACGCGGCCGCCACCAGGGCGACGACATCCCCATGTGTGGCGTGCCGGTCCATTCCCACGAAGGCTATCTGTCGCGGCTGATCCGCAAGGGCTTCAAGGTCGCCGTTTGCGAACAGATGGAAGATCCCGCGGAAGCCAAGAAGCGCGGGTCGAAGTCGGTGGTCAAACGCGACGTGGTGCGCCTGATCACCCCGGGCACGCTGACCGAAGACGCGCTGCTCGATGCGCGGTCGCATAACTATCTTGCAGCCCTGGCCCAAGTGAAAAGCGACCCGGCGCAGGAATTCGGCCTGGCTTGGCTCGATGTCTCCACCGGCGACTTCCAGGTGCAGCAGGTCAAGCGCATCAGCTTGGCAGCGGCCCTTGCGCGGCTCAACCCCGGCGAGCTCTTGTTGTCCGAGCGCCTGTTCGAAGATCCCGACCTGGCCGACACGCTGAGCTCTTGGAAAAACATCGCGAGCCCCTTGGCCTCGCCGCGGTTTGATTCCGACAATGCGCGCAAGCGGCTCGAGGCGCTCTATGCCGTCGGCACGCTCGATGCCTTTGGCGTCTTTAGCCGCGCCGAAACCGCGGCGGCTGGCGCCTTGGTCGATTACGTCGAGCTGACGCAAAAAGGCAAACTGCCGCGCCTGAAGCCTCCGCAGCGCCTCGCCCAAGGCGCGGTCCTGGAAATCGACGCGGCGACGCGGCGCAATCTCGAGCTTACGCAGACTCTGACCGGTGAAAAACGCGGCAGTCTGCTGAGCGTGTTGGATCGCACCGTCACCGGCGCAGGCGCACGCCTGTTGTCGGCGAGGTTGTCCGCGCCGCTTACCGATCCCCAGGCCATCAACGCGCGCTTCGATGCTGTCGCCTTTTTCGCCGGCGCGCCTGCGGCCCGCGACGGCGTGCGCGCGGCGTTGAAAGCCTGCCCCGACGTCGAGCGCGCCTTGTCGCGCATCACGCTGGGCCGCGGCGGTCCGCGCGATGTGGCCGCCATGCGCGACGGCCTCGCCCAAGGTCCGGTGCTGCGCAGCGCCATCGCTGACCTTGCAAAGAGTTTTCTGCCGCCGCCGCCAGAGGTCGCCACGGCCTTGCAGGACCTGGGACATCACGTAGCCCTGGTTGATCGCCTGACGCGGGCCTTGTCGCAGGATTTGCCGCTGCTGGCCCGCGACGGCGGTTTCATTGCCGACGGTTACAACACCGCCCTCGACGAGCTGAAGACCCTGCGCGACGAAAGCCGCAAGTTGATCGCCGGTTTGCAGGCGAAATACGTCGATGCCAGCGGCATCGCCGCCTTGAAGATCCGCCACAACAACGTGCTCGGCTATTATATCGAGACGGCTGCCAAGCCCGGCGAGAAGCTGATGGACGACATCAGAGCGGGTGGAGCAGCGGCAATTTTCATCCATCGCCAGAGCATGGCCAATGCCATGCGCTTTACCACCGTCGAATTGTCCGAGCTGGAAGACCGCATCCGGTCCGCCGGCGACAAGGCGCTGGCGCTCGAACTCACGCTGTTCACGGACCTCATCGGCGAGGTCATGGCCCATGTGGGCGAGATCGGCGCGGCTGCCGCTGCGATGGCAAACCTGGATGTGATGACGGCCCTGGCCGAACTGGCAGTCGATTGCGATCACGTGCGGCCCGTGGTCGATGCCAGTACATCCTTCGACATCACGGGCGGTCGGCATCCTGTTGTCGAACAGATGCTCAAAGCCCAGGGGCAGTCCTTCGTCGCCAACGGCTGCAACCTCAATGCAGACAATAGTCACGGCCGACTCTGGCTGATCACCGGCCCCAACATGGCTGGCAAAAGCACCTTTTTGCGCCAGAACGCGCTGATCGCCCTGATGGCCCAGACCGGCGCCTTCGTGCCGGCGGCATCGGCTCACATCGGTGTCATCGACCGGTTGTTTAGCCGTGTGGGTGCCGCCGATGATCTGGCCCGCGGGCGGTCCACGTTTATGGTCGAGATGGTCGAGACCGCCGCCATCCTCAACCAGGCCACACCGCGCTCCTTTGTCATCCTCGATGAAATCGGCCGCGGCACGGCGACCTTCGACGGCCTGTCGATCGCGTGGGCGAGCCTCGAATACCTGCACGACGTCAATGGCTGCCGGGCGCTGTTCGCCACTCACTATCATGAGCTGACGGCCCTCTCGGCCCGTCTCGCCCAGCTCAAGCCCCACACTATGCGGGTCAAGGAATGGCAGGACGACGTGGTCTTCCTGCATGAAGTCGCCCCCGGCGCCGCCGACCGCTCCTACGGCATCCATGTGGGCCGGCTGGCTGGCTTGCCCGCAGCCGTGGTCGCTCGGGCAGAAGATGTGTTGAAGGTGCTGGAAAAGGGTGACCAGGCCGGGGCCGCTGCCAAGCTGGCCGATGACCTGCCGCTGTTCGCGGCCCAAGCCCGCCCCAAGGCCGGCATCGCCGCCAAAGGGCCGTCACCTGCCGAAATCGCCTTGGCCGCGGTCACACCCGACGCCTTGAGTCCCCGCGAAGCCCTTGAAACCCTTTACCGGCTCAAGGCGTTATTGGCGGAGCAGGCGTAAGCCCCGGAAAAATCTGCTATAATGGCGGACGAGGCAGAGGGGCCTTATATATTCGCAAGAAATAAGGCCTCGCGGAGGTGCCAGATGGTTTTTGAAATAGACCCCGATAAACCCGACATTCCGGCGCTGGCGCGTATCCTCTCCGGCATGGGCATGCTCTGCCTCATCGGCAGCGTCATGGCCATTCTGTTGGCCTTTTCGCATTACGAATGGATCAACGAAGGTTACGCCATGGCCGGCGCGATAGCCGCCTTCCTTCTAGCGCTGGTTTTCGCGGGTCAGGCCAAGATCCTCGAGCTTCTGGCTGTGGTCACCGCGCGGACCAAATCGCGCTTTGCCATCGACAGCCTGGTTAAAAGCCAAATCCCGACCACCGGTGCATCCCCAGGAATGTCGTCGTCCGGCATGATGCCCGTGATTTCGCCGGGTGCGCCGGTTCGGTCAACGCCAATCACGCAGGCGGTCAAGGAGCGCATCATCCATGTGCCCGACGAACAGGCCCGTGAGCAGGGCTTCAAGGTGCGTTAGGCCGATCATCCGTGAACGCCATTTACCAACCCCGCCAAATCATCGACCGCCGCCAGATCAGTGCGGCGCTGGATGCTATGGGTGACGCTAAAGGCGAAGCCGGCAAACGCAGTCAGTTGGTCGAGGAAATCAAAGCCGCCTACAAGACGGGCTTCGATGTCATCCGCACACGCTTTGAACAAGGCAAAGCCAGCGGCGAGGATACCGTCGCCGCTCATAGCTACCTGATGGATCAGGTCATCCGTATTCTGTTCGATGCGGCCACGGCCCATTTCGTACGCCGTGGCGTGCCGACCACCGGCGAGCGTGTGAGCGTCGTGGCCATCGGCGGCTACGGACGCGGCGAGCTGGCCCCCTTGTCCGACGTCGATCTTCTGTTCCTGCTGCCCTACAAGCCGACGCCGTTCTCCGAGCAGCTGGTGGAGTTCATGCTCTATCTGCTGTGGGACCTGGGCCTCAAGGTCGGCCATGCCGTGCGCTCGGTGAATGAGAACATCACCCACGCCAAAGCCGACATGACCATCCGCACGACGCTGCTCGACGCGCGCTGGATCTGGGGCGATCAGGAGCTGGCGGCCGAACTGATTTCACGCTTCAAGAAGGAAGTGCAGAAGGGCACCGCGCCCGAATTCGTGCAAGCCAAACTGACCGAACGCGACGAACGTCATTCCAAGCTCGGTGACTCACGCTATCGTCTGGAGCCCAATGTCAAGGAAGACAAGGGCGGCTTGCGCGATCTGCACACGCTGTACTGGATCGCCAAGTACATTTACGGCGTCTCGGACGTGCGCAAGCTCGCCGACCGCGGCATCATCGACGACGAAGCCGCCGCGCGCTTCATCAAGGCCCACGACTTTCTGTCGACGGTGCGCTGCCACATGCACTACATCACAGGACGCACCGACAATCGCCTGACCTTCGACCTGCAGCGCGAAATTGCGCCCAAGCTGGGCTATGTCGATCGCGCCGGAGCGACAGCGGTTGAGCGCTTCATGAAGCATTATTTCCTGGTGGCGCGCGACGTCGGCGACCTGACGCGCATTTTCTGCACGCTGCTGGAAGAAACCGGCACGCAAAAGAAACGTTCGATCTTCCGCCTGCCCATGAAGCTGCGCCAACGCAACATCGACGGCTTCATCGTCGAGCGCGGGCGGATCGGCATCGCCGACGAAAGCGTGTTCACCAAGGATCCGGTCAAGCTGCTCAGCATTTTCCGCACCGCCCAGGAACACGAACTCGATTTCCAGCCGAGCGTCTTGCGCATCATCGCGCAATTGGCGCGCCGCGTGACCTATCTGCGCCGCGATCCGGAAGCCAACCGCGTCTTCATGGATATCCTCACCTCGCGCAAAGGGCCAGAAACGACGCTGCGGCTGATGAGCGAGTGCGGCATCTTCGGGCGTTTTATCCCCGACTTCGGACGTGTTGTCGCGCAGATGCAGTACGACATGTACCATGTCTATACCACCGACGAGCACACCATCCGCGCCATAGGAATTCTGCACCGCATCGAGCAGGGCAAGCTCAAGGAAGCGCTGCCGGTGGCCTCGGACGTGGTGCAAAAGATTCAATCCCGCCGCGCGTTGTATGTGGCAGTGCTGCTGCATGATATCGCCAAGGGCCGAGGTGGCGATCACTCCGACCTCGGCGCCGATGTTGCGATGCAGCTTTGCCCCCGCCTTGGGCTTTCGGCCGAAGAAACCGAAACCGTCGCCTGGCTGGTGCGACATCATCTTAAGATGAGCAACACCGCCTTCAAACGCGACCTCGACGATCCCCAGACCATATCCAAGTTCTGCGACCTCGTGCAGTCGCCGGAGCGTTTGAAACTTCTATTGGTCCTGACCTGCGCCGATATCCGCGCGGTGGGCCCTGCGGTCTGGAACAACTGGAAAGCCACACTGTTGCGCGACCTCTACCGGCGCACCGACGATGTGCTCCGCGGCGGCCAGACCGGCGCCATCGACGCCCGCGTGCTTGCGGCCAAGGCGGTCCTGGCGGAACGCCTGAACGACTGGCCGGAAAAAATGCGCGAAAGCATCCTCAGTCTGGGTTCGCGCGCCTTCTGGCTGTCGAACGACACCGACACCCACGAACGCCTGGCGCATTTCATGCGCGCCGCTGAAGAGGTCGGCGAGAAGATTGCAATCGATTTCACCATCGACAGCTACCGCGATGTCACCCACATGGTCATCTACACGCCGGACCATCCGGGCCTGTTCGCCAAGATCGCCGGCGCCCTGGCCATCGCCGGCGTGTCGGTGGTCGACGCCAACATCCTGACGCTGTCCAACAGCATGGCGCTCGATACCTTCTCGCTGCAGGACTTCGAAGGCCATGCCATCCCCGATAACCGCTTCGCGCGCATCAAATCGCGCATCATCTCGGCCTTGGAAGGCCGGCTCCGCCTGAATCAAGAGTTGCCCAAGGCCGGCTCGCGCCTGCCCAGCCGCGTCAACGCGCTGGAGGTGCCGCCACGCGTGATCATCGACAACAACGCCTCCAAGGTCTGCAGCGTGGTCGAAATCAACGGCCACGACCGGCCAGGCTTCCTGTCGGATGTCACCAAGGCTATCGCTGACCTGGGCCTGCAGATCTTCTCCGCCCATATCTCGACCTATGGCGAGCGGGTGGTCGACGTGTTCTATGTCAAAGACGTCTTCGGCATGAAGATCGAGCATGGCACCAAGATCCGTCAGATTCGCGAGGCCCTGGGCAAGGCCATCGGCGTCACCGCCGATGCCGTGCACGTTACACAACCCGATAAGGCCAAGCCTGCGCCGGCCAAGGCCGAGAAGGCCGCAGAGAAGGCCTCAGAAAAATCCGGCGATAAAGCCAAGATCAAAGCCGCCGAATAGACGCGTTGGGTTGACCATTCTTCCGCCGTAAAGTCGCAGGATGGATTCACAGCCTGCTGCGAATACGGTAAACCACATCCATGTCCAGCCCCGATCCCACGGCGCAGCCGCCTGCCCCTCACATGCCGGGGAGGCCGCCATCCTTGTTCCGCGCCTTCGCCACGGTCGGCGGCTACACCATGCTCAGCCGCATCACCGGCTTCGTGCGGGAAATCCTGACCGCGACATTCCTCGGCGCGGGCGCGGTCTCGGACGCCTTTTTCATCGCCTTCCAGCTGCCCAACCTGTTTCGAAGTCTTTTTGCCGAAGGCGCCTTTTCGGCGGGCTTCGTGCCGATCTTTGCCCAGCGCCTCGAGCAGGACGGCAAAGAACGCGCCAAGGCCTTCGCCGACCAGGCCTTCGCCATGCTGGGCATGGTGCTGTTGGCCTTCACGGTGTTGATGATTCTGTTCATGCCGGCGGTCTTGTATCTCATGGCCCCCGGCTTCGACCGCGTACCGGGCCAGATGGAGCGCGCCACCGACCTCGCGCGCATCGCATTTCCCTATCTGCTGTTTGTCTCGCTGACCATGTTGCAGTCGGGCGTGCTCAATGCGCTCAACCACTACGCCGTGGCGGCGGCGGCCCCTGTACTGCTGAACATCACGCTGATCGCGGCCCTGCTCATCGGCGTCGGCGCCGACGGCGACCGGGCGGTGTTTCTGGCCTGGGGCGTGTTTGCGGCCGGCGTGGTGCAGTTCATCTGGCTGGCGGCCGAGTGCCGGCGCATCGGCATGCAGTTCAAACTGGTCCGCCCGCGTCTGACGCCCGACGTGAAACTTCTGCTCGCTCGCATGCTGCCCGTGGCCTTCGGCGCAGGCATTTATCAAATAAACCTGGTTGTGAACAAAAACATCGCCTCGCTCGTGGGCGAAGGCGCGGTGTCGTGGATCAACTACGCCGACCGCGTCAATCTCTTGCCGGTGGGCATCTTCGGCGTGGCTATCGGCATCGCCCTTCTGCCGCTGCTCGCGCGCCAAATCCAGGCCGGCAATGACGCGGGGGCCATCGCCAACCAGAACCGCGCCATCGAAGTGAGTTTGCTTCTGACCATTCCCTCGGCCGCCGGCATCGCCATGCTGGCCGAGCCCATCACGTCCGTGCTGTTCGAGCACGGCGCCTTCACGCCCCGTGACCGCGAAGCCGTTGCGGCCGCGCTGTTGGCATTTTCCTTCGGCTTGCCGGCTTATGTGCTCAACAAGGCCCTGACCCCCGGCTTCTTCGGTCGCCACGACACCAAAACGCCGGTGAAGGCATCGGTTGTGGCCCTGCTCGTCAACATCGTCATCGCTATCGCTCTGATGCGCTCCTTCGGCCATGTGGGCATTGCGCTGGCCACGTCCATCTCCGCCTGGCTCAACGCCGCGCTGCTGACGGTGATCCTCTATCGCCGCAAACACCTGATTCCTGACGCGCGCCTCCTGCGCCGTCTGCCGCGGGTGATTTTGGCGACACTGCTGATGACGGCTGCTCTCTGGGGCGGGCTTATACTGGTGGAGGATCATTTCTGGGCGCTGTTCGGCGCGCCGGGTGCCGCCTCGGGCAACAACCTCGTGCGGGGCCTTGCGCTCCTTGTGCTGATCGGTGGCGGCGGGCTGGTGTTCGCCGTCAGCGCGGTGGTCCTGGGCGCGGCCCAGCGCAGCGACCTCGATAGCTTCCGGCGCCGCAAGACGCCCGCTGCTTAAGCCAGCCCGCTTGACCTAATACAGGACCCGGGCTACCACCCTCGCGTCCGGCGTTGGAGCCGGACTACGGGTGACTCCAAGCACGCCGTTCAACACATATTGGGATTATCCCCCATGACCAGCGGGTCCACACCGCAGCCCCTGCAGGGCCGCATCCTCTCGGGCATTCAGCCAACCGGAAATCTCCACCTCGGCAACTATTTGGGCGCGATCCGCAACTGGGTCGCGCTGCAGAAAGACTTCGAGTGCTTATTCTGCATCGTCGATCTGCACGCCATCACCGTCTGGCAGGATCCCAAGGAACTCTCGCGCTCCACCCGTGAAGTCGCCGCCGGCATGATTGCCGCCGGCATCGATCCGGCGACCAACGCGCTGTTCGTGCAAAGCCACGTGCCGGCTCATGCTGAATTGGCCTGGGTGTTCAACTGCGTCGCGCGTCTCGGTTGGCTCAACCGCATGACCCAGTTCAAGGACAAGGCCGGCAAGAACCGCGAGGCCGCCTCGGCGGGGCTTTACGTCTATCCGAACCTCATGGCCGCCGACATCCTGGTTTACAAGGCGACCCACGTGCCCGTGGGCGAAGACCAGAAGCAGCACCTGGAACTGGCCCGCGACATCGCCCAGAAGTTCAACAACGACTACGGCGTCGAACTCTTCCCGCTTCCCGAGCCGGTGATTCGCGGGCCCGGCATGCGCGTGATGTCCTTGCGTGACGGGTCAAAGAAGATGTCGAAGTCCGACCCTTCCGACTTCTCGCGTCTCAACATGACCGACGACGCCGACGCCATCGCCGGCAAGGTGCGCAAAGCCACCACCGACCCCCACCCCCTGCCCGACTCGGCGGCGGGGCTCGAGGGCCGAGCCGAGGCCGCCAACCTTCTCAACATCTATGCTGCGCTCACCGACCGCAGCCTGGACGAGGTCATCGCCGAGCAGGCGGGCACCCAGTTCAGCCAGTTCAAGGCGAGGCTCACCGATAAGGCGGTTTCGGTTCTGGGGCCGATCAACGCCGAGATGAAGCGCCTGATGGATGACCCCGCGGAAATCGACCGGGTTTTGAAGCGGGGTGCCGATAAAGCCAATAGCATCGCCGAGCCGGTGCTGGCCGAGGTCTATAAGACCGTGGGCTTCCTGCCCGCGGGACGCTAACATACTGAAATATATGATTTTGCTGCAAGGTTTAGTGCAGCATAAAGTGCAGCAAACGCCCATTATGCTGCACACATTGCTGCAGCATAAAGCCTAGCGCAGCGCCCAGAATCCCGCGCCTTTGCCGTAGGGCATCGCAAAATGGTCGGCGCCGCCCTTGAACGCGTCGCTGTCTGAAGAGCTCTCCTCGAGAATGCGCAGCACCGTGGCTTTCGCAGCCACCGGCCAATCTCGACCCTGCGCCCGCCGCACCTGTTCGACGGCCTTATATATGTCGTCTAAAAGCCCACGGCCGTCCTCGATGGCGGCAAGGCCGGCGCGCACGTCGGCCAGCCAAAGGGCGTCTTCGGAGAGCGGTCCTGCCGGTCTGGCCTTGCGCCGGACCACGGCCGTCGGGTCGCGCAGGGTCGAGATCTGCTGGCGGCGGCCGTCGGGCCCCAGGAAGAACCAGGAGGCCCAGGCGTTTTCCGTGCCGGCGCCGACCCCGCGGCTGAGTTCGTTGAGGCTGCCATAAAGGGCGCCGCTGCCCTTCAGCACCCACCTGCCGCCGCTAGCCCGCGCTCTGACATCCTCGCCCTTCAGCGAGCGGAAGATCTCAAAACCTTCGGGGAAGAGAACACCGTGACGTAGGTCCCTGAAGCCTGGCGAGGCCTGGGCCTCACTATAATTCTCTACTTTCTGGGTGGGGGCTTGGGTGAGAAGACGCGCCAGAATATCATTCTCGGTTTCTTCGCCGGCTTCGCGTAAAGCCCATATTTTTGCGAAGATTTCCACCGAAACGGCAATTTGGCGCATATCTAGTTCCCACTATGATTATCTATAATATATAGAATTATAGATAAATAAAGTGGCAATTAGAGAATCTGGCAGGCCTGTTCGAAGGACAGGCGCGGCAGTCAGGCGAAAACCTTCTGCCCGTCGCCGTAACCGATGTTGCAGAGGAAGTTGGCTTTGACCCGGCCATCCGGAAAGAAGGCGGCATTCACCCTGCCGGCATCGAAGCCGCTCATGGGGCCGCAGTCCAGACCTAGGGACCGGGCCGCCAGCATCAGATAGGCACCCTGAAGACTGCCATTGCGCAGGGCCCCGAGCTCGATCTCGGTGTCGGGCTTCCCCACAAACCAGGCCCGGGCGTCCACATGGGGAAACAGGGTCGGCAGGTGGTCATAGAACTTCATGTCGTAACCGACGATGACATTCACCGGGGCGGCCATGGTCTTGTCGACATTGTTGGCCGCCAGGGCCGGGCGCAGTTTTTCTTTGGCCTCTTTAGAGATGACGAAGACGAAGCGCGCCGGCGTGGAGTTGACCGCCGTAGGTCCCCACTTGGCCAGGTCATAGACCTGGCGCAGCAGCTGCTCTGACACCGCCTCGGGTGTCCAGCTGTTCTGGCTGCGGGCCTCGCGGAACAGCAGATCGAGCTCAGCCTCGCTGGCCTGGCCGCGCGTGGGCATTAGGCGACGGCTTCCACCTGCAGGACTTCGGGTACGTAGTGCTTGAGCATGTTCTCGATGCCCATTTTCAAAGTAGCGGTGGAACTGGGGCAGCCGGCGCAGGAGCCTCGCATATTCAAGTAAACCGTGCCGTTCTTGAAACCCTTGTAGACGATATCACCACCGTCCTGAGCCACAGCCGGGCGAACGCGGGTCTCAATCAGCTCTTTGATCTGGGAAATGATCTCGCCGTCGACGCCGTCGTCGTTGAATTCCTCTTCGGCGGCGTCATCGCCGGCGTCCATCACCGCGGCCCCCGAGGTGAAGTGATCCATCACGGCACCCAGGACCATGGGTTTTAGAACCTGCCAGCTTTTGTCGCCGGCCTTGGTGACGGTGACAAAGTCGCTGCCCAGGAATACACCGGCCACGCCGTCAATCTCGAACAGCAGACGCGCGAGGGGCGAGCGCTGGGCGGCATCGCGGCTGGTGAAGTCGGCCACGCCCGAGTCGAGGACCGCGCGGCCCGGCAGGAACTTGAGGGCGGCGGGATTGGGGGTATCTTCAGTTTGGATAAACATCGGGGTTCTCCATCAAATGTGAGCCCTAAATAGGACTAATATGGTCCCCGAGCAAGGCACCTAGGTGAGGGCGTCGATGCGCTCCTCGCTCATATCGCCCGGCACGATTGTCACCGGAATATCGAGCTTTCCCGCAAGCTTGCCGGAAATGGCCGAGATGATCGGGCCGGGCCCATCCGGGCCGGCATTGGCCCCCAACACCAGCATCGAAATCTCCGGGTTCTCGCCGATCACCTTCTGCAGCTCGGGCAGGGTGTCGCCTTGGCGCAAATGCAGGTCGGGGAACTTGCCCGTCTGGCGGTGCACGTCGGCGGCGACTTGTTGCAGCAAGCGCTCGGCCTCGGTCTTAGCCTCGTGGTTCATCAGCTCGGCGACGGTGGAGAAGTGCTGGAACTCAATGTAGGGCACGGCGTGAAACAGCGCGACGGTCCCGCCGCTGTTGACCACGCGTCGGCAGGCAAAGCGCAATGCGGTGCGCAGCTCTTCGGACTTGTCGACGACCACGAGAAACGTGCGCGCGGCGTCGTTCTCGGGCATCGGGGTTTCGGGGACGGGGCGCTCGTTCATCTCAGACGCGCCGGAACACGGCGCCCGCAACCCAGCCGGCGCCGCCAGCCAGGATGATGGTCAGCAAACCGTAGAGGAACGCGAACCGGCCGTGAGCGAAGTCGAAGATATCCGCGCCGATGCCGATTTTGGAAATCGTCAGCGGCACAATCTCGCCGCTGGTGATCTGGCCGTCGCGGAAGAGATAGACCTCGACCATATATGTACCCGTCGGCACGTTGGCGGGAAAATGCAGCGCCGTGCGGAACAGGCGGTTGGACATCAAGGTGATGTCACCCACGCCCTGGTCGTATAGGTCGTCGTCGGTTTTCAGGCGTACGAGAGCCTTGCGGAAATCGGCCATCTCGGCGGCCGGCACGGTCTCCTCCGCGCCGCCGATACGGATACTGTCGATTCCGATCTGGCGGCTGGCGAGCAAGGTCTCGGGGGCGAACTCGCTCAAGGGGCGGCTGGAGGCGACGCGATAATAAGTCGGTACGTCGCGGAAGGTGACGTTGTCGGCATTAGCCCAGATGGGCCCGAAGCGGCCCTTGCGGCGCACGATCTCTTGCTTTGTCGGTCCCCGCACAACCACAACGATGTCGCCGGGGCCGTTGGTGGCGCCGAACAACAGCACGTCGGTGCCGGTAAAGCCCGTAGTAATGGCAACGAGATGGTTCGACAGATCAGCCACTAGCGGCACATCTTGCGCACGCGCCGACGCTACGAAGCCCAGCGCGAAGAGTGCAACCAGCAGACGCCTCATTGGGCGTCTCCACTGCCAAGAGAGAAAATTTCAGACGGCGGAATGACCAGATCAAGCGCAAGACGAAGGGCCACCGCAAGGACGATGAAGGCCAGCATGATGCGCAGGTATTCGCCTTTGACCTTCACCGAAAGCCGCGCACCGATCTGCGCGCCGATGACGCCGATGACAAGCAGCAAGAGTGCAAGTACGGCATCCACAGACTGGTTGACGGTGGCTTGCAGCAACGCCGTGCCTGCCGTGACGAAGGTGATCTGGAATAGCGACGTGCCGATGACCACCTGCGTGGGCATCCCGAGCAGGTAGATCATCGCCGGCACCATCAGGAAGCCGCCGCCCACGCCCATCATGGCGACGAGCAGGCCCACCAGTACACCGATGGCCAGCGGCAGCAAGGCGGAGACATAAAGTTTTGAGCGCTTAAAACGAATTTTGAACGGCAGGCCGTGCATCCACATGTGGCGACCCGGTCCGCGCGCGGCCAGGGCCAGGGCCGCCGGCCTGCGCCGCAACACGCCCAGCAGGCTTTCGGCCATCATGAAGCCGCCGACGACGCCTAAGAAGGTGACGTAGCCCAGCGAAATGGTCAGGTCGATGTGGCCGGCGTATTTCAACACGTTGAATAAC
The DNA here is from genome assembly GCA_947476065.1 of Fidelibacterota bacterium. Lineage (GTDB taxonomy): Bacteria > Pseudomonadota > Alphaproteobacteria > Rhodospirillales > Rhodospirillaceae > SHVO01. Next base: position 32,176 of record CANJPG010000012.1, read on the forward strand.
CAGACGCCGATGCCCGAGCCGACAAAGCCGCCGGCGGTCAGCACGGCGCCCATCATGAAGTCGACGTTGCCGCGGCGCATATGAGCGGTCACACCCGAGACCGACGAGGCCACGGTTTGCGCGGCCTGGGTGCCCACGGCGACGGCCGGCGGCACGCCGATGAAAATCAACAGGGGCGTCATGAGGAATCCGCCGCCCACGCCAAACAGCCCCGAGAGCAAACCGATGGCGCCCCCCAGGCCAAGGACCAGGAAGATATTCACCGACATCTCGGCAATGGGCAGGTAGATCTGCATGGGGCAGCGTGGCCTTAAAGGCTAAGGGCCTCAAGGCTTTGTAGAAGCAGGCTTCCGGCTGTTCAAGGCTAATTGCCGGCTTTAATTCCCGGTGGGCGCGGTGGCGGCGTTCTTGCGGTACCAGTCGTAGGCCTTGGCGATGCCCTCTTTGAGGCCCGTCGCCGGCTTCCAGCCCATGGCGTTGAGCTTGGAACTGTCGAGCAGCTTCTTGGGCATGCCGTCGGGCTTGGTGCTGTCGTAGGTCAGCGTGCCCTTGAAGCCGACAACCTCGGCGACGGTCTCGGCCAGCTCGCGGATGGTAACGTCGCTGCCGAAGCCGACGTTGACGTGTTCCTCGCCCGAATAGGTCTTCATGAGGAAGACGCAAGCGTCCGCCAGGTCATCGACATAGAGGAATTCGCGCAAGGGTTTGCCGCTGCCCCACAGCGTCATGCTCTTGTCGCCGGCCAGTTTGGCGAGATGGGCTTTGACGATCAGCGCCGGCAGCACGTGGCTCGACTGCAAATCGAAATTGTCGCCGGTCCCGTAAAGATTGGTCGGCATGGCGCTGATGTAGTCGCGGCCGAACTGACGTCGGTAGGCCTGGCACTGCATGATGCCGGAGATTTTGGCGATGGCGTACCACTGGTTGGTGGGCTCCAAGGGGCCGGTCAGCAGCATGTTCTCGGGCATGGGCTGGGGCGCGAGACGCGGATAGATGCATGAGGAGCCCAGAAACATCAGCTTCTGCACATCGACTTTGTGCGCGGTTGCGATGATGTTGTTCTGGATGGCCAGGTTGTCGGTGAGAAAATCCACCGGCCGCGTGTCGTTAGCCAGGATGCCGCCGACGCGGGCGGCAGCGATAAACACGACCTCGGGTTTTTTCGCCGCCATCCAGGCTTCCACCTCAGCCTGACGGGTGAGGTCGAGTTCCGTTCGCGAGGCGGTGATGATCTCGCAATCTTCAGTGGCCAAACGGCGCACGATGCCCGAGCCCACCATGCCGCGGTGACCGGCGACCCAAACACGTTTGCCCTTCAACGAGAATGTGGTCATGGGATGTTACTCGTCGCGGCCGAAGCGCATGGCCTCGGCTTTCACGGTGGCGAAGTCCGACTGGACCATTTCCGTGACCATCTGACGGAAGGTGGTCTTGTGTTTCCAGCCCAGGACTTTGTGGGCTTTGCGCGGGTCACCCAGCAGCAGCTCAACTTCCGTCGGGCGGAAATAACGCGGATCGACTTCCACCAGCGTCTTGCCGGTTTTGGCATCGATGCCCTTTTCATCGACGCCCTTGCCCTTCCATTTGATCTTGCGGCCCACTTCGGCGAATGAGAGTTCAACGAACTCGCGCACTTCGTGGGTTTCGCCGGTGGCCAGCACAAAATCGTCGGCCTTTTTCTGCTGCACGATTTTCCACATGCCCTCTACGTAATCACGGGCATGGCCCCAGTCGCGCTTGGCGTCGAGATTGCCGAGGTAGAGTTTTTCTTGAAGTCCCAGCTCGATGGAGGCGACCGCACGCGTGATCTTGCGGGTCACGAAGGTCTCGCCGCGCAAGGGGCTCTCGTGGTTGAACAGAATGCCGTTGGAGGCGTGATAGCCGTAAGCCTCGCGATAATTCACCGTGATCCAGTAGCCGTAGAGTTTCGCGGCGGCATAGGGCGAACGCGGATAGAACGGCGTCGTTTCCGACTGGGGAATCTCCTGTACCTTGCCGTACAGCTCCGAGGTCGAGGCCTGGTAGAACTTGGTCTTCTTGCTGAGATCGAGGATACGGATGGCTTCCAGCAGACGTAGCGTGCCCATTCCGTCGGCGTTGGCGGTGTACTCGGGTGTCTCGAAGCTGACCTGCACGTGGCTCTGGGCGGCGAGGTTGTAGATTTCGTCGGGCTGAACCTCTTGCACCAATCTGATCAGGTTGGTGGCGTCGGTCATGTCGCCGTAATGCAGGAAGAACTTCACGCCGGTCTTGTGGGTGTCCTGGTAGAGGTGGTCGATGCGCCCGGTGTTGAAGGACGACGAGCGCCGCTTCACGCCGTGCACGACGTAGCCCTTCTTCAGCAGGAACTCGGCCAGATAGGCCCCGTCCTGACCGGTGACGCCGGTGATCAGGGCAACCTTCGGATTTTTGGGCATCGGAAACCTTGTGCAGAGACTTCGGGAGAAGAGGCGGCAGTTATAAGTGGCGCGCTTTGGAATCGGCAATGCTTAGCTTGCCGGGCCAGGGGGCGCTACCCGACAAATTCCGATAAGCCTTTGAAGCAACACATTTTTATTGCTTTGCCGCAACCTTCGTCTATGATTGGCGTTCATACCCGACGCAACACGCGCGAGGCTTCGTGCCGCTCTCTCCCGATCTGTTTTCCCGCGGCGGTCTCATCCACCGCCTGCGCCAGCCGCGCAACCTCCTGGTCTTTGGCCACGACGTGGTCATGGCCTTCGCGGCATTTCTGACTTCGTTTTTCCTGCGCCTGGGCCCCGATTTCCTGAGCGAACGCGACGACGTGCTACAGATGGCCGCGACCTTCGCGGCCGTGGCGGCGGTGACCTATATGTTCACCAACCTCTACCGCCATGTTTGGGAATACGTCTCGGCCAAGGACGCCGTCAACATCCTGCGCACGGCGACGATCGTCGTGCTGGTGTTCCTGCCGGCCTGGTTTTTCCTCACCCGACTTGAATCCCTGCCGCGCTCGCTGCCCTTCATCAGCTGGCTGGTGCTGGTCGGCTTTCTCGCGGGGCCGCGCCTGTTATTCCGCATGTTCAAGGATCGCGGCGGCCACAGCACGCGGGTCTCGCCCGATGCCATGCCGATCCTTCTGATCGGCGCCGGACCCGAGGCCGAGCATTTCATCAGGAAGCCTTCGCCCATCTACCGTATTGTCGGAATGGTTACCGCCCGCGACGACCGCGTCGGTCAGCAGATCCGCGGCGTCGAGGTGCTGGGGCGCAACGAGGACTTGGCCCGTGTGGTGGGCGCCCTTGACACCAAAGGCCAGCGCCCGGAAAAACTGATCCTGGTGGGCCGCGATATCACGGGCGATACGGTGCAGAAGCTGCTCAACAGCGCGAGCGCGTTGGGCATTCCGCTGGAACGCGTGCGCGCGGAGGGCAATGAACTCACGCCGAGCCCCATTGCCATTGAAGATCTGCTGGGCCGCCCGCAAAGCAACCTCGACCGCGCCGCCATGGCCGAAATGATCCGCCGCCGCCGCATCCTGGTGACCGGGGCCGGAGGCTCCATCGGGACTGAGTTGGTGCGCCAGATCTGCTCCGGCGGTCCTGCGCATATCACCCTGGTCGATAACGGCGAGTTCAATCTCTACAGCGTCGACATGGTCGTGCGGCAGCGCCACGCCGGTATGTCCTGCGCCACCATTCTTGCCGACGTGCGCGACGGCGCCCTGATGCGCGACATCATCGCCCGTGAAAAACCCGATGTGGTGTTCCATGCCGCTGCGCTGAAGCATGTGCCCATGGTCGAGCTCAATCCGCTCGAAGGCTTGCTCACCAATGCCATTGGCGCCCGCAACATCGCCGACGCCTGCGTCGCCGCCAACGTCGCGACGGTGGTGTTGATTTCAACCGACAAAGCGGTCAACCCCTCGAACGTCATGGGCGCCAGTAAGCGCGTGGCGGAGATCTACTGCCAGGCGATGGACTTGCGCGGGCTGGGCACGCGCTTCATCACCGTTCGCTTCGGCAACGTTTTGGGTTCGGCAGGCTCTGTCGTGCCCTTGTTCCAGAAACAGTTGGCCGCAGGCGGTCCGCTGACCGTCACCCATGCCGACATCAAACGCTTTTTCATGACCGTGCATGAGGCCGTGGAATTGGTGCTCGAAGCCGCCGCCTTGGGCCCCGGCCGCAACGACGAGGGTGCGATCTATGTGCTGGATATGGGCATGCCGGTGCGCATCATCGATCTCGCGCGCCAGATGATCGTGCTAGCCGGCAAGGTTCCCGATGTGGATGTGGCCATCCATGTCACCGGCCTGCGTCCCGGCGAAAAACTCTCGGAAGAGCTGTTCCACGACGAAGAGCCAACGATGCCCACGGACATGGCCGGCGTGCTGATCGCGCGGCCGCGCACCGTGGATCACGCTGTGATCGCGGCCAAATTAGCCGCCCTCGACGACGCCTGCCGCCGCCGTGACGAGCCGGCGGCTTTGGCCCTGGTGGCCGATCTGGTGCCCGAGTTGCGGCGCACGCAGGCCGTCGCGTCGAAGGCCCATCTCAAGGTCATCAAGTAAACTTGCCCGCATTATTTCGGTACGCTATAACGCCGGTGTTGCGCGACTGGCGAGCTAGGATGGATTGACCATCGGGGAGCGCAGCATGAGACCGCCGCGCGCCTGGGCACCAACCTCTACATAAGGTGCCCTCATGTCTCGCCCCATTCGCCGCGCGCTTCTCTCCGTCTCCGACAAATCTGGCCTGCTGGAATTCGCCACGTTCCTGCATGAGTCCCAGGTCGAACTCCTCTCCACCGGCGGCACCGCGAAGGCCATCCGGGACGCGGGCATTCCGGTGAAGGACGTCTCGGCGCACACCGGCTTTCCCGAAATGCTGGACGGCCGGGTCAAGACCTTGCACCCGATGATTCATGGCGGCCTGCTTGGCGTGCGCGGCAATGCCGAACACGAAAGCACCATGGCCGCCCACAACATCACGCCTATCGATCTTATTGTCGTCAATCTCTACCCCTTCGAAGAAACCATCGCCAAGGGCGCGGACTTCGACACGTGCATCGAAAACATCGACATCGGCGGACCGGCCATGATCCGTTCGGCGGCCAAGAACCATGCCGGCGTGACGGTGGTGGTGGACCCGGTGGACTACGGCGTGGTCATCGCCGACATGAAGATCAACGGCAATGCTGTGTCCGATCTCACGCGCCGCCAGCTGGCCGCGCGGGCCTTCGCGCGGACCGCCTCCTATGACGCCGCCATTTCCACATGGTTCGCCGGCCAACTGGGCGATGAGTTCCCGCGCTGGCTCAGCTTCGCCGGAAAATTAAAACAGACGCTGCGCTACGGCGAGAATCCGCATCAGACCGCGGCCCTCTACGTCACCGGCGAAAAGCGCGCGGGCGTGGCGGCGGCCTTGCAGGTCCAGGGCAAGGAGCTCAGCTACAACAACATCAATGACACCGACGCCGCCTATGAGCTGGTGGCCGAGTTCTCCCAGCCGGCCTGCGCCATCATCAAACACGCCAATCCCTGCGGCGTGGCGCTCGGTACCGATTGCCTCGACGCCTATACCAAGGCCCTGGTCTGCGATCCGGTCTCGGCCTTCGGCGGCATCATCGCCCTCAACCGGCCCATCGACGGCCGCACCGCCGCCAAGATCACCGAACTGTTTACCGAAGTGGTGATCGCCCCCGGCGCCGACGACGAAGCCAAGGCCTTCTTCGCCAAGAAGAAGAACCTCCGCCTCTTGATCACCGATGGCCTGCCGGATCCGTCTTTGCCGGGCCGTACCGTGCGCAACGTCGCCGGCGGATATCTGGTGCAGGGCCGCGACAATGGGCGCGTCACCAAGGCCGATCTGAAGATCGTCACCAAGGTGAAGCCGACCGATCAGCAGATGGACGACTTGCTGCTGGCCTTCACCATCTGCAAACACGTCAAATCAAACGCCATCGTCTATGTGAAGAACGGCGCCACTGTTGGTATTGGCGCGGGGCAAATGAGCCGTATCGATTCTGCGCGCATCGCCCACAGCAAATCAAAGGACGCCGCGCAGGCGCTGGGTCAGCAGGGCGCGCTGACGGCGGGTTCAGTTGTCGCTTCGGATGCTTTCTTCCCGTTCCCCGATGGTTTGTTAGTGACCGCCGAGGCCGGCGCCGTCGCGGTGATTCAGCCAGGCGGCTCGATCAAAGACGAAGACGTCATCAAGGCCGCCGACGATGAAGGCCTCGCCATGGTGTTTACGGGGATGCGTCACTTCCGGCACTAGCGTCTTCCTTCACGCCCCTCAGTAATATCAAGCCAACCGCCAGAAAAATCAGCACCGTCGACATGCCGAGGCGGTAGCTGCCCGTTGCCAGCGTCACCCAGCCGACGAGCGCGGGGCCTGCGAAGGCGGTAACTTTTCCCGACAACGCGAACAGGCCGAACATCTCGCCGCGCATAGCGGGCGGCGACAGGCGCGCCATCAAGGTGCGGCTGGCCGCCTGGACGGGTCCGAAGAAGGTGCTCATGGCCAAGGCAGCGATCCAGAAGGTGTTTTTATCCTGCGCCGCCATCACCACGGCGCTGGTCGCAAGCAAAGCCACTAGACTGATGACGATGGTGGGCTTCGAGCCGATTTTATCGTCGACCCAGCCGAACAGGAACGCGCCCAGGCCGGCGGTGACGTTCAGGCTGATGCCCAACATAATGATCTCTTCGGTCTTCATGCCGAAAGTGATGCCGGCGTAAACGCCGCCCAGAGCAAACACGGTATGCACGCCGTCGGAATAGATCATGGCGGCGATGAGGTAGCGAAAGACATTGGCGTGGTTGCGCGCGTTGCGCAGTGAAACGACAAGCTGGTTCAGGCCCTGACGCACTGCGAGGCCCATGGGAATGCCCGGCGCGTCGGGCTCTTTTACGAATAGGAATAGCGGCAGCGCGAAGATGGCGAACCAGCCGGCTACCAAGAGAGATGTGGCGCGCACATGTTCGGCTTGGCTTTTATCGAGGCCAAAGGGTGCAGGATCCGCCTGCACCAAACCAAACAACGCGAGTGCCAAACATAAGAGCCCGCCGGCATAACCAACGCCCCAGGCCCAGCCCGAGATGCGGCCCATGGTTTCAGGCGTCGCCACCGTCGGCAGCAGCGCGTTGTAGAACAGCATGCCGATCTCAAATCCGATAGTGGCGACGACCACCCAGGTCAGGGCCCAGGGTGCGTCCTCGGGATTGGGCCGCACGTACCACAGCAGCGCCGTAGCGACGATGCAGATCAAGGAGATCACCAGCACCCATATCTTGCGTCTGCCCGTCTGGTCGGCGATGGCGCCGAAGATGGGGCTCAGCACGGCAATGATGATGCCTGCGAGGGCCATCGCGAAACTCCACTGCGCGCCGCCGGTGGTGGGATCGGCGGCGACGGCCGTGGTGAAATAGGTCGCGAAGACGAAAGTGACGACGATGGTGGTGAAGGCCGAATTGGCGAAGTCGTACAGGCAGAAGGCAACGATGGCCTTCAGATCGCGCGGGACTGCGGGGGCTTCGCTCATGAAGCGATCCTAGCCGATTTTAGACTTGCAGGCCTAACGCCGCCTCGATGCGCCAGGCGAGCTTCATAACCTCGAGGGCGGCTTCGCCGGTGACGCGCGGCAAGCTTTTGGCGGCAATAGAGCCCATGAAATGCTTGAGCTGCGCGCCCAGCGCATCACCCGCGAATACTTCGGCGGGCTGGCCGCGAGCCGTAAGGCTGCGGGTGAGATAGTCCAGGTGATAGCGGCCATGCACGGTGTCGATGGCAAGATCGCGGATGCGTTCCGATGAGGTGCGGCTAGCGGTCAAGGTGGCAACGGCGCCGTCGGCAAAGGTCAGTTTCGCCTCGGCGTGATCGCGCCCGCCGTTGGCCTCGACGCCGGTCACCGCGACAGGCTTCAACGCCAAGATCGCATCAAGGTCGTGCACCATCAGGTCGGCGACAACGCTGACATCGGTGATGCGCGCGCTGGCCGGACCCATGCGTCGGGCGGTCAGCGCGGTCATGTGGGCCGGATTGATGGCATGGCCTGCAAGGGCTTCCATGGCGGGATTGAACCGCTCGATATGGCCGACCTGCAGCACCGCACCCCCGATGGCGGCGGCCTCGATCAGGCGGCGGCATTCGGACTCGTTCGACGCGAAAGGCTTTTCCACCAGGCAATGCACGCCGTCCTGCAGCAGCGGAAAGGCCATGATGCCGTGGACTGCGGTCGGCACCGCGATCACGGCGGCATCGAGGTCGTGCAAATTGGTCAGCACGTCGACGCCGAATTCACCGGCGATGTCGCGGGCCTGCTGGGTGTTGACGTCGGCAATGCCGGCGATCTCGATGCCCATCAGCTTGGCGACACGCAGGTGGTTGCGCCCCATCACGCCGGCGCCAATGATGGCCAGGCGGACGGGCGGGGCTCCCGAAACGGATTTCAGCACTTAAACCAGCGCGGCGCGCACGGCGGCAATGACGCGGCCCTGCGCGTCGGCCGTGAGATACGGATGCATGGGCAGGCTGATGACATCCTGAGCCAGGCGTTCAGTTACGGGCAAGCCGCCGCTGGCCACCGGGAAGCCGCGATAGGGCGGCTGGGTGTGGATGGGCTTGGGGTAGAAGATCGCCGTCGGGATCTGATGGGCCTTCAAGGTGGCGGCGATCCGGTCGCGGCGCGGCGAGGTGATGGTGTACTGGGCCCAGACCGAGCTGCAGCCGTCGCGCACCACAGGCACGGTCACAACGTCTCGCAAGCCTGCAGCATAGCGGTCGGCGATCACATTGCGCGCAGCACATTCCTCGTCGAAGATCGCGAGCTTTTCCAGAAGCACCGCCGCCTGGATCGAGTCAAAGCGCCCGGTCAGGCCGATGCGCACGTTCTCATTGCGGTCGTGACCCTGGCCATGTACGCGCACTTGGCGCAATTTCTTGGCGGTCTCGTCGTCGTCGGTGAAGATCGCGCCGCCGTCGCCGTAGCAGCCCAAGGGCTTCGACGGATAGAAGCTGGTGGCGGTGATGTCGGCGCAAGTACCCAGTGCCCGGCCCTTATAATGAGCGCCGAAGCTTTGCGCGGCGTCGCCCAAGACCCACATGCCGTGGGCCTTGGCGATGGCGTTGATGGCGTCGTAATCAGCGGGCTGTCCGAACAGATCAACGGGAATGACACTGGCTAGACGCAGACCCGTTTGCTTGGCGACGGCGATGGCGCGCTCAAGGCTCGCGGGATCCAGATCGAAGGTGTCGGGCAGCACGTCGACGAAGATGGGCGTCGCGCCGAGAATGGCCGGGGCCTCGGCGGTGGCGGTAAAGGTAAAGGACGGCAGGAAGACTGCGTCGCCGCGTCCGACCTCGTAGGCCATCAGCGCCATGACGATGGCGGTGGTGCCGCTCGAGCAGCTAATGACATGCTTGGCGCCGCAGCGGGCCGCTAGCTTGCGTTCCGCCTCGGCCACTTCAGGTCCCATGATGAAGCCGCCGTGGGCCAGCACGCGCGCGATGGCGGCGTCCATGCGCGCGCCGATGCGCGCCCGCTGCGCCTGCAGGTCGATGAACGCGACCGCGGAGAGGTCGCTTGGGGCCGTCGCTGTATCACGCATGCGAAGAGAGATCCTGATGGCCGGCCGTACATGCCGGAACGATGGAAGGGGCTGAAAAAATGGAAGTGAAGCTGTCCGTTGCCCGGTCTAAGTGAGGTCTAAACCTACCTTCCCCGAACCTAAACCCTGGTTACAACGCTTGCAAATGGAATGGGTTGCGGGTGCAGGGAGCTAGGGGGGACCGACGCCGGATCCACCCGGCACCGTTTCGCCCGGGCCACAGGGCGGACCGGGCGGGGGCCTCGCCTGGACAAGCACCGGAGTGCGGCGTTAAGTGTCTGGTGTTGCTCTATTCACTCTGCCTCTTTTGATGGCTGGCCCATGGCTGCGTCCGACCCCTCGATAGGCGTTCTTTCAGAAGGCCCGGCATCAACCGGCGTCCTCTACCGCCGCCTTTTGCGGGAAGCGGTGGCGCCCTATGTGGGGCGATTCATGTTGGCGGGGCTGTGCATGGTGGCCGTGGCGTTATCGACCGCGGCTTTGGCGTGGCTGATGGACCCGGTGGTCAATCGCGTCTTTGTCGAGCGCCGCGCCGACCTGCTCTGGCCCGTGGGCCTGGCCGTATTTGCGACCTTCGCCGTCAAAGGCATCGGGGCCTACGGTCAAAGCATCATCATGACCCGGGTCGGCCAGACCGTCCTGACCGATCTGCAGAACCGGCTGTTCCGGCATTTGCTGCAGATGGACCTCGGCTTCTTCGCTGCCCACCGCACCGGCACGCTGATCTCGCGCCTGACCACCGACATCGCCGCCATGCGTATGGCGGTCTCGACCGCGCTGACCGGCCTGGGGCGCGAGGCGCTGTCCATCGTGTTCCTGGTGGCGGTGATGTTCTATCAGGACTGGCTGCTGGCTTCGGTGGCTTTCGTGGCCTTTCCCGCGACGGTGATTCCCATCGCCACCCTGGGGCGGCGTCTGCGGCGTGTCACCGCCAACACCCAGGCCCAGACCGGCGCCTTCATGACCCTGGTGGAGCAAAGCCTCTCGGGCATCAGGTTGGTCAAAGCCTACCGCATGGAAACCTACGAGGCCGACCGGGCCCAGGTGCTGACCACAACCATCCGCAACACCGTCATCAAGGCCGAGCGCGTCAAGGCACTGGCGAGCCCGCTGATGGAAACCTTGGGCGGTGTCGCGGTGACCATCGTCATCGTCTACGGCGGTTGGCGGGTGATCAACGGCGACACCTCAGCGGGCGCTTTTTTCTCGTTCATCACCGCGCTGCTGTCGGCTTATCGCCCGATGAAGGCCCTTGCGAACGCCAATGCCAGCGTCAACGAAGGCCTGGCCGGAGCGCAGCGTCTGTTCGCGGTGCTCGATACGGCGCCGGCCATGGCCGAAAAGCCGGACGCATCGGCATTGCAGGTTACCCGCGGCGAAGTGCGCTTCGAGGACGTCGCCTTCTCCTACGGCGGTGCGCTGGAAGCCTTGAAAGGCGTCGCCTTCACCGCACCCGCCGGCAGGACCACAGCCCTGGTGGGGCCCTCGGGGGCCGGCAAAACCACCATCCTCAATCTCATTCCCCGGTTCTACGACGTCAGCGCCGGCGCCATCCTGATCGACGGCACCAATATCGCCGACGTTACGCTGGCCTCGCTGCGTGACGCTATCGCCCTGGTCAGCCAGGACGTGGTGCTGTTCGACGACAGCATCCGCGCCAATATCCGCTATGGCCGACCAAACGCATCGGACGCCGAGGTGGAAGAAGCCGCCCGCACCGCCGGCGCCCACGACTTCATCCAGGCGTTATCCGAGGGCTACGCCACCATGGTCGGCGAACGCGGGCAGACTCTGTCGGGCGGCCAGCGCCAGCGCATTGCCATTGCCCGCGCCGTGTTGAAAAATGCGCCGATCCTGCTACTCGATGAAGCCACCAGTGCGCTGGACGCGGAAACCGAACGTCAGGTGCAGGCCGCGCTGGAACGCTTGAAGCAGGGACGCACGACATTGGTCATCGCACACAGACTATCAACCGTGGCCTCGGCCGATCAGATCTGTGTGATCGATCAGGGCCGCGTGGTCGAGACTGGCGACCACGGCGCGCTGATCGCCAGGGACGGCACATATGCCCGGCTGCATGCGCTACAGTTCTCCTCCGGCATCGCGGCGGACTAGGATCTATGGTGCCCACTTTCGATCAAGCCGTCGCGCGCTACCAGGCCGGCGACCGAGCCGCCGCCAAGGCGGAAGCCCAGGGCATCCTCGCGCGGGCGCCGAAAAACGCCGACGCCTTCAACCTGCTGGCGGTCATCGCCCAGGACGAAGGCATGCAGGCGGAAGCCGAAGCCTTCGCGCGCAAAGCCGTGAAGGTTGCGCCCGACAATCCACTTTACCTCAACACGCTGGGCAACGGACTTCTCGCCCAGGGCCGCAGCGCCGAAGCGGTGGAGGCCCTGAAGCTTGCCCATGCCGCGGCCCCCGACCAGGCCGACATCCTGTTCAACTTGGGCAACGCCCAGCGCCAGGCCGGCATGTACGACGCCGCGACGCAAAGTTTTCGCCGCACCACCGAACTGCGCCCCGGCCATATCGGCGCTTACAACAATCTCGCACTGATGCTGAAGTCCATCGGCGATCCCGAAAGTGCGGCGACGGTGCTGATCGAAGCGGTCGGCTATGCCCCCAAATCTGCCGAGCTGCGCTTCAACCTCGGCAATGCGTTACATGCCGCCGGGCGGCTGGGTGCTGCGGAAGCCGCCTACCGCAAAGCCATCGAGCTTTCCCCGCGCCACGCCGAAGCCTACGTCAACCTGGGCGTCGTGCTGGAAGAGGGCGGCCTCAAGGACAAAGCCGAAGCGGCCTTCCGCCAGGCGATCGCAATCAATCCCAATCTGGCGCCGGCCTATGTGGGCCTTGCCGATCTGGTGGACGACGGCAGCTTGGATGCCGTGGCCCACCGCCGCGCGGTGCTGGCCTTGAAACCCGATCTGGCCGCCATCCGCTCGAGCCTGCTGATGTGCATGCATTACGCGCCCTATGTGACGCGGCAGGACCTGTTCCTTGCGCATAGGGAGTTCGGCCTGCTGCACAAAAATCCGGCGGCGCCGGTATTCAATCCCAAACACGATTTGTCGCCGAGCAAGCGCCTCAAGATCGGTTTTGTCTCGGGCGACTTCCGTTTCCACGCCATGCTGTTTTTCGCCCTGCCGCTGATCGAGGCGCGCGACAAAAGTGCCTTCGAGGTTTTCTGCTACTCCACCACCGCCAAGATTGATCCCTATACACCCGACTTCCGGGCCGCCGCCGACCAGTGGCGCGATGTGCGCGCGCTATCGACCGACGATCTCGCCCAGCTCATCGTGCATGACGGCATTGATATCCTCATCGACCTTTCGGGCCACGCGCCCCACAACCGTCTACCGGTCTTCGCCGCCAAGCCGGCGCCCCTGCAGGTAGCCTGGGGCGACTACGTCGATACACGCGGGCTCGATACCATCGACGTGCTGCTGGGCGATGCGATTCATACGCCCGAAAGTGAAGACGCGTTATTCACCGAGCGTCTCGTGCGTTTCGCGCCGGACTATGTTTGCTATCGTCCGCCGGGTTATGCGCCGCCGGTCGCCGAAGCGCCGTGCCTGGCCAAAGGCTACGCCACCTTCGGCACCTTCAGCGAGGTCACCAAGATCGGTCCGGCCTCGGTCTTGCAATGGGCGGCGGTGCTGAAAGCCGTGCCCGGATCGAAATTTTTGCTGAACGGGTATCTTCTGGCCGACGCCGCGCGCCAGGGGCGTATCGTCAGCGCTTTCATGGACCAGGGCATCTTGGCCGACCGGCTGGTGTTCAAGAACGGCGGCCTGCACGCGGCTTTCCTCGCGCAATATGCCGAGGTGGATGTCATCCTCGACACGGCACCCTATTCGGGCGGACTGACGACCTGCGAGGCGCTGCTGATGGGTGTGCCGGTGCTGACCGTTGCGGGCGACAGATTCTGCAGCCGCCACGCCACGGCCCATCTGACCAACGGCGGCTATCCGGAGGGTGTCGCGTCTTCCACCTCCGACCTCGTCGCCAAGGCCAAGGCGCTCGCTGCCGATTCCAAAGGGCTCAGCACCCTGCGCCACAAATTGCGCAGCGTGTTCCAGGCGTCACGGGTCTGCGACGTGAACGCCTTCGCCGCCGACTTCTACGGCGCGCTGCGCAAAGAGTGGAAAGCACTCAGCAAGAGGACGACCTAGCCAGTTGTCGTCCGCTGCGCGGCCGCTTAAATTTTGACGACTAGCTTTAGCCAGTTGTCATGGCGCTGAGTTGCCGATTGGCGACCGTCAACATCGACAGGCTCAAGGAATCCGCGGCGCGCACTTCGGCGAAGACCTGATCGTAACGATCGATGCGCGCCTTGTGCTGCGTCACCCAGGACTCCAGTGCCTTTTCACCGGCCAGCTTGCCTTTGGACGCGGCGATTACGCGCTGCGCGATGCCGCGCTGGTGGGCGAATAGTTCCTCGATGGCGGCCGAGACCGCCAGCTTGTCCCAATGGCTGACGGTGGCGAAACCTTCGGTGCGTGCCCGCAGCGCGCCAAGCCCGAAGCGCTCGCCGACAAGATAGTACAGCCGCGCCGCGTCGGGCACCGCCTGCTTCGAGGTCGCGGCGATGGTGGTGATGTCGTTGGCGGCTGCCAGACGATATATGGACGCCACGTCCATCGCCAGTTTCGCCGGCACGCCCTTGCTTTGGTAAAGCTCCGACTGGCGCTTGATGTAGCCGGCAACCTCGTCGGACCAGACATTGGGCAGACATTTGCGCAGCTCGTCGACGCCCGGCTTCAGGAGCCCGATCTGCTTAGTAATGTCCATGGGCGTCGGAACATGGCGCAGCAACCACTGCACGCTGCGCTCCAGCATGCGGCTGACTTCGATCAGCATCTCCAGCTGCACGGCGGCCGGCACCTTGTTGTCCAGGGCCTCGATACCGCTCCAGATGCCACGCAGGCTGTAGGCGGTTTCGGTGACTGTATAAGCGCGGGCCACATCCACCGGTCCGTGGCCGGTGCGCTCCATCAGCGTGGTGATGAACGAGGGGCCGACGCGGTTGATGAAATTATTTGTCACCACCGTGCCGATGATCTCGCGGCGCAGCTTATGCTTGGAAATTGCCTGGGCGTATTTCTTCTGCAAGGGCTGGGGGAAATAGGTCTGCAGGTCATCCTCGGTGGTCGGATCGTCAGGCAGATCACTGCCGATGATCTTGTCGTAGAGCCACATCTTGCCGTAGGGCAGGAACACCGCGAGCTCGGGGCGCGTCAGGCCCTGGCCGGCCGCCATGCGCTCCTGGATCTCTTCGTCGTTGGGCAGGAACTCGATGTCGCGGTTGAGCAGGCCTTCACGTTCGAAGACTTTCATGGTGCGCTGCTGGGCATCGAGCAGCTGGGGTCCGCGGACCTGCAACATGCTGATGGTCTGGCTTTGCTGGTAGTTGTCACGCAGCACCAAATTACCGACTTCATCGGTCATCTCGGCGAGCAGTTTGTTGCGCGCGGGCAAGGCCAGTTTGCCCATGCTCATCTGCACGTTCAGCAGGATTTTGATATTGACCTCATGGTCCGAACAATCGACGCCAGCCGAGTTGTCGATGGCGTCGGTGTTAAGGCGCGTGCCGTTTTTGGCCGCTTCGATGCGTCCGCGCTGGGTCATGCCGAGATTGGCACCCTCGCCGACGACCTTGGCGCGCAGTTGGCCGCCGTTGACGCGGATGGCGTCGTTGGCTTTGTCCGAGGCTTCGGCGTGGGCTTCGCTCGAACTTTTCACATAGGTGCCGATGCCGCCGAAGAACAGAAGATCGACATTGGCCTTCAAGATCGCGTTCATGATCTCGGCGGGCGTGGCTTCGGCCTTGCTGATCTCCAGCAGCGTTTTCATTTCCGGAGTCAGCTTGATGGTCTTGGCGCTGCGCTCGAAAACGCCGCCGCCTTTAGAAATCAGCTTGGCGTTGTAGTCGGTCCAGTTGGAGCGCGGCAGTTTGAACATGCGCTCGCGTTCGGCAAAGCTCTTGGCCGGATCGGCGGGGTTCGGGTCGATGAAGATGTGCAGGTGGTTGAAGGCGGCCAGCAGCTTGGTGTGCTTGGACATCAGCATGCCATTGCCGAACACATCACCCGACATGTCGCCAACGCCGACACATGTGAAGTCCTGCGCCTGGGTATCGACGCCCATCTCGCGGAAGTGGCGTTTAACGCATTCCCAAGCGCCGCGGGCGGTGATGCCCATGGCCTTGTGGTCATAGCCGACCGAGCCGCCCGAAGCATAGGCGTCGCCCAGCCAAAAATTGTATTCAGCCGAGACGCCGTTGGCGATGTCGGAGAAGGTGGCCGTGCCTTTGTCGGCGGCGACGACGAGATAGGGATCGTCCTCGTCTTTGCGCACCACATCGACCGGCGGCACCAGCTTGTCGTTGACGATGTTGTCGGTGATGTCGAGCAGGCCGCGCTGCAGGGTCTTGTAGCATTCGATGCCTTCGGCCTGGAACGCTTCGCGCCCGCCCGTGGTCGGCGGACGTTTTACGACAAAGCCGCCCTTGGAGCCCGTCGGCACGATGACGGCGTTTTTCACCATCTGAGCTTTAACCAGGCCCAGCACTTCCGAGCGGAAATCCTCGCGCCGGTCGGACCAGCGGATGCCGCCGCGGGCGACCTTGCCGCCGCGCAGGTGGATGGCTTCAACGCGCGGTGCGTAGACGAACACCTCCACGTTCATGCGCGGCAACGGCAAGTCTTCGATGGTGCGGCTGTTGAGCTTGTAGGAGGTATAGGTCTTGGCCTGGCCGTCGGCGCCCTTCTGGAAATAGTTGGTGCGCAGGGTCGAATCCAACAGGTTGAGATAGCGCCTGAGGATGCGGTCTTCATCGGCATTAGTGACGGCGTCGAGGGCGGCGATGATTTCGCCGCGGATGGCGGTAGCTTTCGCCGCCGACGCCTTGGCCTTGGCTCCCGTATTCAGCGCCGGATCGAAAATGACCAGGAACATCTCGACCAGCAGCTTGGCCACCTTGGGATGGGCGGCAAAGGCGTTCTCGATATAGGCCTGCGAGAACGGGAAGGCGGCCTGGCGCAGATATTTGGCATAGGCGCGCAGGATGGTGACTTCACGCCAGCCCAGGTCGGCAAGGGCCACGAGGCGGTTGAAGCCGTCGCTTTCCATCTCGCCGGCCCAAACGCGGCGGAAGGCTTCTTCAATCGCCTCGCGGGCCGCAGCGATATCGATCGGCGCGTTGCTCGAGACAACCATGCTGAAATTCTGCAGCCAGACCGGGCTGCGTCCGCCGCCTTGGGGCGAGACTTGGAAGGGCTCTTCTCCGAGCACTTTGAAGCCCATGTGCTCGAGCACGGGCATGACGTCCGATAGCGGCAAAGGTGCGCCGGCGTTGTAGATCTTAATGCACACCGTGCCGCCGGTGCCGCCCTGGGGCTGGTAGACGTGAATGCCGACTTGCTTGGTCTCGAGGGTCTGGTCGATCAGCGCAATATCGCCGACCGCCGTCGCTGCCTCGAAATGCTCGCGGTAGGAAATCGGGAAAGCGTTGACATAGGCGTCCGACTGGCGCGCACCTTCGCGTTCGCCATATTTCTTCACCAGGGCCGCGCGAAGGTCGTCGGTCCAGGCGCGGGCGGCCTTGACCACCTGGGCTTCAATGGCCTTGGCGTCGACATCGGGCACATGACCCGGGCGGGTGGCGATGATGTAGTGGATGCGCGCGAGCGCGCTATCGCTCACCTGGGTATAGAAGGACGACAGCCGGCCGTCGAAGGCCTTCGTCAAAATGTCGCCGATGGACAACCGCAAAGCCGTGTCGAAGCGGTCGCGCGGCACATACACCAGGATCGACACAAAGCGCTCGAACTGATCCTGGCGCACAAATAACGCCGTATGGGGGCGCTGCTGCAGGTGGAGGATGCCGACGGCGGTCTCCATCAACTGGCTGTCGGAGGTTTCGAACAGCTCGTCGCGCGGCAGGTTCTCCATGACGTTCTGCAGAATCTTGTCGTCATGGCTATGTTTGCGGAAGCCAACCCGCTCGCGGATACGCTCGAGCTTGTTGCGCAGCACGGGTACGAAATTTGGGCTGTTAGTGTAGACGTCGGCGGTGAACAGACCTACCAGCATATGGATGCCGGTGACGGCGCCCTTGTCGTCGATGATCTTCACGGCGACCACGTCGAAGTGCACACGGCGGTGCACGGTCGAGCGCTGATTGGCCTTGAGGATCAGCAGAATGTTCTTGCTGTCGAGGAATTCGGCGAACTGCGGCGGCACCGGTGCGCCGTCGGCCACACCGTCGAAAATCGCCAGCCGCGCTTTGGTCAGCACGCCGAGGCTATGCTGGTTCTCGACGGCGAAGCTGCGGGTCTTGCCGGTTCCTTTAAGATGCAAAAGGCGGTAGCCGAGATATGTGAAGTGGTCGTCGTTCAGCCAGTGCAGGAAATCGACGACCTCCTTGGTGCGCGCGGGCTTCACGCCGGCCACCGGCCCGTCGAAGTCGGCGGCGAAGTGACCGGTGACGCGGCGCATCGCCGCCCAATCGCGCACAGCCAGGCGGATATCGTTCAACACCGACTTGAGATTGTCGGCGATGCGGGATGTGTCGCCGTCGCTAGGACTGGGAATCTCAATGTACATCAGCGACTCAAAGGCATCGCCGCGCTTCTTGCCGCTGTTCTCGTCGGAGCCGGCGCGCAGTTCGACGAGGTTGCCGTCGACGTCGCGCTGCACCGTCAGCACGGGGTGGATCACCAGCAGCGAGCCCAGGTCCATGCGCTCGAGCTCGCAGATGGTCGAGCTGACCAGGAACGGCATGTCGTCGTTGACCACCTGGATGACCGCGCGTTCGCCGGCGGCGGCCACGCTCACCTTGGCCGAGCCGGCCTTGTGAGTCTGGAAAAAATCCCAGGCGGCGGCGGCCATGTCGGCCAGCGCTTCGGGCGTGCGCCCGGCCAGTTCGTCGGGAGGACTGCCGGCAAAGAATTGGCGCACGAAACGCGCGAACAGCTGAGCGTTCTGAGGGGCTTTTTTCCCGGCAGCGCGTTTGTCGGCAACGGCCACGACCGCGGCGATGATATCGGCCGCAGGGGCCACGACATCCATGGCCATATCCGGTACTCCCCCAGAAGGGTGGCGGGCGTCCGCTGACCGGGCGTCGTGCACCCTCGATAGTATTTTTTTAACAGGCCCGCGGGAGAGAAGTGACTCCCAAGGCCTTCACAAACCTAGCATATCCGCCGCGCAGCGGGTTGCCAACCGGACTCCCGCCGCTGGGGCGGGAAAGGCCCCCGCGAAAGCCGCGATTTTGCTGCACAGCGAAATGGGAGATGGCGATAAAAAAGGGGGGCAGCCACGGCCGCCCCCCTTTTGGGTAGGTGAAAAACGGTCTAGGCGCCGAGGAAGTCGCCCTTGCCGATCGGCACGCCGCAATGACGCAGGATGGCGTACGCGGTGGTGACGTGGAAATAGAAGTTCGGCAGAACCCATGTCGTCAGATAAGTGCCGCCTTTAAAGGTACGGTCCTCGCCGCCGACCTTGAAGGTGATCTCTTTGTCTTCGGTGCCGTCGATCTGCGCCGGTGTGAAGGATTTAAGATGCGCGACGGTCTTGGCGATGCGCGCCTTCAGGTCATCGAAGGTGACTTCGGTATCGGGGAACTTGGGTACTTCGGTGCCGCTGACGCGGCTGGCAAAGTTCTTCGCCATGTCGCTGGCGATCTGCACCTGGGCCGAGAAGGGCAGCATGTTGGGATGCAGGCGATAACCGATCATGACTTCGGGCTTGATCTTGTTGGCTTCGCCGTAAGCCACGGCCTTGTCGATGATAGCCGACAGATTGGTCATGGCCTTGATAAGGGCCGGGACGCTGGCTTGGTACATGGAAAATGTCATCGCTGTATCTCCTAAAGGTTCATAGAAATGGGAACGACTGAAGACAAGCTGACATGCCCCCGGCCTGGCCGCTCAAAACGCGAATGCTGAAAGCGCCCGTCCCCCACTTGGATGGGGAGCATGTGGTGCTGCAAAGCCAAAAAGCGAGGGGCGACTTAAAAGTTTTTTGCTGCGCCGTGGAGGCTCGAGGTGTCCGCATAGGCGGCGGAAAACCGGTCTGAATTTCCGCCAGAAGCCACTGTAAATAAAGGAATGAGCTAATCGGATCCGGCACCCCAGAGGGGCGCGAGCAAGCCGTGCTGCCACAAGACTCCGAGTTCCTTCTCCAGGACGTCCGCCACATCCCGCACGCTGACGCGCCGCGCCGCCAGGCTGCGCGTGACGGCGGCGCTGATGTCGGCCCAGCCCGCGGGGCCCGATGCGAGAAGATCGAGCAGGGCTTCGACGACAACATTGGCAGTCACGCTGAGGCCAAGCTCGGCGTCGCGGAAGGTCGCGGGCCCGGCTGGCGCTGTCCGCGCAAGGCGTGTCCGCCAGCGCACCTTTGGCGCCCGCATATCGGCGGCCCGCAACGGATCGCATTTACCGAAGACCGCGTAGTGATAGCCGCCGCCGGCAAGGTCGAAGGCATCGGCGGCAATCGCCCGCTCCCGCGCCGGCGTTATGGAGCCCAGGGGGCCCGGCGCCGTCCAATTGAGGAAGTGCACACCCTGGGGCGCCAGTGCCGCTTCAAGCGACGCTGTCGAGATGGCGGTGAAATTCTGATTGAGCAGTTCGTGAAAGAAAATCGAATCGCTGCGCGCGTTGGCCTGCTGCAGCACCGCCAGCATCGCCCGGTGATCGCCGCCCTGCCGCGAGAGGCCCGACGCGATGTCCTGAATGCGCCGGCGTGCTTTAGCCACCTGCGCTAGGGGTTCCGCCGCCGGATCGGCACTTAGGCGCAGCAGATGCTGTAGCCCGGACATCAATAAAATGCTGGGGCCGAAATAATAACTGATGACGGCGACGCCGCCCGGTTTCAGACAGCCGGCGATGAGCTTGAGCAAATGCCGTTGGACTTCCGGCGGCGTGACGTAAAAAACGCCGACATGATAGATCAAATCGAACGTTCCCAGCCGCGCCGCGTCGAGGTCGAGAAAATCGGCGCAGATGACGCTGGCGCGCTCACTAAACACTGCGCAGCGTTTCTCGGCCAGCGCACAAGCCGACTGCGACAGGTCGGTGCCGACGATGCGACCCTGTGTCAGCGCGCCGACCCGCGCCAGCTGGCCGCCGGTGCCGCAGCCGAGGTCGAGCACGTCGTACGCTGCCGACGCGGGCCCGCCGCCATGCAGCGCCGCCAAGCCCAACACGAGGTCGGGATCTATGCCGGGAATCGCGACCGGATCGTAAGGCACCTGATCATAGGCAACCGCGATCTTCGCATTCAGCACACGCAGATCGGCGTCATCGCTTGGTTGTGAAGCCATGTCGGTTTTCTGTCCCGGCAGAAGGCTAGCCCCAGGGGAAAAGGTCGTCTATGGGAAAGCACCACATGAAAAGGCAGCATGGCCTACTTCCGCAACACCGCCATCAATCTTTTGAATCTCCACTACGGGATTCACGCCACCGCACAATTCGGCGGTGGTGCATTCTACCTGGTTTTCATGCTCAAACAGGGCATTTCCGTGCCGTTGGCGCTGGTCGCCATGGCCTCGATCCTGGCCGGACGCTTTTTGATTCGCCCCGCCGTGCTGCCCTTGGCGGTGCGCTTCGGACTGAGGCCCTTGCTGGTGGCGGGCACACTGGCCAGTGCGCTGCAGTTTCCGTTCATCGCTGAAGTCGACGGCACAAGCGCAGCGCTATTTGCTTTTTGCGCCATCGCCTCGCTCAGCGACACATTTTACTGGACGACTTATCACGCCTATTTCGCCAGCCTCGGTGACGCCCAGCATCGCGGTCATCAGCTTGGCTTGCGCGAAGCCGTCGTGGCGCTGGTCGGTATCGTCAGTCCGTTGCTGACCGCCTGGGCCTTGGTGACCTGGGGGCCGCGCGTGGCTTTTGGTATGTCGGCAGTGATTCAACTCGCCGCTGCGCTGCCGCTTTTCCTGACGCCGAATGTCACGGTGGCGCCCCACGTGCCCGGCGCCTTCAAAGCCGGCCTGCGGGGCACAATTCTGTTCATCACCGACGGCTGGATCGGCGCCTGCTACGTTTTTGTCTGGCAACTGGCGTTGTTCCTGTCGCTGGGAGAAAGCTTCATGAGTTATGGCGGCGCCCTGGCCATAGCGGCGCTGGTGGGTGCTGCCGGAAGTTTGGTGCTCGGGCGGCATATCGACGCCGGTCACGGCGGCCGCGCGGTGTGGATTGCCGGCGGCCTGCTCGCCCTTACAATTTTGCTGCGCGGTGCGGCTGTTGGCCACGCGACATTGGCGATCATCGCCAATGCCCTGGGCGCATTGGTCGCGGCCATCTATACGCCGACCCTCATGACCGCGGTCTACAATCTCGCCAAGGCCTCGCCCTGTGCGCTGCGCTTTCACGTGGCGACCGAAGGCGGCTGGGATGCCGGCGGATCGCTGGGGTGCTTGGTCGCAGCCTTACTCATATATATGGGCGCACCCCTTGGGGCCGTGATCTCCCTCGCACTACTTGGCGTGGCGGCCTCGTCCATCCTGCTGCGGCGGTACTACGCCGGTCAAAGTTAGGCACAGACGGAATTCGCAGACAAAAACATCGAGGGTTGGAAGGTGGTTGTGAAACGCCGCCCGCGCCGCAAACGACCCCCGCGCGGCGTTTATGCCGCGCAGACAAAAACATCGAGGGTTGGAAGGTGGTTGTGAAACGCCGCCCGTGCCGCAAACGACCCTGGCGGGAGATTTTGCCGCGAAGCGGCAAAATGGAGCGGGCGAAGGGATTCGAACCCTCGACCCCGACCTTGGCAAGGTCGTGCTCTACCACTGAGCTACGCCCGCTCGCTTTGGCGTGTGGCGAAGACCGTAAGTGTGGGGGTGTGCCGGACCCCCCCGGCCCTCGCGAAGGGCGGGACTATACCGTTTTAACCTGCCATTGCAAGGGCCCGCGCAGGTCTTGGCGAGGACCGAAAAAAGCCCGTTGGCCTGTCTTTGCAAGGCCTTGGCGCTTAGGGCAAATTCCAGCCCCGATTGAAATCCCTTGCCTTCCGGGTCTTGCCGCCACATGTAACCAGGGCCCGCGAGGGAGTATGCGCTGCCGGACCCAGGAACCCATGGGCGCCGGCCCCGCCAGGACAGGACAGTTTCAGTATGCTTATCGGACAGCCCGGCACCGCCGGCGGCGCAACGCCCGCCGCAGACCTTATCAAAGAGACCGATACCGCCTGCTTTATGGCCGATGTCATCGAGGCCTCGGCCACGACGCCGGTGATTGTCGACTTCTGGGCCCCTTGGTGCGGCCCCTGCAAACAGCTGACGCCGCTCATTGAAAAGCTGGTCAAGCAGTACAGCGGCAAGGTCAAGCTGGTGAAGATCAACGTCGATGAGAACCAGGAACTGGCGCAGCAGTTCCGCGTGCAATCGATCCCGGCGGTCTACGGCTTCAAGGGCGGACGCCCGGTCGACGGCTTCATGGGCGCGGTGCCCGAAAGCCAGATCAAGCAATTCATCGACCGCCTGACGGGCGGCGCCGGCTCGCCTTTGGACGACGCCCTGGCCGAAGCCGAAGCGGCGATGCAAGAGGGCCATAACGACGAAGCGCTCGGCATCTTCCAGGAAATCCTCGCGCAGGACCCAACGCATGTAAAAGCGCTCGCGGGCGCTCTGCGCTGCTACATGGCGCTGGACCAGGACGACATGGCGCGCCAACTGATTGAAAAACTGCCGGCGCCGATCAAGAACAGCGCCGAGGTCCAGGGCGTGCAAGCGGCCCTCGATCTCAAGGCCGCCACCGCCAATACCGGCAACGCCGAGGTCGAGAAATTAGAGGCGCAAGTCGCCGCCGATCCCAAGGACATGCAATCGCGCCTCGATCTCGCCATGGCGCGTTACGGCGCCGGCGACAAAGCCAAGGCGGTCGATGACCTGCTGGCCATGATCAAGGCTGACCGCGCCTGGAATGAACAAGCCGCTCGCAAACAGCTGGTCAAGTTTTTCGAGGCCTTTGGTCCTGCGGATCCGCTGACCTTGACCGGCCGGCGGCGCCTCTCGGCGATTCTGTTCTCATAAGGGACGGCACGGGGTGTCCATGCGCAGCCCGATCCAGACTCGCTTCGAAGATCTGCCGGAGGAGATCAGCATCTTTCCGCTGAGCGGCGCCTTGCTGCTGCCCTGGGGCCGCTTGCCGCTCAATATCTTCGAGCCGCGCTATCTCAACATGACGCTCGACGCGCTCAAGACCGGGCGCATCTTCGGCATGGTGCAGCCCGACTACGACAAGACGCCAAAGGACAGAATCCCCGCCGACCGCATGACGCCGGAAAGCGAGCCGGCGGTGTATGGCGTCGGCTGCGCGGGGCGCATCGCGTCTTTTGAAGAAACCGACGACGGCCGCCTGTTGATTCTGCTCAAGGGCCTAGCGCGCTTTCGCATCGTCAAGGAACTCGAAGGCCGCAACGGCTATCGGCGCGTGCGCGCCAACTACGATGACTTCGAAGACGATCTGGAGCCGCCGCCGAAATTCGAACTCAACCGCGAACATCTGATGACCTATCTCAGGCCGTACCTTGAAATGCAGAGCATATCGATCAACCTCGACGTGCTCAAAGGCCTGACCGATGGAAGTCTTATTACCTCCATGTGCATGATCTGCCCCTTCGATCCGCGCGAAAAACAGGCGCTGCTGGAAGCCGAAACCATGAGCGAGCGTGCCGCCGCCCTGGTAAAATTGCTGCAGATGGGCGTCTTCGACGCCGGCAAACCCGACGCGCCCAAACAATAGGAACCGCCATGTCCAACGCTGCGCCCAACGCCGCCGGCGAGATCGATCCCAAGCTGCTTGAAATCCTGGTCTGCCCGCTCACCAAAGGGCCGCTGGAATACGACCGTGCGGCGGGCGAACTGGTAAGCCGCAAGGCCGGGCTCGCTTATCCGGTGCGCGACGGCATCCCAATCATGCTACCCGACGAAGCGCGCCGCCTCGATGACTGACGCGAACGCCGGCGCGCCTTGGCCCACGGCGATTACCTACGAACCATCCGCCAACACCCTGCACATCGCTTTCGACAGCGGCGAGCATTTTGATCTGCCGGCGGAATACCTGCGCGTCGAAAGCCCATCGGCGGAAGTGCAGGGACATAATCCGTCCGAGAAAAAAATCGTGCCTGGCCGCAGCAAGGTCGGCATCATGAACATCGAGCCGGTGGGCAACTATGCCGTCAAGCTGGTCTTCGATGACTTGCACGACACGGGCATCTATTCCTGGCGCTATCTGCACGAGCTTGGAAAAGAGTATGCGGCGCGCTGGGAGAAATATGTCGCGGAACTGGCCAAGCGCGGGTTGAGCCGAGACCCCTAAGTCAGGCTTTCGCCACGCATCAACCGCGGCAGATCGCCGACCGTTCCCATTGCATGGCGCATCAAAAGCTTTTTCACCGGCGGCAGTTTGTTGACGATCCCCAGCCCAACGTCGCGCGCCATGCGCAGGGGCGTCACATCATTGGAGAACAGCCGGTTCAACACATCGGTGACGCCGGCCATGATCAGGTTGTCGCTGCGCCGCCAGCGCTGATAGCGCGCCATGCCTTCGGGATGAGCGAGATCAAGGCCCAACTGTTTTGCATCGACAATGATCTCGGTCAGAGCTGCCACATCGCGCAAGCCCAAGTTCAAACCCTGTCCGGCGATGGGGTGGATGCCGTGGGCTGCGTCGCCGGCCAGCACCAGGCGTCCCTTTGAATATTGTGCGGCGAACTGCAGACCCAGCGGATGGCTGAAGCGCGGCCCGATCAAAGAAAGGTCACCGAGAAATCCGCCGACGCGTTCCTGAATTTCACCCAAGAAGGCATCGTCAGACAGCGCGAGATAGCCCGCGGCCAATTCGGCACGTTCCGTCCAGACCAGAGATGAACGATGTACATTCTTTTCATCAGGCAGCGGCAAAATCGCGAAGGGCCCGGCGGGCAGGAAATGTTCATGGGCGATGCCGTCGTGGGGCCGGGCATGGCCGATGGTGGCGACGATTGCCACCTGCGGATAGGTCCAGCCGGTGACGCCGATGCCGGCGAGCGTACGCAGCTTGGCGTCGCGGCCTTCGGCGCTGACTACCAGCGATGCCCTGACCGCGCGGCCGTCCGCGAGCGTCAACGTGACGGCGTCGGCTGTTTGCGACATGGCGGTGACGGCGGCGGGGGCCAGTACCAAGGGTGGGGCGTCCTGGGCCCGCAGCTCGGCGGCGATGGCGGCACGCAAGTGGCGGTTCTCGGCCATGAAGCCCAAAGGCGCGTCGCCCACCTCCGCGTGATCATAGTGCAGGAAGAAGGGCGAGCTGCCGTCGGAGACGCGGATTTCGCGGATCGGTTCGTTCTGCGTGGCCAGATGGGGCCAGATGCCGATAGCGCTGAGGAAGCGCTGGCCGCTCAAGGCCACCGCCGAGGCGCGGCCGTCGAAGTCGGCAGCAATCGTGGCGGCAGGCTCGAGGCGGTCGATGACCACGGTCTTGACCCCGAAGCGGGCCAGGGCTGCGGCCAAGGTGCCGCCGACAAGCCCGGCGCCCACGATGGCGACCTCAGCGGTTATCTCGCGTCCGGGTAAGGCTTTATTCATGGCCCCAATGATAGGCCAATTGGGCCGTTGCTCCTATCTTGCACTCATTCTTGCAAGGGGCGGCTGAACCGCCTATGTTCCGCCGCCAATTCCGGGCCCCCTTGGGTATTCAAGGGACAGGCCACTAGGCGCCGACGTAGCTCAGGGGTAGAGCAACTGATTCGTAATCAGTAGGTCCGCGGTTCAATTCCGCGCGTCGGCACCATTTAAAATCAATGACTTAGTCTAAAAATAGGCACTCGACGAGCGTGGTCGAAATGCCAATAGCAACCACCAGGCAACCACCGGCAGGCGCGGCGACCTCATGGAGAAGCGCAAACGCATGATGGACGAGTGGGCGAAGTTTTGCGGCACAGTCGCTAAGGCGGGGAATGTGGTGGCGATTAATAAAAAAGGACGATAGCCAGAGAAAGATGGAATCACCGGCGCCACTTTCCGACCCCCATCCCCCCGAAACCGGCAGGGGGGGGTATGCTCAATGCGGGGGCCCCAGCCATGCATGCCGCGTCGGGGTTTTTAATTACGCTTGGCGGTGAGTGGTCGCAGGGCGGGGCTGGTAGCCGAGGAGGCCGCTGGCAATGTGACAATTCCATCACGACTGGTACAGAAAATCGGTCAGGTCACTCCCGGAAGGCGTTGATCTGCCGGACTAAAGCTGTCGCCTCGAACCCCCTCACGGATGATGTTTGTTTTCTCGCCGCCCTTTAACGTCCAAATTAGGCTGTCATGACGATAGTGTTCCGACCAATCGATTGTGTTCTGCGGCATATTTTTGATGATCACGCCGGCAGCATTGTTGTTAAACCAAGCGCGCGCCGACACGATCGCTAGCTGGTCCAGGAACCATTGTGACGTGCCCAGGCTGTCAAAATGAAGAATATAGGCCGCCAGAAATTGGGCGAAGTCGCGACCGCCGGTTGTTGGAGAAAGCGCTATCACTCCGGCACTGACCATTTGGTTGGCGAAGGGCTCCCTTTCACGGGGATACAGCGCGACGTCAAAGGCGCCGAGCTCACCAAGGGCTAATGAGGCGTCACCGTTAAATACAGAATCGACGTCCACCGCCATAAACCTCTGCTCCACGCCAAGAATAAATTGCGCGAGACGAACGAAACGTCGCGTGGAATAGAGGGTTTTCGGGCAATCTCCAATGTCCTCAAAGGACCACGTTAGTCGCGACTTCGGAAATCCGCCTAGCGCCTCAGCCGCATCGTAGCCGGCGGGATTCATGACATGCAGGTGGACTGCAGCATCCGGTGATTTGGACAATACCGAGCTCACGAAGTCTTGCGCGAATATCTCGGCATAATCCCCGCTCGCTGCGGCATAGATAACGGGTCCGGTATCCGGTCGGGGCCATGCACCTTTCAGCGCAGGTAGCTCTGCAAGTCGTGCGTCCAGGTCGGGCTTATAAAAGCGCGACAAACTATCGTATGGGAGCGTGTTAAATTTGGGGGACGTGAACGAAAATGCCTTCTCGGGGAGATTAAGCGTTAAGGCCGCCCACATCTTCATGGCGACATCGGCACGTTTGGTAGCAGGAATTTGGATCATCCGATGCAGAGTTTCGGCAGGAGAATGGCCCGAAAGGTTTTCCGCTAGGGCTAACTGCCCAAGTGTATTCATGTCGTCTGGATCCAATGCCGACGCTCGACGGTGAAATACGACGCTGCCCCCCCATGCGCCGACCTTACCCAAAAGGTCACCCAGTTTTGAGAGTACTCGCGGTTGCACAGGATTGGATGCAAGTGACTTACGATAGGTTTCCGCCGCTTCGTCGTGATGTCCCTGGCGACCGAGTAAGTCTCCCAAAGCATTTAGGGTTTCGACATGATTGGTTTCCAGCGCTAAGGCACTTTTATAGGCGCAGACGGCTTCCTCGTCTTTACCTTGATCAAAAAGAAACGTGCCGAGATTTTGCAGCGTCTGAAAATTTTTAGGATGTATTTCTAAGGCTGTCTTAAGCATCTCTACGCCATCGTCAACGCGTCCATGCTTGCGATAGATTGAGCTGGTCCCAGGAAATCGGACAGGGTGTTAAGGTGTATTCCCTCGGTAACGGAGGGATTGGCTATGACGACACGGCGACGGTTTACGGGCGAGTTCAAGGCGCGTGTGGCGCTTGAGGCTCTACGGGGCGACAAGACGGTCC